>DATIQO010000080.1:0-36870 GCA_035470745.1 Sphingomicrobium sp. | reverse complement strand
TCCAGGATCAGGGGATATTTCTTCGCCGGGTCGAAGTCGGGAGGCGTGACCATCCAGGCGTCGATCGGGCGCTGGTCGACACTTGATGCGACTGGCAGCTTTTGCACCTGCGCCAGCGCCTTCCCGTCAAGGTCCTGATTGAGGTGCGTGATCCGCCTCACGGCGCCGTTGGCGACGACACCAATGTCCGACGGGTGGAGCGGGTCGCCGACCGTTGCGACGACGGTGCCAGATCTTTTCGCGACATCGAATTCGCCGCCAGTATAAGGTCGGTCCAGTTCACCGCCAGTCAGGCCGCTTGCAATCTCGCGGATGGAGCCGTCGAGGCCCACGCGATCGATCTTGTTCGTGCCGTGGTCTTCGACCTCGACATAGATGGCGCGGCTGTCAGGGCTCCAGACCGGGTTCGACACCGACCGGTCGAGGCTGGCGGCCAAGACGCGCTTGTCAGAGCCATCGAGGTTCATGACCGAAAGCTTGGTGTTCTGGTAGCCAAGCTGCTTATCGTCGAAACCCACATAAGCGACGTGGCGACCGTCGGGAGAGACGGCGGGCGCGGCGTCCGGTCCGTTGCGGTCCGTCAATGCGACCGGTGCGCCGCCATCAAGGCTGATGCGGTAGATTTCGCTGTTGACCGGCTCACGCTCCCAGTTTCGAGAGAGGTTGGCGCTGAACAGGATCGATCGACTGTCAGGTGACCAGCTGACCGAACCGCCGGCATTGGTCGTACCAAAAGTGAGCTGCCTTGGAGCGCCCCCATCAGAAGGAACGTAGAACAGCTGGTAATAGCCTGGCTTCAGATAGCCATCGTCGTCGGTGCGATAGGTCACCTTGTCGATCACTTGAAGCGGCTCGGCCCATTTGGCGCCGTCGGGCTTTGCAGGAGCTTTGCCAAGAGCCGCCGGTTCGTCAGGGACGAACATCGTGTAGGCGATCCGCCGCCCGTCGGGCGACCAGGCAAGTGCGGCGGGACTGTCGGGAAGACCGGTGATCTTTGCGCTTTCCCCGCTCGCCAGCCAATGGACATAAAGTTGCGGGCTTGCCCCCTCCGACGCGACATAGGCGATCCGGCTGCCGTCGGGAGACCAGCGCGGCGAGAAGTAGGAACCGGACCCAGCGACAAGCGGGCGCTGCTGCCCACTTGCGACATCGACCAGCCAGATGGTTGGGCGCGCCTTGTCGGTCATGATGTCGTTCGACTTGCGGACATAGGCGATCGTTCGCCCGTCGGGGCTGACCTGCGGATCGGTAGCAACTTCCAAGTTGAAGAGGTCTGAACCGGTGAGATAGCGGTTCGGCCCAGTTGCCGGGGTCGCGGCGGCAGGAACTGCGAGCGCAGTCGCCGCAACCAGGATCGCCAGCGGCGAAAGCTTCGTCAGTGTCACGTAAGTCCCTCCAGATTCATCGGCGCGAACGATTCACTTTTCCGGCTATTCCCGCAAGCGGGGGAATGAGGATCGGCCAATTGTTAAACCAGATGGTTGACAATAGTGCCTGACTGCCTAAATATAACCTCATGGTTGAATATCGACTCGACACCACGTTTCGCGCGCTTGCCGATCCGACCCGTCGCGGCATGCTCGCGAACCTCGCGCTCGGGGACAAATCGATTGGCGAGCTTGGCGAGCCGTTCGCGATGAGCTTCGCGGGCGCTGCCAAGCACGTGAAGGTGCTCGAGCAGGCGGGCCTGGTCGAGCGGAGAAAGGCCGGCCGCAAGCAAATCTGCAGCCTCAAGGCTGAACCGCTCAAGGAAGCCGATAGCTGGCTCAGGCAATGGGAAACATTCTGGTCCGCTCGCCTTGATCGCCTTCAGGAGCTTGTCGAACAGCATAGCAAGGAGGAGCCAAATGGTTGAGGAAGTCTTGTCGCCCGTCGAACGCCTCGCCCCCGACACAATCCGCCTCGCGCGTCTTCTCGATGCGCCGATCGAAACCGTGTGGAACTATCTCACCGAGGCCAGGCTCCGCCGCCAGTGGTTCATGGGCGGAACCGACGCGACGAGCGGCGGGGAGTTCGAGCTGATCGTCGACCATGACAATCTCTCCGACGATCCTGTTCCTTACCCGGAGAACCATGCTTGTGCCAAAGGCATCTCCTTCACCGAGAGGGTGATAAGGTTCGATCCGCCGCGGCTTCTCGAGACGACATTTCAGGGCGGCAAGAACGGCGTTGTGACCTACGAGCTTACAGCCCTTGGCGCTCGCACGAAGCTCGTCCTGACCCATAGCGGGATCGTGAGCCCGGTCGGCGCCCAGGATTTCGGCAGCGGCTGGAATTCGCATCTCACGGTACTGCAGGAGCGGCTTGCAGGCCGGAGCGTCAGGGATTTCTGGGCGCTTCACGCAAAGTCGAGCGAGGCCGTCGCCAAGGCACTGGCCTAGGCCATGTGCCCGCTCTGCGTCGAAGTGACGGCCTGGCTTGCTGCCGCGATAATTCCGGTGGCCGGCTGCGGAGCGCTCTTGCAGTGCCGACATTATCCAGGGAGGCGATCATGGCGACGGTTGAACAGGCCCATCGAATTGCAAGCCGAGCGGAATGGCTGAGCGCTCGTCTTGAACTGCTGAAGTCCGAGAAGGAGCTCACACGCAAGAGCGATGAACTTGCGCAAAGGCGCCAGGCGCTTCCCTGGGTGCGCGTCGAGAAAGATTATCGCTTCGACACCGAGGAGGGCGAGAAGAGCCTGAAGGACCTGTTCAGCGGCCGTTCGCAGCTTCTGGTTTATCACTTGATGTTCGGTCCTGATTACACCGCACCATGCCCGTCCTGTTCGATGATCGCCGACGGCTTCAACGGTTTCTGGGAACATCTTGCGCATCACGACGTGATGCTCTGGGCCATATCGCGTGCGCCTCTCGCAAAGCTGCGCGAGCGAAAGATGAAGATGGGCTGGACGTTTCCCTGGGCCTCCTCCTTCGCGAGCGATTTCAACTTCGACTACGGCGTTGGCTTCAGCGAGACGCAGCAAGGCGAAGGCTACGACTATAATTTCGCCAAGCAGGAACCGATCGCTCCCACAGCGACCGGTGCGCCAAACGGGTTCGCGGCGATGTGTGGGGTAAACTTGCCGACCTTCCTGCGCGAGATGCCCGGGATGAGTGCTTTCGTGCTCGAGGGTGGCCAGGTCCACCACACTTATTCCACGTACGGGCGAGGCCTCGACATTCTATGGGGAGCCTATCAGTGGCTCGACCGTGCACCGCTCGGACGCAACGAGGAGGACGGCATATGGTGGAAGCGGCGCGATGAATATGGCGCTTTGTGATGCAGCTTGACGTCCATCGGGCTTACTGTGTTATAAAGATAACACAGGAGGTCTCATGAACCGTTCAGCGCTTCTATTGGTTTTGCCGTTGGTCGCCGGCTGCAACGTGCATTCCAGGAACCCGGTGGCTGGCGACGACAATGTCAGCATCCACGCCGACGAGAGCGGCCATATCGCCTTCAATCTGCCGATTGCTGAAGGACAGGTGAAGGTGCCGACGGGCATCATGCGCAATGGCAATGTCGACATCGACGGGGTCAAGCTCATGCCCGGAAGCTCGGTGACGGGCTTCAATCTCGACGCGCATGATCGCGGTGCTACCGTCGATATGAATTTCACTGCCCCCGCTCCGCCGGAGCAGGTGCGGGCCTATTTCGCCGACCAGTTCAACAAGCAGGGAGTGAAGGTTGCGATCTCTGGCGAAACCGTGACCGGCAGGACGAAGGACGGCAGTCCTTTCACGATTTACGTGAGCCCCGCGGCGAACGGATCAAAAGGCGTAATCGCGGTCCAGTCGAAAAGTTGAAACCCGAACTGGTTCGCCACGCATGAAGAAGGCCGGGAGTTTCCTCCCGGCCCTCCCTATCCTGCCGCGATCCGCTATTCGGCCGCCGGAGCGTCTCCGCCGGCCTTTTTCTTGGCAGGCGCCTTGGCCTTCGATTTGACACTGCCCTTCGCCTTCACAGGCTTGGGGGGCGCAGGGACGATCTCGAACGACGGGGCATTGTCCTTGATCCTGACCTTGACTTCGCCGCCGTTGACCAGCTTCCCGAAGAGCAGCTCCTCGGCAAGGGGCTGCTTGATTTTCTCCTGGACGAGGCGGCCCATCGGACGCGCACCATAGAGCTTGTCATATCCGCGATCGACAAGCCACTGACGCGCCTCGTCGTCGAGCTCGATATGCACATTCCGGTCGGCAAGCTGCAGTTCGAGCTGAAGGATGAACTTGTCGACCACGCGTGCAACGACTGCGGGCGGCAGGTAGCTGAACGGCACGATCGCATCGAGCCGGTTGCGGAACTCCGGTGTGAACATCTTCTTGACCGCGTCCTCCTGCGCGTCCTCCCGCGTTGCGGCGCCAAACCCGATGCTCTCGCGCGCCATATCGGCAGCGCCAGCATTGGTGGTCATGATGAGGATGGTGTTCCGGAAGTCGACCGTCTTGCCGTGGTGATCGGTAAGCTTCCCGTTGTCCATCACCTGCAAGAGGATGTTGAACAGGTCCGGATGGGCCTTCTCGATCTCGTCGAGCAGCAAGACGCTATGGGGATGTTGGTCGACAGCATCGGTAAGGAGGCCTCCCTGGTCGTAGCCGACATAGCCAGGCGGGGCACCGATCAGCCGGCTGACGGAGTGGCGCTCCATGTATTCCGACATGTCGAAGCGCTGCAGAGGAATGCCGAGAATGGAGGCGAGCTGCCGCGCCACTTCCGTCTTGCCGACGCCGGTCGGCCCCGAGAACAGATAGTTGCCGATCGGCTTGTCAGGTTCACGCAGGCCCGCGCGCGACAATTTGATCGCCGACGCTAGTTTCTCGATCGCAAGGTCCTGGCCGAATACCACGCGCTTCAGGTCCGCTTCGAGATGCTCGAGGACGAACTTGTCGTCCGCGCTGACCGACTTGGGCGGAATGCGAGCGATTGTCGCGACGACAGCCTCGATCTCCTTGGGGGTGATGACCTTCTTGCGACGGCTGGGCGGCACAAGCATCTGCATCGCGCCCACCTCGTCGATCACGTCGATCGCCTTGTCGGGAAGCTTGCGGTCATGGATATACCGCGCGCTGAGCTCCACCGCCGACTTGATCGCATCCGGCGTGTAGCGAACGTGGTGGTGCCCCTCGAAGGACGACCGCAGGCCGGCAATAATCTTGATCGTATCCTCGATCGAAGGCTCGTTGACATCGATCTTCTGGAACCGGCGCAGAAGCGCTCGATCCTTTTCGAAGTGATTGCGAAATTCCTTGTATGTGGTCGAGCCAATGCAGCGGATGGCGCCGCTCGATAGTGCCGGCTTCAGGAGGTTCGAGGCGTCCATCGCGCCCCCGCTCGTGGCGCCGGCCCCGATCACGGTGTGGATCTCGTCGATGAACAGGATCGCGTTAGGAAGCTTTTCGAGCTCGGATACGACCGACTTCAACCGCTCCTCGAAATCGCCGCGATAGCGGGTACCCGCAAGCAGCGCGCCCATGTCGAGAGCGTAGATCGTTGCACCCTTGAGGACCTCGGGGACGTCGCCCTCGATGATCTTGCGCGCAAGCCCTTCGGCGATTGCCGTCTTACCGACGCCCGGATCGCCAACGTAGAGCGGGTTGTTCTTCGAGCGACGACAGAGGATCTGAACAGTTCGGTCGACTTCCGGCATGCGCCCAATCAGCGGATCGACCTTGCCGGCGCGGGCCTTTTCGTTGAGATCGACGGTGAATTGCTTGAGAGCCGATTCCTTCTTCCCGCTCTCCTTTTCGCTCTTTTCCTCGGTGCCTTCAGGAGCGCGCGGCTCTGAAGAGGTCTCGCCCTTGCCGACTCCATGGCTGATATAGGTGACGGCATCGAGCCGGCTCATGTCCTGCTGCTGGAGGAAATAGACCGCGTAGCTTTCGCGCTCCGAAAAAAGCGCGACGAGGACGTTTGCGCCCGTCACCTCGTCCCGGCCCGAAGACTGGACATGCAGGATCGCGCGCTGGACGACGCGCTGGAACCCGCTCGTCGGCGTCGGATCGGTCGCGCTGTCAGCGACGAGCGCGCCAAGTTCATTGTCGAGATACTGCTTCACTGATGCGCGGAGCTCATCGCGGCTTACGCCGCAAGCGGTCATGACCTTTGAGGCATGCTCATCGTCGATGAGAGCGATGAGAAGATGTTCAAGGGTCGCATACTCGTGCCGGCGCTTGCTGGCTTCGCCCAGCGCATTGTGGAGGGTTTGTTCGAGTTCGCGAGCAAAACTAGGCATTTGGGCTTGTACTCCCGCGCCCGCAGGGAAGCCCGCGGGCTTTGAATCGAATGTCATACGCGGGAACGCCGCAATCAAGGGCCGTGTCCCGGCTTTTCAACAGATTATCGCCTTGCGAGCTGTTCGGAGGCTGAATGGGGACTTCACGCGGTTTCGAGATCGCATGAGGTCTACGTTCATGATTTCTTGAACAGCTCTTCCGCCGCGGAGCGGTGGTCCTGCACCCGCTTCATGTGGTTTTCGACGCGGGCGATTTCAACTCTGAGCGCCTCGATCCGCGCGTTGAGCTCTTCCATCGACATCGGGTCGAGGTCCTGCCTTGCAAGAGCGACGAGCGGGTCCTCGGGCTTGCTCGGGAATAGGTCGTCGAGATCCATCGCCATGAATCGTTGACCCGTAACACGGCGCTGTCAATAAGCGGCTCGCTTTGAGCTGCTTTCCTTCATCCATGCGTGCCATCATCGCCGATGGCGGCGAGCTTCGACTTGCCGAGCGACCGGTTCCCCGGCGCGGCCCGGAGGAGGTTCTGGTCAAAGTTGCGGCGGCTGGCGTCAACCGGCCCGATATTTTGCAGCGCAAGGGCATGTATCCACCGCCGCCGGGCGCCCCCGACATCCTCGGGCTCGAGGTCGCGGGCGAGATAGTCGACGGTCCGAAGGAGCTCATGGGGCGCAACGTCTGCGCGCTGCTCGCGGGGGGTGGGTACGCCGAATATTGCGTCGCTCCCATCGGAACCTGCCTCGTCGTGCCCGATGCCATTTCCCTCGTCGAAGCCGCCGCCTTCCCCGAAACCCTGTTCACCGTTTGGGTAAACCTCTTCGAGCGGGGCTTTGCGGCGGATGGCGATTGGGCGCTCGTCCATGGCGGTACGAGCGGGATTGGAACCATGGCGATCTCGCTTGGCCGGTTGTTCGGCCTCAAGGTCATCGTGACCTGCGGCTCCGATGAAAAATGCGCCCGCGCGATGGAACTCGGCGCCGATGCCGCGATCAACTATCGCGAGCAGGACTTTGTCGAAGAGGTTCACCGCGTCACGCAAAGGGCCGGGGTGAATGTGATCCTCGACATGGTTGGAGGTGATTATGTTCCGCGCAACCTCGCCTGCCTTGCCACGGAAGGTCGCCATGTCTCGATTGCGGTCCAGCGCGGTCCGACCGCTGAAATCCCGATCTTCGACATCATGCGCCGCCGCCTGACGCTAACGGGCTCGACGCTCCGGCCGCGCTCAATCGAGTTCAAGACAATGGTTGCCGACGAGATCGCCAAGACAGTCTGGCCCTATGTCGAAGGCGGCCGGCTGAAGCCGGTCATCGACAGCAGCTTCAAGCTCGCGGATGCCGCCGCAGCGCATGCCCGGATGGAAGCCGGCGAGCATGTCGGCAAGATCGTTCTAGAAGTTGGCTGACGAGATGCCGGAGCGAGCCAGGGAGCAATCGTTGCTGCTCCACGAATATTCAGCGTCAGGCAATTGCTACAAGGTAAGGCTCACCGCTGCCTTCCTCGGAATTCATCTGGACCGGCGCGAATATGACATTCTGAAGGGAGAGACGCGGACGCCCGAATTCATCCGGAGCGTCAATTCAAATGGCCGGATTCCCGTGCTTCAGGTGGGTGACCGGTTCATTCCCGAGAGCAATGCTGCCTGCTATTTCCTCGCGGCAGGAACGAACCTCGTTCCAGCAGAGCGGTTCGACCACGCCGACATGCTCCGCTGGATGTTCTGGGAGCAGTATAATCACGAGCCGAACATCGCGACGCTGCGCTTCTGGACGGGATGGGTCGGGCTGGACAGGCTGACCGAGCTCCAGCGGCTGCAGATGATCCCCAAGCGCACCGCCGCGGACGAGGCGCTGAGGCTGATGGACGAACATTTGAGTATTCGGCAGTGGTTCGTCGGCGGTGCAATGAGCCTCGCCGACATTTGTCTTTTCGCCTACACGCATGTCGCAGGCGACGCTGGAATTGACCTTGGCGACTTCGCCCATGTCCTGCAGTGGATTGAACGCATGAGAGCCCAGCCGCGCTTCGTGCCGATGGACGCCTAACAAGGCTTGCCCGTCAAAGGCGGCAGGACTACATCGCCCGCTAAGCTGGCCGCTCCGAGAGGGGCGGCCCTATTCATTTCGGAACGTTCGAATTTTTCGGGAGAATCCCAGTGGCCCAGCCCCTGATGCCCCATGCGACTGCCGCCTGGCTGGTCGACAATACCTCGCTGACCTTCGAGCAGATCGCTGAATTTTGCGGTCTCCACATCCTCGAGGTGCAGGCAATCGCCGACGACACCGCCGCGACCAAGTTGACCGGTCGCGACCCGATCCGGGCGAACGAGCTTACGCATGAGGAGATCGAAAAGGGTCAGCGCGATCCCGACTACCATCTCCAGATGCATAAGGCTCCGGAAGCAGTGCGTCGCACCAAGGGGCCCCGTTATACCCCGGTCAGCAAGCGTCAGGACAAGCCTGACGGAATCGCGTGGATCATCAAGAACCATCCCGAGGTCAGCGACGGCCAGATCAGCAAGCTGATCGGAACCACGCGCACGACCATTGCTGCGATCCGCGACCGCACTCACTGGAACATGGCGAACATCACGCCGAAAGATCCGGTTACGCTCGGCCTCACGACCCAGCGCGAGCTCGACGCGGCGGTCGCCAAGGCCGCGAAGGCCGCCGGGCTGCAGGCGCCGACGGACACGCGGCTCGATAGCGACCGCGAGGCGCTGATCGAGCAGCTTCGCAGCGAGCGCGAGCAGCATGCGCGCGAGGCGGAGGCAGCGCTTGCCGAGGCCGGCGAGGACCTGCGCGACGAGGTTGTGCCCGGGATCCGCGACCCGTTCACCAATCGGCCGATCGAATAGCTGATCGCTTGATTTGAACTCTAGCGCGGCTCACACTTCAGGCCATGGCCACCGCCGGTACGAGCGATGTTGAACAGCTGAGCTTCGAGGACGCGTTGAGGCGACTCGAGGAAATCGTCCGCACGCTCGAAAAGGGCGAGGCGCCGCTCGACCAGTCGATCGAGCTTTACCAGGAAGGCGACCGCCTCCGGCGTCACTGCGAAGCACGCCTTAAGGATGCTCAGGCGCGGATCGAGCAGATCGCGTTCGGCAGCGACGGCAAGCCGGCCGGGCTCGACCCCTTCGATGTCGGTTGAGACGATCGACCGGCTCGCGCACGAGCTCGAGGGTGAGGCGAGAGCTGTCTCCGCCGAGGTTGATCGTTTCTTCGAAAAGCTTCTGACGAGCACCGGGGACAGCCGCGATCCCTTTTACGAGGCGATGCGTCATGCTGCGATCGGCGGCGGCAAGCGCCTTCGCCCGCTACTCACGGTCGCCGCGTCGCGGCTGTTTGCGATCGGCCGCCAACGCGCGCTGCGGGTCGGCTGCGCGATCGAGGCAATCCACGTCTATTCGCTGATCCACGACGACTTGCCATGCATGGATGATGCAGAGCTGAGGCGCGGCAAGGCAACGGTGCACAGGGCATTTGGAGAGGCGGCGGCTGTTCTTGCCGGAGACAGCCTGCACGCGCTCGCATTCGAGATCCTGGCAAATCCGGAGACCCATGAAGACCCGTGGGTCCGCTCCGACCTCGTTCTGGAGCTGGCCAAAGCGGCGGGGCCCAACGGCATGGCTGGTGGTCAGATGATGGATCTAGCGGCCGAAAGGCAGGAACTCGACCTGCCATCGATCACGCGCCTCCAGCAGCTAAAGACGGGCGCGCTCATCGAGTATGCCGTCGAGGCGGCATGCATCATGAACAAGATGCCGGCCGACGCGCGAAGGCCTTATCGCGGCTATGCAAGAAATATCGGCCTCGCGTTCCAGATCGCTGACGACCTCATTGACCATAGTGGAGACGAAACCGCAGCGGGCAAGCCAACGCGACGCGACGCCCATGCCGGCAAGGCCACCTTCGTTTCCCTCCTTGGCGAGGCTCGTGCTCGCCAGCAGGCGACCTTCTTGGTTGAACAGGCAATCGAACACCTCTCAAGTCATGGCCAGGAAGCCGACCTTCTGCGCGCCATCGCGCGCTTCGCGATAGAAAGAGACCATTGATGAAAGTGGCAGTCTATCCGGGGACGTTCGACCCAATCACGCTCGGGCATCTCGATATCATCCGGCGCGGCGCGCACCTTGTCGACAAGCTGGTGATCGGCGTGACTACCAATCCCTCGAAAGAACCGATGTTCACGGTTGCTGATCGGCTGGCCATGGTCAGGCGCGAGATTGCCGGCATTCCCGGCAAGATCGACGTCGTCGAATTCGATTCGCTGCTGATGGACTTTGCCGAGGCGCAGGGTGCCTCAATGATCCTGCGAGGCCTCCGAGCCGTCGCCGACTTCGAATATGAGTTCCAGATGGCCGGGATGAACCAACAGCTCAACGACGACATCGAGACAGTGTTTCTCATGGCGGATGTTTCCCTGCAGCCGATCGCCTCCAAGCTCGTGAAGGAAATCGCCCGCTTCGGGGGCGCCATCGAGAAGTTCGTGCCGCCCGCCGTTGCCAAGGACGTCCGCCGACATCTCAATGGCGGTTAAGGATCCGCTCACGGACGCGTGCCCAAGAAGATGCCTGGACACGATTGGGGAGGGAAATGCTGAGTAAGGCTCTTTTCGCACTGCCGCTTGCGGCATTGCTGCTCGCGGCGGCGCCGGCACCGGTTGCGCCAGTTGCTCCGAGCGCTGCCGCACCACCCGAGATTGTCGCTAACCCGGCGAACCACCTCTTCCTTGACCTGTCGAGCGGGGGAACGGTCGAGATCGTGCTTCGTCCCGATCTGGCGCCCCACCACATCGAACGCATTCAGACACTGGTCCGGCAGGGCTTCTACGACGGCCTCATATTCCACCGTGTCATCCCGGGTTTCATGGCGCAAGGCGGCGATCCGACCGGCACCGGCGAGGGCGGTTCCAAGCTTCCTGACCTCAAGGCCGAGTTTAGTTCGGTGCCCTTCCTGCGGGGTACGGTAGGCGCAGCCCGCACTGACAACCCCGATACGGCCAACAGCCAGTTCTTCATTATGTTCGTGCCTAACCATAACCTGGATGGGAATTACACCGTGATCGGCCGCGTCGTGGCGGGCATGGATAACGTAGACCGCATCGCCCCGGGCGAACCGCCGGCCGACCCGACAAAAATTGTGAGGGCGTACCTAGGAGGCTAAGGGGCACGCGCGATGCGCGTTGCCGATTTCGATTTCGATCTTCCTGCCGACCGGATTGCCCTTAGGCCGGCCCGCCCGCGCGATGCTGCGCGTCTGCTCTTTGTCGAGGGCAAGCGAATATCCGACCGTCGAGTTTTGGACCTACCGGACCTTCTTCGCGAAGGTGATGTGCTCGTGTTCAACGATACGAAGGTGATCCCGGCCCAGCTCGAAGGCAGGCGAGGGGAGGCCAGCATCGGCGCAACCTTGCACAAGCGCGAGGGGTCGCGCGAATGGCACTCGTTCCTGCGCAACGGCAAGCGCGCGCGGGTCGGCGACACGATCGACTTCGGAGCTGGAGTTCACGCATCGGTCGTGGAGAAGGCGGAGGATGGCTCGGCGCTCCTTCACTTCCACGGCGAGGAGCCCGTCGAGCTGCTCCTCGAGCGCGCGGGGCGAATGCCATTGCCGCCCTATATCGCGTCGCGCCGCGACATCGATGAGGCGGACAAGGAAGACTATCAAACGATGTTCGCGCGCGAGGAGGGTGCCGTCGCGGCGCCGACGGCGGCGCTGCACTTCACTCCCCGCCTCCTCGAGGCGATCAAGGCGCGCGGGATCGCATTGGAGACCCTCACTCTCCATGTCGGGGCCGGGACGTTTCTGCCAGTCAAGAGCGAGCGGATCGACGAGCATAAGATGCACGCCGAATGGGGCCGCATCGATGCTGCGACCGCCGATAGGCTGAATTCAGTGCGCAGTTCCGGCGGCAGGCTGATCTCTGTCGGGACAACCTCCTTGCGCCTACTCGAGAGTGCGGCGGATGACAGAGGCATCATCAGGCCCTTCGAAGGCGACACGGCGATCTTCATCACGCCTGGCTATCGCTTCAAGGCGATTGACGGGCTGCTCACCAATTTCCACCTCCCGCGCTCCACCCTTTTCATGCTGGTTAGCGCCCTGATGGGCCTTGACGTGATGAGGTCCGCCTATGCGCACGCCATCGCCTCCGGCTACCGCTTCTATTCCTACGGCGACGCAAGCCTGCTCGTCCCGTCGGCAGACTAAGGGCAGTCAGCGCGGGCGCAGCCAATGGCTAAGGTCGCGGCCGATCAGCTTTCCGAGCTTGTCGATCTCGCTTCTGTAATGACCCTCGATATCGTGCTGGACCGCAATTGCTAATGGGCGCTTCTCGTCCGGCAGCCTGTTCCAGCGAAGCAGGCGTTTTCGGAGCGACATGGAATCGCTGCCCGGTTCGGTCTTGCTGGCTTGTCTGCCGGCGGTTTTGTCAAAGCGGCCTTGGTGCCTTCGACTTGCAAGGTAGGGATGAAGCGCGCGGGGCGGTCGCTTCAAGAGCTGCTGAAGAAACAGGTATCGCACGCCTTTGCCTTGGCGCTCGGCCTTCAGCTTCGGAGGCGGAACCTGGCGCAGGCCAACGAAGTCGAGCAGGCGGCGGTGCTGCGCTCCAGGGTCAGCGACGAGGTCGTCGAAGACCATGACGAGGCATCGCTCTTCTCCCACGGCCGCGAACAGCCGCTCGACAAAGGTGCCATAGCGAGCAGCCTCGTCATAGCGCAGCCATCGTGGATCGATCGCACTCCAGGGAATACGTCGGCCGGCGGCGCGATCGGGGACGGCTGCCCAGGCATCCTCGAAGCGGCGGATGTTTTCGTCGCCAGTGAAGATCAGCCGCTTGTGCAGGGACGGGAGCAGCGTCAGCGGATCGCGCACGCCGACAACGAACCGCGAATTGGGCCACAGCTCCAAGGCTGGTTTCAGTTGTTCCGGAGCATAGAGATAGGAAACGGAGCAGTCGGCTCCGACCGTTTGCTCAGGGCTGCTTCGGGAAAAGAAGTGTCCGAGATAATCATGCTGAACCCGCTGTCTGAGCTCTTCTTTATCAAGCCCGCGAAGGTCGTATTGCCAGAAGAAGTGCGGTTCCTTGACGAACGGGAACAGGATCTGTGGATGCGCTTGCAGCCAGCGCGCCATTGTCGTCGTCCCGCAGCGCGGAGCGCCGACAATGAACGCAAACTTCTCGATGTCTTCGATCAGCGCCATGGCAGCGGAACCGCTAGGGCGCGGATCGCGCTCCCGCAATAATTCGAATAGCTATTCGGGATAGCATTCCGGTCGTTGATCAGGATGCTCGGCAAAAAAGCGCTTGCGTGCTTCCTTGTAAACCTTGTCATGGTGCGGACCGGGCAGGATCATAAGGCGCTTGACGACCGAGCCGGGAGTGACCTTTTCGTCGGATGCCGGCTTCCAGTCCCGCATCATGGCCCGGCAGACGAAGAAGCGCAGGTCGGAGTCGAAAATGTTCGTCTGCCCCATGCCGCATTGCTGCGGCTGACCATCTTTTCCGATCGTCAGGTACACCCATCCATATTGGTCGCCTGGAAGAGCGCCGTCGGTCGTCCACGGATAGGTGCCGACCTCGCGCGGCGGGCAGGGCTCGCTTGCGGCGCTCGCCGAGCCTTGCAGGCAGATCAAGCAGGCAGTGAACGTCCACGCATACTTCACAACAACAGTTGTTATGGATTGCCCAATAGGGCGGCAAGCCTGTAGCGGCGTGCGCTCCTCCTTTCCCTAGCCTTGTGTTCCGAATGCCACGCTTTCAATTCTCTATTGGCGATACCGACGGGGCAGCCCGCTCGGGGCTGATCATGATGGGCCGGGGTAAAATCCGGACACCGGCGTTCATGCCCGTCGGCACGGCGGCGACGGTGAAGGCTATGCGGCCCGAGGACGTAGAGGCGAGCGGCGCCGACATCATCCTTGGTAATACCTATCACTTGATGCTGCGACCCGGCGCTGAGCGCGTCGCCAGGCTGGGCGGACTGCACCGGTTCATGGGGTGGGCGCGGCCGGTCCTGACCGACAGCGGCGGCTACCAAGTCATGAGCCTCTCGGAGCTTACGAAGGTGACGGAAGAAGGCGTCTCCTTTGCAAGTCACCTGGACGGCTCACGCCACATGCTCTCGCCCGAGCGCTCGATCGAAGTGCAGCGGCTACTCGACAGCGATATCCTCATGCAGTTCGACCAGCTCGTTTCCACGACCGCGACGCGCGAGGCACAGCGCGAAGCGATGGAGAGGTCCATCCGTTGGGCCAAACGTAGCCGCGACGAGTTCGAACGTGGTGGAGAACATTCGGAACGGGCGGCGATTTTCGGCATCCAGCAGGGCGGCCTCGACGAGCGCTTGCGAGCCGAATCCGCAGCGGCGCTGACCGGAATCGGCTTTGACGGTTATGCCGTCGGAGGGCTTGCGGTCGGTGAGGGCCAGGAGGCGATGCTCGGATGCCTCGACTTCGCGGTCGGCATGCTGCCGAGCGATAAACCCAGATACCTGATGGGAGTCGGCAAGCCGGACGATATCGTCGAGGCGGTGGTACGCGGAATCGACATGTTCGATTGCGTTCTTCCGACCCGCTCAGGACGGACGGGACAGGCGTTCACCGCCGACGGGCCGTTGAACATGCGCAACGCGCGGTTTGCCGAGGACAGGGATCCGATAGAGCCCGGATGCGATTGTCCGGCATGCTCGAGGTTCGAACGCGCTTACGTGCACCACCTCGTCAAATCGGGAGAAATTCTCGGCGCAATGCTGATGACGCAGCACAATCTCTGGTTCTACCAGCGTCTGATGAAGGGTTTGCGAAGCGCCATCGCCGGGCAGCGCCTGACCTCCTTCGCGGCGGAATTCCTGCGAAGATACCGTCCGTCTGCCGAGCGCGCGTAGCGAGACATTGCCGATGGCGGCGTAATCTCGCTACGTGCGTCTGATGACGTTTAGATCGCGTCGTCCCTGACCGCCTCGAGGTCTTCTTCCTCGGGCGTCCGCTGGATCTTGTCCTCGGTGCGCAGTTCGAAGTCGCTTGGGTCGTGGCGCTCGTGCAGCTGTTCGGAAGGATCGCCTGTCATCTTGTTGACGATGCGGCCGCGCTTCACTGCTTCACGGCCGTCGATCTGCTTCGCCCATCGCATCAGATGCTCATATTCGTGGGTTGCGAGGAACTCGCTTGCCCCTTCATACGTGCGACCGAGCGCGACACCGCCGTACCAGGGCCAGATCGCCATGTCGGCGATCGTGTAGTTAGGGCCAGCGACATATTCGCATTCGGCAAGGCGGCGGTTCAGGACGTCGAGTTGCCGCTTCGCCTCCATCGAATAGCGGTTGATCGCATATTCGATCTTCTCGGGCGCGTAGGTGAAGAAATGCCCGAATCCTCCGCCGAGAAATGGCGCGCTCCCCATCTGCCAGAAGAGCCACGACAAGGTTTCCGCTCGCTGTGGTCCAGACGCCGGAAGAAACTCGCCGAACTTCTCGGCAAGATAGACGAGAATGGCGCCGCTCTCGAAGATCCTTACGGGCTCGGCGCCGCTTCGGTCCACCAGGGCAGGGATCTTGCTGTTGGGATTTATTGCGACAAACCCGGTGGAGAATTGGTCGCCTTCGCCGATCCGGATCGGCCACGCGTCATATTCCGCGTCCTTGTACCCCTTCTCAATCAGCTCCTCGAACATGATCGAGACCTTCTGACCGTTGGGTGTCGCGAGCGAATAAAGCTGGAACGGGTGCTTCCCGACCGGCAGGTCCCTCTCATGCGTAGGGCCGGCAATGGGACGATTGATGTTCGCGAATTTCCCGCCGCTCGGCTGTTCCCACTTCCACACTTTGGGAGGCACATACTCGGTCATCTGGGGTCCCTTTTTTCTTGCTTGGGACGACCAGCTAGGAATGCGATGGCTCGCTTTCCAGTGTCACCGATGTGACTAAAGTGCACTCACCGAGAGGAACCCGGGAAGCGGCCCGTTCCAGTCCGACGAAATGTCCTCGACGACCGGCGAAGGCTCGCGGGACTGTGGCTGTGGCTGTGACCGTGACTGTGACCGTGACTGTGGCTGTGGCTGTGGCTGTGACTGTGGCTGTGGCTCCGGCTTATGCTGCTGGCGCTGCTTGGGAGCGGCCTTCGCTTGCCCGGGCTTGGGTTCAGGCTTCTTTTGTTCGGGCTTGGGCTCGGGCTTCTTTTGTTCGGACCTGACCGCCTTTTCAGGCTTCGGCTGCGAACCGATCCGAACGATCTTCTGCCCGGTCAGCCTTTCAATGCGGTCAACGAGCTCCGCATCCTCGCGGGTCGCGAGCGTGATGGAGATGCCCTTGGCGCCGGCGCGACCGGTGCGGCCAATGCGATGCACGTAGTCATCGGGCTGCCACGGCACGTCGAAATTGAAGACGTGGCTTACGCCCTTCACATCAAGACCGCGCGCCGCAACGTCAGAGGCGACAAGAATGTTGATTTCGTCGCGTTTGAAACGGTCGAACTCGGCGATGCGTTCGCTTTGCTCCATGTCACCATGGATCTGCCCCACCGCGACATGGGCACGCTTGAGACTGCTCGCGAGGTCCCGAACCGTCGATTTTCGGTTGCAGAAGACGATGGCGTTCTTGACGTCATCTCCCTTGATGAGGTCTTTCAGAACATCCTTTTTCTTAGCGGAGGATGTCTCGACTAGCAGCTGCTCGATATTGACGTTGGCGGTCGCGGGGCGCGCGACTTCGACGCGCCGCGGTTCATTGAGGAACCTTGCCGCCAGCTTTGCGATCGGCGGCGGCATCGTTGCCGAGAACAGGAGGGTCTGGCGGCTCTTCGGCAATTTCGCGCAGATTTCCTCGATGTCGGGAATGAACCCCATGTCGAGCATCCGGTCGGCTTCGTCGATCACCAGCAGTTCACAGCCGGTCAGAAGGATTTTCCCGCGGCCGAAGAGGTCGAGCAGGCGACCAGGAGTCGCGATCAGCACGTCGACGCCCTTTTCGAGCGCGGCGATCTGATCTCCCATCTGCACGCCGCCAATCAGCAGCGCCATCGAGAGCGGATGATACTTTCCGTACTTTTCGAAATTTTCAGAGACCTGCATCGCAAGCTCGCGCGTCGGCTCGAGAATGAGCGAGCGGGGCATTCTTGCACGGCTCCGACCTTCGTGCAGGATATCGATCATCGGCAGCACGAAGCCTGCTGTCTTGCCGGTGCCTGTCTGCGCTAGGCCGACGAGGTCCCGGCCCATCAACACGGACGGAATGGCGGCCCGCTGGATGGGTGTCGGCTCATCATAGCCGCTGTCCGCGACCGCGCGGAGCAATTCTTCGGAAAGGCCGAGCTCGGCAAAGGACATTGATTCTTCCGGATGAAAATGGGGTCGCAATATCGGTCGCCAGCGCGACGTCTGCCTGTGCGAAGCCCTTTAGCTTGTCAAGGAATGTGGGGATTCTAATCCGAAAATCCAACCCCGGCGTCGCGACAGTCGGAGCCAATCTCGCTACTGGCGGCGAATCTTCGGTACCAGCTGCTTGAAACGCTCTATCGCGCAGCTTCCTCCCATGCGGGAATGGATCGCATCGCGGCCGCGGCACAGGCGATCGTCTTGCAGCTGCAGGTAGAACCCACCGTAGAAATCGAGCGCAGGGCAATCCTCATCAAGCTCCGCCCTCACTCTGCTTCGATCCGCAAGGATGAAGTCGACTTGCTGGGGACCGGACATCATCGCTCGCCGGAGCTCAGCGACGGCGATGCACTTGGGTCCCTTATGCTCCTCCCATTCGATCTGCGGCATTAGCGGACGCGCCTGTATCGGTATCCTCAGGATTATTTCGTCTTGGACGACGAGGCGAGTAACGGTTTGCCCGACGATTCCCGGCTGCGCAGCGAAAATGCCGAGCAGGAGCGGCACGAAGCTGAGGATCGCCCCCGGAATCATCTGCAGCCCGCCGCCATTACCCGTCGCTTCGCAGCGGCGCGTTGAATGTTCAATGAACTACCGGCTCTCGAACCGGCATCTGGTCCGAGCCGACTTGCTTAACGGCGGCAACGCCAATAGAGCGCGCGTCGACCGTTTTTTGCCGGCGGGCTCGCTGAAAGCGCGGCCGTAAGCCCGGGTCCCAGGAGAGATCTTCGATGGCGACTGCCGCCCCGACCCAGAGCTTGCCTTTGTTCTACAATTCCATCGAGCCGCTCAACGCGACGCAGCACGGCAGCATGAAGGTCCGCCCGATCCTGCGCATGCCGCAGATGGCTCGCACCCACGCCATCCCGGTGACGGTCGATGAGTTCACGCTCGTTCAGCGGCATTATCCGATCGTGTTCTCGGTCGGCGATAATCCCATCCCGATTGCCCTGATGGGCCTTAACGAGGGCGTCAACGTCTTCCTCGACGACGATGGCCGAGCCATCGACAGCAACATCTACGTCCCCGCCTATATGCGGCGCTATCCGTTCCTGCTCGCCCGCCTGCGGCCGGACAGCGACGAACTTTCGCTTTGCTTCGATCCGACCGCCAATGCCGTTGGTGATTTTGAGGATGGTCAGCCGCTGTTCGATGGCGAGCAGCCGAGCGAGGCGACCAAGGCAATTCTCCAGTTTTGTGAGCAATTCGAGGCTGCTGGCCAGCGCACTGGCGCGTTCCTTGAGGAGCTCAACAAGGCCGACCTTCTGATGGACGGCGAGGTCGCGATCCAACCCGAGGGTTTTGAGCAGCCGTTTGTCTATCGTGGCTTCCGAATGGTCGATGAGGAAAAGCTCAGGAACCTTCGCGGCGACGAGCTCAGGCGGATGAACCAGAACGGCATTTTGCCGCTCATCTACGCCCATCTCTTTTCGCTTTCCGAGATGCGACAGGTATTCGGCAGGCAGATGCAGCAGGGCAAGGCGCCGGCGCAGGTCTTGCAGCCAGCGCCTGCCAACGCCTGAAGCTGGCTATTCCGCCGCGGTCGCGAACTGGCGGCGGAGCAGGGCTTCGCCGAGTTCGATCGCGAGAGCTTCCGTGAACGCGGCAATGCGATCGAACTCGTCGCCGGGTTCGCGAAGAGTCGGGTCCAGGTAGCAGCGCCGGTCGACCTCGACCTGGATCGCGTGGATGTTGCGGCCAGGGAATGCGTGGCGCTCGATCACATGTCCGCCCGCAAACGGGTCGTTCAGACCCGCGGCGTAGCCGCATGCAGCAGCAACCGCGATCGCGGTTTCGCTTACCCAGGGTTCAGCGCTGCGTCCCCGGCGATCTCCGAACACGATCGGCGGAGTTCCGTGGGGTGGGGGCGGCATCGAGTGGCAGTCGATCAGCATTGCGCAGCCGAACCGATCGCGGAGCAAGGCAATCTGGTCCTCGATCGCGCGATGAAAAGGCCGGTGGGCCTGGTCTAGCCGCTCATCAAGCTGCATGGGCGTAATCGGCCGCCGCCAAAGATAGCCATGCTGCTGGGTTCGTGACGGCACAATGCCGAGGCCGCCGCGAGCCCGTGCAGTTACGCGACCACGCCGGGCGCCATCGACGACCGCGGGATCAATGTCATCTTCCGCTCTGTTGCAATCAACCGCTGCGCGGGGTGTTTGAGCAATCACCGCCCCGCAACCAAGCTTTAAGGCCCGCCACACAAGGCGGTCGACCAGCGGGTCCTCGAGCGTCGTCAGTGCAGGTTTGCCAGCAGCCGCAGTCTCGACAAGCCAATCCGGATACTCGCGCCCCGAATGCGGAACGGACAGCAGGACGGGCAGGGAACCGCGCGGCGGATGAACGATTGGGGGAGCAAGCGGCGTCACGATGAGCTTTCGCGCCAATCCTTGTTTTTGTGCCAGTTTAGGACTGGTGTGGAGGGGCTGCAACGCACGAGGCGCGTATTCGCTTCTGGCAAAACGCATCTGGTGAGAGCATAGAGAGGCGATGGCGAGGATCCTTCTAGCCGAAGACGATACGTCGATGCGAGAGTATCTGCAGCGTGCACTGCAGCGTGTGGGCTATGACGTCGATGCAGTCGGATGTGGCACCGAGGCGATGCCGCTGTTGGAACGCGAGCGCTTCGACCTTTTGCTTACCGACATCGTGATGCCGGAAATGGACGGAATTGAACTCGCGCAGAAGGCAAGTGCGATCGATCCGTCGATCCGCGTCATGTTCATCACCGGTTTTGCTGCCGTCGCCCTCCAGGGTGGCCGGACCGCTCCCGAGGCGAAGCTGCTGTCAAAGCCATTCCACCTCAAGGACCTCGTGATGGAGGTCGATCGGATCTTTCAGACCGAGGATCAGCACGGTCGTCTTTAAAGACTGTCAAAAGCCGGTTGCGCCTTTCGCAACTGCTCCCTAAATGCCGCTTCTCCAAGCCGATCGGCTGACCGGGTGGGCGTGTAGCTCAGTGGTAGAGCACTGTGTTGACATCGCAGGGGTCGCAAGTTCAATCCTTGCCACGCCCACCATTTCTTTTCAAAGAGTTAGCTGAATTTTCCGCACCGGGAGCGCAGGTGTCGGTTGGTTCAATTGAACCAACGCCCCAAAAACCACCCGTTCGTGTGCATGATTGCCGGACAATGCCCCCCGCTTCGGCGGAAATGCGCCCATGCCAGTCATTGCCAGGAAGCTCGGCCGAGCCCGTAACCGGACATTCGTTCAGGCCGTTGCTAATGGGAGGTTCCGGCCCGTTCCTGCCGTTACCTCTTGCCGTTTATGCCACTCCGATCCTAGCGCCTGCGGTGCATGCTGGTTCATCGAAAATCGGATCGTCGACCGATCGTTGGTTCGAGGAGTCTCTGGAAATCGGCAATTCTGCGCCTGCCGGCCGCAAGCGTCGTTCAGGATTCTCTCTTCCTGGAAAGCCCAGTTTGGCTGCCATCGCCTGAGACCCTGGGATTCCGGGCCGATCCATTCGGCCTCTGGCATGCAGGCCGACTGCACGTATTCGTCGAACGATTGGACTTAGCCGATGTCCTAGGCCGCATCGAGGTGTTGACCTATAGCGAAGAGCTCGAATTGCTATCCATCGACCTCGCGCTCAACGAACGGTGGCATCTGTCTTATCCGTACGTGTTCGCAAGCGGTGATGACCATTGGATGCTTCCGGAAGCGCGCGGGGCAGGCCGGCTGACTCTATATAGGGCGAGCTCATTCCCTTTGGGTTGGAGACCCGAATTAACGATTCCCCTGCCAGCCGGCGCGGTCGATGCGACGCCGGTCTTCTGGCGTGAGAAATGGTGGCTTTTCTATTGCTTGCGACAGGGTCGGAGTCACCGAAAAGACCGACTACAAATTGCATTCGCGGACAAGCTGTCTGGGCCGTGGCAACAGCATCCATTGAACCCCGTACGCACAGGACTGTCTGGCTGTAGGCCCGGCGGGTCCCCTCTGATTGGCGACGGCTACATCGACCTGCCGGTCCAGGACGCAAGCAACGGCTATGGGGGTGCCCTACGTCGGTTGAGGATCAGAACGCTCGATGAGACGCAGTTCGAAGCTGAGGACTTCCCGTGGCTTCATGCGCCCCCGACATTTGCACCCTTCAACGATGGCCTGCACACGCTCTCTTCGGCCGGCGACGTTTCCTTGATCGACGTGAAGCGCATCGACCGGTCGGTAGTTGCTCGGCTGTTCAACGCCAGAGCTCGCAAAGGTTGAGCTGGCGGGGACGGTAAGCGCAAGCGCTGGCGGTCCAGCGACAGACCCTAATCCTCATGCAGCTTCCTGGAGCGCCTCCAGCTCAATGCGAGGTGGCCGGTCTACCTGCGAAGTGGCCGCCGATGCCAGCACCTCGAGATACAGTCGGGCCGAGCGCTCGATCGTATACTGGGATGCGACAGCCAGCATCGCCTCCCGAGGCAAGCTCTCGCGAGGACCTGCAGTTTCAAGCGCGTTGGCCAAGGCGGATAGATCGCGAATAGGAACGATCCGTCCAAATTTGCCCTCGCACAGAACATGCTCGACGTTTGGCGATGAAGCAGTCGCCACGATCGGCAGGCCCGTCGCGAGTGCCTCCACGATTACGCCGGGAAGTCCCTCATAGTTGGAAGAGCTTACAAACACGTCCGCGCTGCCCAACACCTCGGCAATTGAGGAGACATGTCCCGGCATCTGGATGCGTCCCGAGATGCCCAGTCTCGCGGCAAGCCGACAAAGGGCAGCGCGCTGCGGCCCCTCACCCAGGATCAGGAGACGATCGTCCGCCTTTGCAATCTGCGCAAAGGCGCGCATGAGCAGCCCGTAGTTCTTGCAGCGGGTCAGGCGCCCGACCGCAACGAAAAGCCGGCCACGATCCCTGGGACCTCGCCATGCATTTGACAAAGTTTGAAGGTCATCGTTCGTAAGAACGGGGTTGGGGATCGACGCAACGCGGTCGGCCGATAGCCGTAGCCTGGTCGCGATTTCTTCGCCCATCACACTCGAGAGCGCAACGAAGCGGTCGATGAACCAGCGATGCTGGCGCAGCCAGAAACCGTGCGCAAAGCGAGCCGGAAGCGGCAAATCGCGCCGATCGAGGCTGCTGCTTAACTTACAGACAATCGGCGGACACTCCGCTCCGAGCATTAGGCGAACCAAGGCGGCAACGATCGTGTAGGTGCCCCCTGCGCAGAAGAGTACGTCAGGGCGATGCCTTCGGACGGCTGCAATGAGCTGTCGAACCATCCACAACGTCTCAAAGGGTCGCGCCAATGGATGCGACGGCGCGAAATCATAAACGACATTGTGGGGGGCAATGTGTCTCTCTGGCCCGTCTGTGCGTCCCATGAGGACGCGCACATCGTGACCCGCATCAGCCCAGGCACCTGCAAGTCGCAATCCGACGCGTTCGACTCCGCCGGGGCCAAAACTGTGCAGGAATACCAGGATGCGCATTTGGGATACTGAACCAAAGTCCACGCGCAGCCTCGCTCGTTATCGTCGAACGGCAGTAACTTCCTCGGAAATCCGCCACAAATCAAGATTTGGTGAAATCGCTTTTGGAGCCGGCCTCAATCCAATGCTGCTGCTTGCAGGACAGGCCAGCCAGCACGCAACCTCTGACGACCATGCCCGTTGCTAATCGTCCGCCGAATGTTTGAGGTGCACCCGGAAAAACGCGATCGGTGCACCAGCGAATAGCAGCAGGACGATCGACCTGACGGGGTCGGGATGCTCAGCGAGGCGGACGATCAGCAAGAAAAAGCTGCAGATTGCGATCGCGGAGGCAATCGCGAACGGAACGGTGGGTCGCGGAGGACCAGTCACGACCATTCTTGGCTTTTGGCGCCTGCTCGTCACCCGCCTACCTCCGCCCGATGGGGTCGAACCAACAAATAATTTGAAATCTTTCACAATGGTTTTGCAAGCGCAAGCGCAAGAATAGGAATCCGTGGCCTCGCGCTTGACGGGCGGACTGGCGTCCTCGTCCTGATTTGTGAGGCGCCTGCATAGGACGGTCCGTGCCAGTGCGCTGACGATGGACGGTCGCGCTTTGCTAGGCTGCTTCCGCCAATGGATTGAACGTCGTCAACTTGCCGCCGATCGATACCCCGGAGACGGCTCCTGCGAGCACGCTCAGGAAGAGGTCGCCAGATCGCTCAATCGTATGGATCGCCGCGACGTCTTGCATCTTTACAATCGCAATGTCCTCGCGTGCAGGCGCGCCCTCGAGCGCCCTCGCCAAGCCTTCAACGTCGCGGATCGGCACGAGCTGGCCGAGTTCGCCGAACCGGAGGAGGTGCCGCAGGCATGATGAGGATTCGGTCGCAACGATCGGTACCCCTGCGGCAAGCGCCTCCACGACTGCGCCTGGCAACCCTTCATAGTTTGATGAAGTAACGAAGACGTCTGCGGACTTCAGCAAATCTGCAACGGAAGCTTTGTGTCCGGGTATGTCTACAAGTTCGGCAATGCCGAGCTTTGCTGCCAACCTCGAGAGCCGTTTGCGCTGGGGGCCATCGCCGATGATGAGAAGGCGGTCTTCGGGCGCTGCGATCCTAGCGAAGGCGCGTAGCAGGAGACTGTAGTTCTTCTGGCGGGTGAGCCGTCCGACGGACACGAACCGCCGGCCTTTTCCCCTGCCTCCCGCCAGGCGACGCCCGGAAAGGTCTTTAAGGTCGGCATTTTTCAACACCGGGTTTGGAATGACGATCACACGATGCGAGGGAATTCCTAGGAGCCGCTCGGCTTCTTCTCCCATCGGTTCCGACAAGGCGATGAACCGATCGATGAAATAAGGATGCAAGCGCAGCCACAACCGGTGAAGCATGCGCAGCGGTGCGATAAGGTCGCGTCGATCGAGACTGTTACTGAACTTGCACACGATCGGCGGGCAATCCGACCCCAGGATGAGGCGCGCGAGCGCCGCGACGATCGTGTAGGTGTTTCCGGCACAGAAGAGCACATCCGGGCGATGCCTCCGAACGGCGGCTACGAGGTGGCGGACCATCCAAAGCGTCTCGAAACGGCGCGCAAGCGGGTGCGGGGGCGAAAAATCGTAGAGCACGCTACGAGGCGCGAGCATCGTCTCGGGACCGTCCCTTCGGCCCATTAGGAGCCTTACGTCGTGCCCCGCGTCTGCCCAGGCGCCAGCAAGGCGCAGGGCAACGCGCTCGACGCCGCCCGGTCCGAAGCTGTGAAGAAATGGCAGGATGCGCAGCCGCGGCGCCGAAGATGCCGAGTCCACGCCCCCATCCTTGTCCCTGTGTTCCAGCGGCCTAGCCCCCGCGAAAGTCTGACACAAACTAAGTTGTTTTCACGTATCGAGGTTATGAACGCGGTTCTAGAGCCCGCGAAAATTCACCCGATGCGGGTCCAGTGCTGATGGCGGCAGATCAATCCCCCAAGGACGCAGCCTTCGACGAGAAGCGTCGAGGAACTGACGAGGGTCACGGTACCAGCCGCATGAATGTTGAGATTGGGATTGTATACTTGGCCCTTGTACGTGTCTTTGGCGGACCTTCGCAGTTGGCTCAGTACCTGCGTTCCAATGAGGTTTGGCGTGCCCGCACGGCGCGTACTTGCCTGCGCGTCAGCATCGGCCTCAACGACCGTGCCGCATAGCGCCGGGCCACAGGGCGCGATCCTAACGACAAGCGTGTGGGGCCGATTTCGCCAAACGCCCTCGAGCGCGTCCCGCGCGTCCGCATGGGCCGGAACAGTCGCGGCGAGGCAGGAAAGTATCAAAAGCGTGCGGTTCATCCTCGCTCCATTTCGATTTGTCATTGGCGTGCCGGCCTTTCGCGGGGATTAATGGCGCGATGTCGCCACTAGAAAGCAGTGCCCCTGGGCGCACACAAGATTGGCAGCGGGCATCCATTTTCTTTTGGTTTGTAGTCCCGCTTCTACTGGCTTTATCCGCGCTCGTTCGTGCGGTAGATCATGATGAAAGCCAATATGTTGGCGCGATTGCCCTCATGCGGCAGGCGCTTCCCTACCGGGATTTTGCCTATCTTCAAACACCGCTCCAACCGTTTTTGATGAGCCCTCTATCCTTCCTTCCCGCGGGTTGGATGATCATCGGTACACGGGCAACGAACGCGGCCCTTGGCCTTCTTACGTTGCTCTTCCTGAGCCGCGCCCTCTACGGGCGCGCGTCCTCATGGGCGGCTCTGGTCACCCTTGCGGCGCTTTCATGCAGCGCTCCCTTCCTTCTCGCCTCATCGCTTGCGCGCAATGATGGAGTTGCGATGGTCTTGCTCGCGGCCGCCTTGCCACCATTGCTCTCGGCAATAGCTTCGCCGAAGGCAGTAAGGTTTGCGCTTGGAGGAGCTCTGCTGGGGTTTGCCGCTTCAGCCAAGATCAATGCCGCACTTCCTGCGGCCGGGGCGGGGCTCTTTCTCCTGCTGCGCGTCCGGGTCTATGGCGCTCGCGCCTTGTTCGCCTTTGGCGGTGGACTCCTCGTCGGCTTGCTCCCGGCGCTGATCATGGCGTCGATTGCTCCAGATGCATTCCGGTTCGATGTCTTCGATTATAATCTCGAGGCCCCGGTTCAATGGTGGACCTCGATCGCGCAATCCGCCGAACTTCAACCTGGCCGCCGTCTCCTCAAACTTGTCGGGCAAGCCAGCCTCGGCTCTGCGCTCGTTGGATTGGTCGCCAGCGGCCTCGATCGTGAAAGAACGGAAGAGCGCCGGTTTCTCGATCTGATGATTGGAGGGGGATTGCTGGCGGCTTTCCTTCCCGTACCTGCTTTGATGCAATATCTGGTTCCGCTTCTTCCTCCGCTTTTCGTTCGGTTCGCGCTGGCCCTGGACAGTCTTCGTCCAAGAGCAAGAAGCTTTCTACTTGTGATTACGGCTCTAGGATCGATTGCCGGTCTTACCAGCAGCCTGATTGTCCGTTTCGCCGGATTGGAGCTGATCAGAAGCGTCGGTTACGGGCGAAAAGTCGCAGCGCTTGCAGGTGGCCGCGACGTCGTGACCCTCTCTTCCGAATATATCGCGGGCGATGGCATATCGCTTGACCCGCGCTTTGCAACGGGTCCCTTCCTGTATCGCACGCGAGGGCGGCTCGGGCAGTTGGCTGAGGCGAACGGGCATGCGGTTGTCGTGGAATCAGTGGACCGGAGCCTGACATCGCGCCCTCCGGCCGTGATTGTGGTCGGAGCCGAATCAGTCGCCTTTTCGCCGGATTTTCCTCGTGGCCTGGATCAGCCGATCATCGATTGGGGGCGGGCTCATCGGTATCGGGCGGTGGAGCTTGGCGGCGGAATGCAAGCGCTTGTTGCGCCGCGCTAGATCCCGGCGACGCGAGGATTTTGCGTTAGCTCGTCAGCCGCACTGACTTGGTCATCGACGCCGGCATCCTGCGCGATATCGCTTTCCGGTCGTGCCAAGATCCGGCCTACGGAAATGGCGAGTTGAAGGATAATCGCGAACGCCGCCACAATAGACGCGAAGGCTGCCGAACTGGCTCCAAGACGTGGAAGGAGGGTGAGCAGCAGGACGCCGTAGAGCAGCGCTCCAACGATATTGGCTCGAAGGACACTTCCTGGTCGACGATGCGCATTGAGATAGGGTTCGAACGCGAAACCTGCGACGTTGATCGCGGCAGCAACGCACAAGAGCAGCAAGAATTGGTGCGCAAATCCGAAGCTTCGGCCTGCAACCAGGGCTAGGATCCCACGGCCCCAGAGCGCCGCAGCAGCAATGACGAGCGAGGCGAAGGCCGCGGATATGCAGCTCACGCGGATCAGTACTCGTCGCACGGTTGCGTGCTCGCCAGCAGCAACAAGCCGCGCGAGCTCAGGGAAGAGTGCCTTGGCCGCGATCTCAACGGGTTTCATCATTGCGAGACTGAAGCGATGCGCAAGCCGAAATCCACCCGCCTCGACTGCTCCGACGCGCGCGCCGACAATGAGCGTCCCACACTGCATGTAGAAGAGATTGAGCGAACCGCTGACGTTCGTCTTGAGCATGAACGATAGGAGGCCGGGGTTCTCGCTCATCGTTTGCCGGAGCGCACGGTGGCCAAAAGCGAAACGATGTCCGAGCCTGATTACCGCGGTCCATTGGGCAAGAATGAGGAGGGAGGCAGCCAAGGCCCAAACGCACAGGAACCAGCTAACGCCCGCGCCTAACATCCAGCCTGCCACGCAGCCAGCCAATCTCGTGACCTGTGCGAGCGCTTCGGTGTAGACTTGAACATCGAATCTCCCCGCCAAGCGAAGCACGCCGGACGGGGCGGTTCCCGACGTCAAGAACAGAACAGTTCCGAACCATGCTGCCGCATATTCCTCTGCGCCCGTCCAATGCAGCCACGGCGAGATCAGAACGACGCCCAAGATGCCAAGGATCGCCCCGATCACGCTGCTCGCCAGATCGAGGGACGCCGCATAGCCGAAAAGGCGGGCGAGGCGCCCGTCATCAGCGGCCTGCTGATGCAGCGCTCCGAAACCAATGATCGCTTTCCACGATTGGAATTGGCCCAAGTTGGTGATCAGCTCGCAATAGGTCATCACCATTGCAAAGCTACCGAACCGAGCCGGTCCCAAGGCCCGCGCGGTCAGTCCGACATAGACCAGGCTCGCGATCGCACTGAAGCCGGTCGAACCGGCCAGCCAGCCGAAGTTCCTGCGGATCTGGCCGAGTACCGTCACATGGGGAGGATCGCTCGCGTCCCTTGGGCGAGCGGGGAGCCTGGAGCCCACGTAGGCTTTCATCCTTCCCCGTTGTACGGCGTTGCAACCGGCTGGTCAGGCTGCAACCAATAGCTGAGGTCACGTTCGACCAGCTTCGAAAGCAGTGCCACATCCTCGCGGTACATTGAACGCATCTCGTCGATGACCGCTGCGTCTATTCCTCGCTTCGCGGCCGGGATTTCGTTCCAGTCCAGAATGCCGGTCCGGACATCGAGGATCTTGCGCCAAACGGGGCCAGCCGTCTCCGCGAATCGCGGATTGTGCAGATCGTCGCTGTCAAGCAGCGACATCGCGATCTTCGGCGGCCGCTGGAGGAAACGCTGGAGCCAGGGAATTCGGCAGTCGCGCGATTCGGCATGCAGCTCGAAGACCTCCTTCCCGTCGTCCTCAAGACCCAGAAAATCGAGCACCCGGCGATATTCCCGCGCAGGATCGGCTTTCAAATCGTCGAATATGCTGATGAGGCAGCGTTCGCGGCCGATCACGCTGAGGAACCGCTCGACATGCCTGCCAAGATGTCCTGCTTCCCAATAATCGAGGAAGCGGGGATCGAGACAGCTTCGGGGCACCTTACGGCCATTGCGCCGTTCGGGGACAAGCGCCCATGCGCGCTCGAATTTTCGAACCGTCTCGTCGCCGTTGACGAAATGGCGTTGGTGCAGGGACGGCACCATCTGCAGCGGGTTGCGCAGGCAGATGATGAACTTCGCCGAGGGCCAGAGACGCAGCACCGGTTCGAGCCGTTCCGGCGCGTAGAGATAGCTGACTGATCCATCGGCAAGAACCGTCGATGCCCGCCGATGCGCGAAGTAACGGTCGAGATAGTCCGACCTGACGATGCGCCGAAGGTCATCGAATGAATGGCTGCGGAGGTCTCTCATCGCGAAGAAATGGGGCTCTTTCGGGCGCGAGAGGCACGCCTCCGGGTGGCCCCGGAGATATTTCGCGAGGGACGTCGTTCCGCAGCGCGGGGCTCCAACAAAGAAGGCCCACCTCGAAGGCTCGTCATTTGCGTTCGGTTCGAATGCGATGGTCACGCCAGTCCTTTAGAGCATGAGATTGAGTGGCTCTCCATCCGCAGAATTCCGGATTTCGGCAAATTACAAAGTCTGAACCAGGCCGGCGTCGCGGTTCGCCGACGTGGGGTTCTCCTGTTCAGGCGAGCACCACGGCCGATCCAACCGCGAAACGGCCGGCGGTCGCAGCTAGCGAATGGGATGCGCAAAGGCGAGATGGTTGCTGCTCGTCGCGCACCCAGGACTGGAACATCAATACAGCCCAGAGCGCAGCCGTTGAATCGCATCTGCCGTCGATATGCGCGCGCCAGCGCGCAGTCACGATTTTTGGATCGAACCAGCCTTCAGTCTGAAGCGAGTTGGGGTCCAGCAGGTCCTCGGCCCAGGATCGAAGAGGTCCCTTGATCCATTCGCCAACGGGTACGGCAAAACCATTTTTGGGACGATCAACGAGCTGCGCTGGCACGTATTTGTGGAGCAACTTGCGCAAGATGAGCTTACCTCGACCGCTTCGTACCTTCATGGTGATCGGGATTCGGGCGGCAATCTCGGCGACGTGATGATCGAGAAAAGGAACGCGGGTCTCGAGGCCGACCGCCATTGAAGCCCGATCGACCTTACACAGGATGTCGTCGGGCAAATAGGACATGCAATCGGAGAACATCATCCTTACCGCGCCGGGGGCGCCGCCCGGCACGCTGATGTCGTAGGGGAAGTCTCCTTCCTTGCCCCCGATTACGGGCGAAGAGCCAAGGTCCCACTCTTCAGCCAAGCTGCGATGAATCTGCTGCAGATCGGTGGCATGCCTCGCTGCGTGGAGTGCGCGCTGGATCTTGGGGCCGACGTGCGCCTGCTTGCGACCGGCAGCCATGCCTGCTGCCTTGTTCCATAACTGCCACGAAACCCGGCTCAGTCCCGACGTGACGACCTTTCGGGCCGGCTTCGGGAGGTTTTGGAGCCACTCCCACACGCGAGGCGCGATGAAATGATGATAGTAGCCACCGAACAGCTCGTCCGCTCCATCCCCGGTGAGCACAACTTCAACATCATGCCGCGCGAGCCGGCTGACGAGGTGCGTGGGGATCTGGGACGGATCAGCAAATGGTTCGTCGAACATCGAGGGGAGGTCGGCGATGATGTCCTGCGCCGTTCTTGCGCTGACATATTCCTCGACATGCAATGTGCCGAGGTGGCGCGCGACCTCCTTTGCATTGTGCGCTTCATTATATGCCGCATCCTCGAATCCGATCGAGAAGGTGCGAAGCGGATGCGAGGACCCTTTCTGCTTCAATGCCACGATGAGGGAGCTGTCCACACCGCCTGACAAGAATGCTCCGACTGGAACGTCCGCGAAGGACTGGCGGCGAACCGACCGTTCGAGGGCTTGCTCAAGCAGCTCCAATGCCTCGGCTTCGTCGTCGATGGGCCCCTCGAGACCTTTTCTGACAAGTTCGCCGTAGGACCAGTACGTCCTTAGCCTGATTCCGCGGCTTGGAAGCGTCTCCTCGGGCGGAGCGTCCATTGGGCTACGTGCGCCTTCCAGCGTGATCTCGAGCGTCGAGCCGGGCGGCAGCTTGAAAATGCGCTCGTAAATCGAAAGCGGTGCGGGAACATAGGTGCGCGATGCAAATGCCGTGACGGCTGGTCGGCTGATCGAATTCTCGAACTGCGGATGGGCCCGCAACGCCTTCAGTTCCGATCCATAAACGAAGTCCCTTCCGACCCACCCATAATAGAGCGGCTTTTCGCCGAACCGGTCGCGGGCAAGCGTCAGAAGTCTTTCGCGCCGGTCCCAGAGGGCGAAGGCGAACATGCCCGCGGATGCGTCGAGGGCCCGCTTTATCCCCCAGCAAGCGATTGCCTGGAGAAAGACTTCGGTGTCCGAATGCCCGCGCCATCCCCCGGTGGGGGTGTGCCCTTCCTGATCGAGCGCTTTGCGCAGTTCGAGGAAATTGTAGATCTCGCCGTTGAATACCAGAACAAGGCGCCCGTCTACGGACACCATAGGCTGCGCGCCGGCCGATGAGAGATCGACGATGGAAAGACGTCGATGTCCAAGGGCAACGTCGGCGCTGCGATCAATCCACGTTCCGCCGTCGTCCGGACCTCGGTGAACAACTGCCGCAATCATTGCCGCCACGACAGACGGATCGCCAGCAGATGGGCCAAGGATGCCGGCTATGGCGCACATTCAGCCATGCCTTGTCGAAAAGGCGACGAGAACCAGAAGGTGCCTCATCGCGTACACTGTAGGGCATAATAAGAAACGTAGCCCAAGTGATCGGAAAGGCTCTTGCCGCGGGCATCACGCCCGAACGGCACCGCCACTTCCTGCAACTTGAGCCTTGTGACAGTCCCACTTCGAACGAACATCCAGTCCTTGCCTTTCTCGGCAATGGCCTCAGCATCAGCCTTGTCCTGCACTGCAGCCTTGCCAGCCAAGGCCGCGCGCAGCGCGTCATCAGCGCCTTCCAGTGCCGGATTGCCCGCGCCGATTATCTCCTGCCTATAGGTAATTCTTCCGATGTTGAAATCGCCTGCAACCACTGCCGCAGCCGAGTTCGGCACATTCGCGCTGATAAATTTACGCAGCTGAACAGCTTGCCATGCGAATGCCATGTCAGCACGCGAACGGCGAACTCCTGAAGCGCCACGCGAGTTCAAATGTGTGTCGATGACGACCAGTGGATCCGAAGCTCCGGGAATCGCGACCTTGACGAGAAGGACGCCTTTGTTCGCGAGGCAGTCAAAACCCGCGCAGGCGAACCGGGAATAGGGCATTCGCCGGATATCGAGGACAGGATAATCCGAAAGGATCAGAAGCCCGCTGTCCTCGACCGTTCCGTCGCCTTCCCCTTTCAGCCGCCTGGCGGCTCGACCGAAATCCTCCTGGTGCGGATCGGCGGGCGTTTTCGACCGTTCCTCGCGATCTGGGCCCTTGACCACATATGGATAGCCAGCCTCCCTACCGATTGCCTTGGCATCGGGGGTGAACGCCTCCTGGAGCAGGACGAGATGCGGCTCAGTTCCGGCTGCCCGCATCCCGGCCAGGCGCGCGCCGATCGCACTTAGGGCATTCGGACGGTTGGCAGCGATCGGCCAGGGAAGGCCATGGACATTATAGCTCATGATCGAGACGTCGCTCGCCAGACCATTCGGGGCCGTCGCGGCAACGGCGCTTGCCAGGAGGGCAGCTAACATTCGCCAGTTCTCCGGCACTGCTCTGACAGACGATTCATGAACGCATCAGCAGCGCGTTAATGAATTCGTTTCCACGAAGGAGCTGGAGTGACGATTGCTGCCAGCATTCAAGTTCGCGTCCCCAGGCGGAAGTATTCGATACCAGGACGTTGGAGGATCGCCCGTCTCCAAGGGCTTTTCACTTTCCGGCCAACGCGTCAGACGGATCGGGGAACGCTTAGGGTTGCGTGGGGGTAAGGTGCTTCCACGTTGGATTGCGTGCGCCGTTCGGCGGCACCTTCAACGAGCAGGAGATCAGCAAGCGTCTCCGCGGTTAGGATCCCGGCGAGTTCGCCCTTCGGACTGGTAACGAGGATCGCAGGAGCCGACTGGCTCTCCATCAGCTCGAGAGCTTCCACGAGTGGTCGCTGACTTTCGATCTTGGCAAGATCGCGCTCGATCGCGTCGCTGACGGGTGCCCGTCTGCCAGATCGGTGAACTGCCCGAATGATGCCCTCCTTGGTTGCGAGCCCTTTCACGGTGCCATCGTCATCAAGGACAGGAATCGCGTGCTGGCCCGCCTTGAGCATAAGGTCGATGGCATCAGCCAGCGATGCGCGAGAGCCGATCGCAAGGACGTTCGAGCGCATGACGTCCGAGACCTTGAGGGTTTGGGCGAGTTGCCGAAGCTGGCTTCCCGCGGATTCGGCGCTCGCCCCGAAGTAGACGAATATCCCGATGAGGAGCAGGAGCGGGTTACCCGAGAGAAGGCCCAGAAGGACGAACAATCCCGCGAAGATGTGGCCCATCCGCGCCGCAGCCCTGGTTGCAGCGACGCGTCCCATGCGGATTGCAAGCAGCGCGCGAACTGCTCGCCCGCCATCCATCGGAAAGGCAGGCAGTAGATTGAAGATGGCAAGGAACAGGTTCATCGCCGCGAGACGTGGGAGCAATGATCCGATGGCAGGACTGCCGAGAGATTGGCTTGTGGGAAAGCCCCCCAGGACGATCAGAGCCAAGCCAATTGCGATGCTGACCGCAGGGCCCGCAAGAGCGACTGCAAGTTCCTGAGAGGGGTTCTCGGGCATCCGCTCCATCCGGCTTACTCCGCCGATCGGGAGCAGTAGGATGTCACGGGTGCGTCCGCCGTAACGCTGCGCAACGAGAATGTGACCGAACTCGTGGGCGACGACGCAGACGAACAACAGCAGGACAAAGACAACCCCGCCTACAGCTGCCTCGCTCCCGCGAGTGACTGCCTCGCCGGCCGCTACCCAGACGAGCAACAGCAGGAACGTAAGATGCATGCGCACCTTAGTGCCGAAGATCGTGGCAATCGTGATCGAGCCGCGCATTTCGACGACTAATTGGTCAGATGCTCATCCGCTCCTATACGGAATGCTGCGTACGCCGAGGAGCATTGCCGCGGCTCACCCCAACTGGCGGCGAACGGACTTCCTTCCCGAATCCCCGAATTTTGCCCGGGTTTTCGATCTTAGAATTGGTGACTTTCGAGCGCGTCTTTGAGCCTCTGGTCTCTGCGCGACCTCAACTGTTGTCTGAGGGCGTTACATCGAAGTTCATAGGCTTGGGCAAGTTCCTCATGCGATTGCCGCACCCTGCCAACCTTCGCGCGCCTTGCCGCTTCCTTCTCTTGCCGCATGCGCATCTCAAAATACGCCAAGTCTTCCATGGACGCAGTGTCGCACGAGCGCCTACTTTTTGCGATACGTAAGGAACCGTAAGGGAACAGGTCCGGGCTGATGATGGGCTCAGACCGCTGGAGCATTGTGAACATAATATTTGCGCATCCACTCGCGCCGCCGCTTGGCGAACGGCTCGTCAGATTCGCTTGGCATCACGATCGGCACAGTGAGGCAAATGCTCTTTGCAGGCAGCACATACTGCCACTGCGCGATTAGCTGCTTGTAGGCCTCCCCGACAGGACGGATCCTGCGCTCGAGGTCGAACAGGCCGACGGGGTTCACATGCCCGTTTTCTTCGCGAAGCGCTGTATCCCAGTCGATCTGGTCCGTCAGGGAATACCAGGTGAATCCGACTGTGGGCAGTCCGCTGTTCCTTACGTGGAACAGTGACTCCCACTGGCGCCAGAGCCACTCGGCGTCGTCCGCTCCTCCGGTCCCATCGCGCAGATTAGTCTCGGTGTGCATGATCGGTAGACGGTAACGCTCGTAATATTCGCGGGCGATCTCGCCATAGCCGAGAACGTCGCCCGAGGGCCGCGCGCTTCCGTCCGCAGCCACGCGATGCTCGTTCGTGCTGTAGTAATCGCTGCCGACGATGCAGTGATGCCGAAGCGAACTGTCGGTGAAAAACAGATACTCCTCTTGCGTCATGCCGTTGTCGAGCAGGTACGAATACATTGTAGCATCGACGACCCGGCCATAGTTGAAGTCGAGCGAGAGGAAACGCTCGAGGTTCATTGCTTCGGCCGGTGCAATCGCGGCCGGATTGTCAGGATGGTAATATTCCGAGGATTCACTTTGAATAAAGAGGGCGTCCGGTCGAACAGCGAGAATCTCGCGGCTCGCCAACACATTGGCCTTCACGAGATGCTTCAGTGCAGTGACAAACCCGCGATCGCTGCGCTGCTGCTCGTTCCACCAGCCGTAGCGCCCGCTGAAGAGCGCGCAGACATACATCTCGTTGACCGGGCAATAGAGCTGGATCCACGGGAAGCGCTCGGCGAAGGCTCGGGCATATTGGGCAAAAAGGTCAGGAAAGTCGGGATTCTGGAAATCGCCGATCCAGTCCGGCACACCGAAGTGGCACAAATCTACGATTGGGGCGATATCTCGCCTCAATAGGTCGCCGAAGGTCAAGTCGGCAAAATCCCAGTCGTATCGGCCAGGCCCTAGAAAGGTGCGAGGAATGGGCGGTCCGTATCGCAAGAAGGTGATGCCGAGCTCTTCCACCCTGTCGAAATCCGTCTTCCAACGGTCGTAATGACCGCTCTTGGCGAGTTGGTCGACGCGAGTGCGGCGGTCGTGGATCGTCGGGCAACTCCCCTCGATCCCGGTCGCGAACATGAAATATGGATTCATAATGTCGACAACCGAACGGTCTCGTCGCGTTCCGCTGTTTGGGGTTGAAACCTACTCAAGGCGCAAGGCCCGCCGGAGTTGAGCTCGCCGCGGCTTCGTGAATTCGTTCGACGAAATCCCCGATGCTTGCTGTAAGTTCGTCCCCAAGCTCGTTTGCGCGAAGCTCCAGCGTGGCGACCGGCTGTTGTCCGGCAAGCGCGCTCATTTCCGCCAGAGCCTTCGTGCCCCCACTGCCGCCTTCGGTAACGAATAAGGCAATGCGGCCGAACGCCCCGGATCGCTCCCCGAGATAGGCTCGCATGGGTGAGGACACATGGCCGACCCAAACAGGCGAACCGAGCACGACTAGGTCGTAACTCGCCGGATCTCGCTTCTGCGGCCGGATGGCGGCCGGAACTCCCCGCATCGCCTCTCTTCCAGAGCGGATCCAGCCCCAAAGTCCGCGACGCGACCTCGTGTCCTTAATTCGCTCAAGATCGGCGTCGCACGCCTGCGCGATCGCCTGAGCAACCCTATGGGTCGCGCCACTACGCGAATAGGCGACGACGAGAATGCGTGCCATGCGGTTCTCCCGGGGCCGGTGCGAAGGCGACACGTTCGTTTCTTTCGACGGCTGTGTGCATCCGTAATGTTCCGAGCTTCGGTCGTTCCGGATATTCGCCCCTAGACTTGCGGACCCATCCCACGTCTCGCCAGCTAGGGAGATCTGCGGATGTCGTTGCCGCGCCGGCAGCCGCAATAAACGGCCAAGGGAGTCTACTCATGGAGCTATCCGAGGCGATCTATGGTCGCCGCGCCGTGCGCGAGTACACCGACGAGATAGTCGATGATGGCCAGATCGACAGACTGATCCGCGCAGCTATTCAGGCGCCAAGCGCGATGGACCGACAGCCTTGGGCATTTTGTGTCATCCGCGATCAGGCGAAGCTCGGACGCATCTCGGACGAGGCGAAGGCGCATATGCTGCGAACATCTCCGGCAGGCCTCGTGTCGCATCACTTGGAGGCTCTGTTAGGCAGCAGCGCATTCCACATCTTTTATCACGCGCCGGCAATGATCCTCATTTCGGCGACGGAGGATGGGCAATGGGGCCAAATCGACTGTGCGCTGGCGGCGCAGAATCTCATGCTGGCCGCCTTCGATGCCGGCCTTGGCAGCTGCTGGATCGGCTTTGCTCAATCTTGGCTCGGAACCAGCGAAGGAAAGGCCTTGCTTGATCTGCCCCAGGAATACGTCCCAGTCGCGCCGATCATCGTCGGGCATCCGCAGCGTATCGCGACTCCAATACCACGTCGCGACGCCGAAATCCGGTTTATTGGTTAAACCCGCCTGCTTGTTGGGTGGCGGGCG
>DATIQO010000079.1:0-17558 GCA_035470745.1 Sphingomicrobium sp. | reverse complement strand
ATCTCTAGTGAATTACTGGTTGTTTTGCCGATTGAGGAAGCGCGGAATGTCGATCGGCTCCCGCCGATAGCTCGGATCTTCTTCCTCGATCTGCGCTTTTTGCGCGCCGCGGGCGATGTTCGACATGCGCTCGAAGAGAGTTCCTCCGCCCGCAGTCGGCTGGACATTCTCTTCCTCGTCTTCTGGCGGCGCGATCGGCGGCGCGCCCACCGGCGTCGTCAGGATGTCGTCCGCACCCAGCAGCAGCTCGTCGCCTTCTTCCTCGTTACCCGAAAGATCGCCGTCGGCCGTTTCCTCGGTTGCTGCCGGCTCCGCAGTCGCGGGGGCAGGAGCAGCCTGACGTGCCGGGAAGCTGAAGACCTTGGCCGGGGTCGCTTGCGTCACGGCATCGGCCTCGATGCCGGTCGCCACCACCGAAACGCGGATCTTGCCACCAAGATCATTGTTGAAGGCCGATCCCCAGATGATGTTCGCATCGGGGTCGACCAATTCCTTGATATGGCTTGCGGCCTCGTCGACCTCCATGAGGCGCATGTCCTCGCCGCCGGTGATCGAGATGATGACGCCCTTTGCGCCCTTCATCGACACGCCGTCGAGCAGCGGGTTGGAAATAGCCTTCTCGGCGGCTTCGATGGCGCGATTGTCGCCATCGGCCTCGCCCGTCCCCATCATCGCCTTGCCCATTTCGCTCATGACCGAACGAACGTCGGCAAAATCGAGGTTGATGAGCCCAGGCATGACCATGAGATCGGTGATGCCCCGAACACCCTGCTGGAGCACTTCGTCCGCCATCTCGAAGGCCTGTTTGAAGGTCGTCTCGGAGTTCGCGAGGCGGAACAGGTTCTGGTTGGGAATGACGATCAGCGTATCGACGTGCTGCTGAAGCTCGGAGATCCCGGAATCGGCAGAACGAGAACGCCTCGCTCCCTCGAATGCGAACGGCTTGGTCACGACACCGACGGTGAGAATGCCCCGGTCGCGTGCAGCCTTGGCAATGACCGGCGCAGCGCCGGTGCCGGTACCGCCGCCCATGCCGGCAGCGATAAAGCACATGTGCGCGCCTTCGAGCGACTGAATGATCTCTTCGATCGTTTCCTCAGCAGCGGCACGGCCGATCTCGGGCCGCGATCCTGCCCCAAGGCCCTGGGTAATCTTCAGGCCAAGCTGGATGCGGCGATCAGCGGTCGAGTTGTTGAGCGCCTGCGCGTCGGTGTTGGCGACGATGAAATCGACGCCCTGCACGTCGGCCTGCATCATATTAGCGATGGCGTTGCCGCCTGCGCCACCGACACCGATGACCGTGATCCGCGGGCGAAGCTCGTCGACCTCAGGCCGGATGAAATCAATGCTCATGATTCAAATTCCCCCCAATGCGACAACGCGTTGAGCCTCCACGAGGAATCTTTGAATCATTGCGAGTCCCAAGCCAAGCGAAAAAGTTAACGCGAACGAAAAAAATGGGGATGAGTGTCGCTCGAAAGACTCACCTCCGGGGGTTCGTCGCGGCGATTGGACGGGCTTATCGCCCTGCCCAAGCCATGCTCGCCGGCATTGGGCGGCTGTTTGCGAAGTTCGTCATTGTCCCAGCCATCTTGGCCGGCGCCTCTCTAGAAACGCGCCGATTCCTTCCTTCGCGTCGGCCGCGAGCATGTTCTCGACCATCGCGCGGGATGCCAGGTCATAGGCCTGCGGAAGGCCCATGCATGCCTGCTGATAAACTGCCGGCTTGCCGAACCTGATCGCGGCAGGCGACTTGTCGGCGATCGTTCGCGCGTAGGCGCTTACGTGTTCGGCGAGCTCTTCCCTTTCGACGACGCGGTTCACGAGCCCGAATTCAAGCGCTGTCGCGGCATCGATCATTTCGCCCGTCAGCAGCATTTCCATCGCTCGCTTCGTCGTCAAATTGCGGGTCAGCGCGACCGCGGGAGTCGTGCAGAACAGGCCAACGTCGATACCGTTGACGCCGAACGTCGACTGACGCGAGGCAATCGCGAGGTCGCAGGATGCGATCAACTGGCAACCGGCTGCGGTGGCTATTCCATCGACCTGGGCAATGACCGGCTTGGGCAAGGTGACAATCGACTGCATGAGGCTCGAGCAGAGCGCGAACGTCAGCTCGAAGAAGCTCCTGCCCCCGTCCGCATCGCCGCGATGCGCGGTCATTTCCTTCAAATCGTGGCCGGCCGAGAACAGCTTTCCCGAAGCGGCGATGACGATAACCCGGACTGATGTTTGATCACGCGCTGCCTCGATCTGCGCCTGCAGGGCTTTCATCACGTCGACCGAGAGGGCGTTGGCGGGCGGATTGTCGATCGTCAGACGAACGACCGGCCCGTCCGCGTCCCGATGAACAAGCGCCCCATCCTTCATCTTTCAAGATCGCCCGCATCGACCATCAAGGAGCTGCCTAGCGATTTCGCCGCTCGACCCCTCCTGGTGGGCCAAGGTTGCGCTTTCGCCGTTCACCCTTGCGCCGGTCCCCGGTGCGGCGCTCGCCGACCGGGGCCGGGCTGCGAGCGGCAGCCAAAGCGTCGATTTCGATCGTTGCCGCGTCCGGATTGTCGCGGAGGCGCGCGGTCGCGGCCGCGACAACGACGCTAAGATGCGTGCGCACGAATTCCCGGCGCTGTGTCTCGCCCATCGACGCGGCATCGTAAGGAGCAAGGCCGAGATAGGATTCGATCGCCTCGCGCGTGATCGTGATCGCGCGGGACTTTCCCTCGATCCAAAGGTCGACGAGCGTGACGTCGCCCATCGTTCGTACAGAATCACTCTCCATCTGCCCTGTTCCTAGCCTTCACTCCCAGCCGCGTTCGAGAAAGCGGGTGGCACAGCCGGCGAGGAAAGCCGTGCCGCGCGGAAGCACGGTCTCGTCGACCATCATGTGGCTCGAGTGGATCGAACAGCAGTGGCGCCAGTCGGCGCCGGATTCGGCGACGCCGAGAAAGGCCATCATTCCGGGCACCTTCTCGAGCACGTAGGAAAAATCCTCCGCGCCCATAATCGGCGCGGCAAGGTCCATATATTCGCCGTGCGGGAGCGAAGCCGCGACGGATTTCGCAAGAGCGACCGCGCGCGCATCATTGATGGTCGGCGGAAAGCCTTCGGTGATCGTGACGTCGGCGTCGCACTCGTGCGCCTGGGCGATATTTTCGGCGAGCGTTCGGATCGCGTCCCAAACCTCGTTCCGGCGCTCGCGCGACAGGGTCCGGATGGTTCCCTTGAGGACAGCGCGCTCGGGAATGACGTTGTGCGCATTTGCCGCTTCGAGCTGCGTGACGGTGACGATCATCGCCTCGTGCGCGTTGAACCGGCGCGTCACCATCGTCTGCAACGCCAGCACGATCTCGCACGCGACAGGCACCGGATCGCGCGTGTCGTGCGGCATGGAGGCGTGGCCGCCGCGGCCCGCGACGACGACCTCGAGCATGTCCGCGGACGCAAGGAGGGTCCCGGCGCGGCTGCCGATCGTCCCGTGCGGCGCGTTGGGCATGATGTGAAGCGCGAAGGCTGCCTCGGGCAGCGGGTCGAGGAGCCCGTCGTCGAGCATGAAGCGGGCTCCGTGATAGCCCTCTTCACCGGGCTGGAACATGAAACGCACTTCGCCCGGAAGCAAATCCGCGCGCGCCGCCAGGATCCGCGCGGCACCGGCGAGCATTGCCGTGTGCGTATCGTGTCCGCAGGCGTGCATCCTCCCGGCTACCCTCGATGCGAATTCAAGCCCCGTCTGCTCGTCCATGGGCAACGCATCCATGTCGCCGCGCAAAAGGACTGTTCGGCCCGCCTTGCCGGCATTGAGGACCGCAACGGCGCCGGTGCAGGACGAACCCTCGCGCCATTCGAGCGGCAGGTCGCCAAGCTCGGCGCGGACCTTGGCGAGCGTCTTGGGCGTCTGGAGTCCGAGCTCAGGCTCGGCATGGATCGCGCGCCTGAGCGCCGTGATCCGATCGGCGATCCCGCGCGCATCCTGAAGCAGGTCCGTTGTAAGCATTTGCGGGATGATAACCGGGCGGCGGCCCGCTAGCCAGCGCCGTTAACGCCGGCCACGTGTCAATCGAGATGGATCGGCTGGATCTTGGGGATTCCCCACGCCCACCAGGCCGCTCCGACGGCCGCGATCGCGGCGGTAAGGACGAAGGCGCTGTCATAGCCCGCGCGCTGGACAACGATGCCGGTGATGACCGGGCCAACGATCCCCGACAGGTTTCCGATCGCATTCTGGACACCGACCCAGGTCCCGGAGGCGCGCGGTCCCGCGAACATTTGCGCGACGGCATAAAGGTTGAGCGAGAGGGAGGCTGAAGCGGCGCCGGCGAGGCAAAGGAGGATGCCGATGGCAAGTGCGCCGTGCGCGAATGCAAGCCCCAGGATCGAGACGGCGGCAAGCGACTGGCTTGCGACCATCATTCCGCGCCGGCACGCGGCTTCGGATCGGCCGGAGCGCGTCCACCAGTCCGAGAAATGACCGTAGCCGAGCGCGCACAGGCCCTGGACGGCGTAGCCGAGGGTCGCAAGGAGGGTCATCTCGCCGATCGAAAAGCCGCGCGACTTGGTCAGGAACAGGGGCAGCCAGGCGAGGAGGAAATAGAAGCAATAATTGCCGAGGGAATGGACGATGGACATCGACCAGAGCGGCCATTTCGCAAGGATCGCGCCGACGGGGACACGGGCCGTCTTGTCGTCGCTCTCCCTCGCCGGGAGCGAGCGCACGGTCTCGGCCCAGGGCAAGAGCCAGATCAGGGTGACGAGCCCAAAGGCAAAGAAAATGGCGCGCCAGCCCCAGTGACCGAGGATCAAGCCTCCGGCGAGCGTTCCAGCGGCGGGGCCAAGCGCGATGCCGGCCGCAACCGCGGCATTGGCAACGCCGCGACGATCGGCGGGAACGTGGCGCGCGATGATCTTCGAGCTGCCAGGAAAGGATATGCTCTCCCCGACGCCGAGCATCGCCCTGAGGACCAGGAGCGAGACGAAGCCTCCAGCAAAGCCGATGAGCAGCGTGCTGGCGGCCCAGAGGAGGATCCCGCCGGCCATCAGCTTGTAGACGGAGAAGCGATCGCACAGCCATCCGGCGAAGAACTGCACCGGGGCGTAGATCCAGAAGAAAGCGGAAAAAGCGAGGCCATAGGCCTCTTCGGAAAGGCCGAGCTCCGACTTCATCAGTGGGGCGGCAATGCCGATCGCGCCGCGGTCGACATAATTGAGAAAGACCGCCGCGCCGAGGAGGAACACGAGCCCTGACGCACCCAGACGGGTTCGTGTGACCGCCGCTGTAGCCATATCCCGCCCCCCCTTTGACGTTTCGTCCGCTAGTAGCCGCCCTTCACTGCAGCGATGAAGCGCCCGAGAACGCCCTTGGGCGGCCGCGCCCTTGCGATCGGCCCGATATCGCGGACATCCCCGCGCCCTTTCGCGGCGAGCAAGGCAAGTCCGACCAGGGTCGAAAAAGCGGGGCCGCTGTGCGCATCGGGTAGACCGGTGATCTGCCGCGGACGACCCACCCGGACCGCTCGCCCGAGGACGCCCTGCATGTAGTCAGCAACGTTCTTGAGCTCGGCCCCGCCCCCCGTCAGCACGACCTGCCGGCCGACGGGGCCGGTGAAGCCAAGCGCTTTTAGCGCCGATTCGACCTCGCTCGTCAGTTCCTCGATGCGCTGCCTGATCACCATCATCAGCTGCGCCCGGGTGATCTTCATCGGTTCCGCGCCCGCTTCGGCTCCGATCTGGGTTGCTTCGATCATCTCGTGATTGTCGCGCGGGCTGGTCATCGCCGAGCCGTAGAAACATTTGAGCCGCTCGGCGTCCCGGCGAGGCACTGCAAAGGCGCAGGCGATGTCGTTGGTGATATCTTTGGCCCCAAGCTGGATCGAGCGGAGGCCGACGAGCATTCCCCCATAGTGGACCGACACGTTGGTCACTTCGGCGCCCATCTCGACCAGCGCGACACCGAGTTCACGCTCCTCGTCACTAAGGCAGGCAAGGGCGGCCGCGATCGGCGAGGCGACGATCGCCTTCACGCCGAGGTGCGCCTGACGGATGACCGTATCGATGTTGCGCAGCGGCGAAGGATCGGCGGCAATGACGTGGATGTCGACGCCGAGCCGGTTGGCATGAAGGCCGATCGGCTGCTGCACGCCCTGGGCGCGGTCGATCGTGTAGAGCGCCGGGTGGGCATGGAGCACGACTTGGCCGTTGCGGTCGATCGCGCCCTTTCCGGCGTCGAGAAGCTCGTCGACATCGGCCTGCTCGACGGCATGGCCGCCGAGCTCGACCTCGACATTGGCGATGTCGCTGACGAGCCCGGGTGCACCGTAGCTTGCCCACACGTCCTCGACGGTGAGGCCGGACATGCGCTCGGCAAGCTCGACCGCCTCGCGCACGGCAAATTCGCTCGCACCCATGTCGGTGATGTAGCCGCGCTTGACCCCGCGGCTTTCGCGCTGACCTGTCCCGAGGACGGTTGGGCGCCCTTCCTCGTCGAGACGAGCGATCATCGCGCTCACTTTCGAGGAACCGATATCGAGCGCCGCGATGAGTTGCTGTTCCGCTGGCTGGGCCATCAGCCCTCCTGCCGCGGCGCGTTGGTCGCCGGTTCAAGCGCGTGCGGAAGACGGACAATCATCTTGCCCGGCACGCGAAGGTCGAAACGAAGCATGCCGCGGCCAAGCAGGCCGCTTTGCTTATCGGCCTTGGCGAACTTGACGAGCGCGTCGCGGGCCGGTTGATCGCCTTCGGGCAGTGCGACGGTCTCGCCCGACTGGAAGTTCAGATCCCAGCGCCGCCCGCCGACCCAGGTTGCCGAGGCGAGCTGGGGCTTGAGCGTCGGCACATCGGCCATCATCGCGGACAGCTCCTGCTCCTGCAAATTGGCTCCAGGTCCAATGAGGAGCGGCAGGTCGGGCATCTTGTCGACCGGTACGCGATCAAGCACGACCCCTTCTGAATCGATCAGAGCGAGCTGGCCCTGGCTCTGCCAAAGCGCTGCTGGCCTGCGCTCGACGATGTCGATGACCAAAGTGTCCGGCAGTCGGCGCAGGATCCGCGCGTCCTTGACCCAGCCGAAGCGGATCAGGCGCTGGCGGATCGCGCCCGCGTCGACCAGCGCCTGCGGCGCCTTGTCGGTCCCGGCCTCGTCAGAAGCGCGGCGGAGCTCGTCGGTGACGACCTCATCAACGGCGCTGCGGTCCATGTGCGTCAAACCGACGATCTGGTAGCCGCTGACGTTGAACCCGGCGTGGCCGACGGCACCGGCAGCGGCGCGCTCGGCCTTGGCCGGAATGCCGAGCGCAAGCAGCACGACCAGCGTGATCGCCAGCATGAACGCGCCGAAGACAAGCCCTGCAAGCTTGCTCGCTCGGCGCTGGTTGGCTGGCTGGCGCTTCCCGTTCTTCTTGGGCATTGCTCCCTTGGCGCCCCTGCGCGGCTTTGCCCGAGCGGTGGCGCCGCGTCGGACGTGGGCGGTGCTCATTGCAATGCCTCCGCGATCAGCCGCTCGACCAATTCGCCATAGCCGATGCCCTTGAGCTTTGCCTGCTCGGGAACGAGGCTGAGCGGGGTCATTCCGGGCTGAGTGTTCACCTCGAGCAGGTAAAGTCCCGCTTCGCCCTGCTCGTCGTCCCAGCGGAAATCGGAGCGCGACGCGCCCCTGCAGCCGAGCAGGCCATGGGCGCGTGCGGCCATGTCCATCATTGCAGCGGCGATTTCATAGGGCACCACGGCAGGGCAGATGTGCTGGGTCAGACCGTCGGTGTATTTCGCGTCATAGTCGTAAAAGCCGGCCTTGGGCTTCAGCTCCGTGACCGCGAGCGGCTCACCATTGAGAACCGCGACCGTAAGCTCGCGCCCCTTGATGAAGGGTTCGGCCAGAAGCTCGTCGAAATGGTGCCAGGGACCATCGACGTCGCGTCCGATCGGATTGCCGTAATTGCCGTCCGCGGTGACGATCGCGACGCCGACCGACGAGCCCTCGTTCACGGGCTTTACGACATAAGGCCGGTCAATCGGATCTTCCTGGAACAGGCTCTCGCTCGAGACGACCTTGCCCGCCGGCATGCGGATGCCGTGCGGGACGAGCACCATCTTCGTCAGTTCCTTGTCGATGGCGATGACCGAGGTTTCAAGGCCGCTGTGCGTGTAGCGAAGACCCATGAGGTCCATCATGCCCTGGACGGTGCCATCTTCGCCCGGCGTGCCGTGGAGCGCGTTGAAGACGACGTCGGGCTTGAGCTGCGCCAGCCGAACCGCGACATCGCGTTCCATGTCGAGTTCGGTGACATTGCTCCAGCCGCGCTCGCGCAGGGCCTGAGCGACGCCCTTGCCGCTCGTCAGCGAGACTTCCCGCTCGGAAGACCAGCCGCCCTTGAGGACGACGACATGCAGATCCTTGTTCATTTTCTCCCGACCCGCTGGATTTCCCATTCCAGCCCGATGTGGGTTTTATCCGCGACGCGGCGGCGGACTTCCTCGCCCAACGCCTCGATTTCGGCGCTTGAAGCGCTACCGAGATTGAGCAGGAAATTGCAATGCTTTTCCGAGACTTGGGCATCGCCCAGAGTTAGCCCACGGCAGCCCGCGGCATCGATCAGCGCCCATGCCTTGTGGCCCGGCGGATTCTTGAAGGTCGAACCTCCAGTACGGCTCCGCAATGGCTGCGATTCTTCGCGCGCACGGGCGATTGCATCCATCTCCGCGCCGATCGCTTCGGGATCGCCGGGAACGCCGCGGAACATGGCCGCGACGACGATCGCGCCCTCTGGCACTTCGCTGTGCCGATACGTGTAACCAAGCTTTTCGAGCGGCCACTCTTCGATTTGGCCCGAGCGCAGGACGAGCCGAGCTGAAACGAGGATGTCCTTGACCTCGCGGCCATAGGCGCCGCCGTTCATCCGAACGAAGCCGCCGACGGTCCCGGGGATCCCGCGCAGGAACTCGAGCCCGGCAATTCCGGCATCGCGCGCCGTCGACGAGACCAGGATGCCGCTCGCTCCCCCGCCGCAGCTGAGCGTCGTCTCATCCATCCGTTCGATCTTCGCGAACGGCTTGCCGAGGCGGATGACGACGCCGGAAACACCGCCGTCACGCACAATCATGTTCGAACCAAGCCCCAGCGCCATGACCGGCACCTGCGGGTCAAGCTCCGACAGAAACCGGACAAGGTCATCCTCGTCCCTGGGCTCGAACAGCCATTCTGCGTTGCCGCCGCTCTTGAACCAGACCAGCGGCGCGAGCGGCGCGCTCGGGGTCAGCTTCCCGCGCACTTCGGGCATTGCGGCGAGCGCCGTCATTTCTTCGCCCTCGCCTCGGCGATCGAAGCCGGCAGCGTGGCGGCCCATTTGGTGATGTCGCCGGCGCCCATGCAGATGATCATGTCGCCCTCGGCGGCAAGATCGCGCAGCGCCACCGATAGGTCGCCCAGGTCCTCCACCGCGCGAACCATTCGATGTCCATGGGCGCGAAGCCCATCGGCAAGCGCACCGCCGTCGATGCCCTCGATCGGCTCCTCGCCAGCGGCATAGACGGGTGCCACGAAGACGACGTCGGCGTCATTGAAGGCGCTTTGGAACTCGTCCATCAGCGACTGCAGCCGAGTGAAGCGATGCGGCTGGACGACCGCGATCACGCGCCCCTCGGCGCCTTCGCGCGCAGCGGCGAGCACGGCGCGAATCTCCGTCGGGTGGTGGGCGTAATCGTCGATGACGACCGCGCCATCCACCTCGCCGACCTTGGTGAAGCGGCGCTTGACGCCGTCGAAACGCTCGAAACCGCGCAGGATCTGCTCGTCGGAAATGCCCAGTTCGAGAGCCACCGCGATTGCCGCGAGCGCGTTCTGGACATTGTGTCTTCCAGGGATCGGCACGTGGATGCCCGCGATCGTCCGCCGTTCGCCTTCCCGATCAAGGATCAGCGCATCGAACCGGCTACCTCCCGGAACCGGCGCGACATTGTCCGCGCGCACGTCCGCGAGCGCCGAGAAACCATAGGTCACGATCCGTCGGTCACGAATGCGTCCAATGATGTTCTGGACCTCGGGATGATCGACGCAAAGGACCGCGAGGCCGTAAAAGGGCACATTCTCGATGAACTCGACAAACGAGTCCTTCACGCGTTCGAAACTGCCGTAATGTTCGAGATGCTCGGGGTCGATGTTGGTCACGACCGCGATCGTCCCGTCGAGCCTCAGGAAGCTCCCGTCGCTCTCATCGGCCTCGATCACCCACCAGTCGCTCTTGCCGAGCCGCGCGTTCGAGCCGTAGCGGTTGATGATGCCGCCGTTGATGACGGTCGGGTCAAGACCGCCGCCGTCGAGCAGCGCTGCGACCATCGAGGTGGTCGTGGTCTTGCCGTGCGTGCCGGCAACCGCGACGGTCTTTTGCATCCGCATCAGCTCGGCCAGCATCTCGGCGCGCCGGACCCGCGGCAGGCGGCGCTCGGCTGCCGCCTGGATTTCCGGGTTGCTCTCCTTGATCGCCGTCGAACAAACGACGACCGCCGCATCGCCGAGATTGTCGGGCGAATGGCCGATGCTGACGGGAATGCCAGCCTTGCGAAGTTTCTCGACGACGTAGGAATCCGAGGCGTCGGAACCCTGAACCTTGTAGCCGAGCTGGTGCATCACCTCGGCAATGCCGGACATGCCGATGCCGCCGATCCCGACGAAATGGATGGTGCCGATGTCGGTGCCCATGGCTTTCATCACGCGGGAACACCTCCCGCCGGAGCAACCGCGCGCTGCCGCGGCGCGAGGGCCGAACCGACAGCGAGCGGCGCGGGCCTGTTCGCGATCCGCTCGACGAGGTCGGCAAGGTCGCGCGCGGCGTGGGGCCTGCCAACCGAAAGGGCGCGCGCCGCGGCGTTCGCGAGCGCCACCGGGTCCATTGCGAGCGCCTCGACCTGGCGAGCGAGCACCTCCGGCGTGAAGCTTGCTTCCTGGATGGCGCGGGCGCCGCCGGCTTTCACCATTTCGCGGGCGTTCGAGGTCTGATGATCGTCGGTCGCCGCTGCAAAGGGCACGAGGATCGCCGGCCGGCCAGCCGCCGACAGCTCGGCGATGGTCGACGCGCCTGCACGGCCGATGACGAGGTGCGCGTCGGCGAGCTTCTCGGGCATGTCCTCGATATAGGTCATAAGCTCGGCGGGAATGCCAAGCTCGGCATATTGGCCGCGAACCCGCTCGATATCTTCGGGGCGGCATTGCTGGACCACCTGGAGCCGCCGGCGGAGCGACGGAGCCAGCATGCCCAAACCCTTTGGAACGACATTGCTGAGTACGCTCGCGCCCTGGCTTCCGCCGGTCACCAGGATCTTCAGCGGCGCGACTTCGTCGAAGGGAGGAAAGGGCAGCTCCCCCAGCCGCGCGATCTCCTCGCGCACCGGGTTTCCGATCAGCACGACCTTCTCGGCGAGCCTCGGCTTCAGGCGATCGACCTGGTCATAAGCGGTGCCGATCGCCTCGGCCTCTCCGGCAAGGAGGCGGTTCACGCGGCCAAGCACGGCATTCTGCTCGTGGAGCACGGTCGGGATCTTCAGCGAGCTCGCCGCAAGAAGCGAGGGGAAGGCGGGATAGCCGCCAAAACCGACGACCGCGTCGGGGCGATGCTCGCGGTAGAGGCGTTTCGCCTCTCCCCTGCCCTTCACGACGGCGCCCAGCGCTCGCAGCATTCCAACCGGCCCGCCGCCGAGGCGGCCGGCAGGAAGGATGTGCACCGGGACGCCCTTGAACAGCCCCGGAAAGCGGGCGCCGCGTTCGTCGGTGATAAGCAGCACGCCATGGCCGCGAGCCTTGAGCTCTGCGGCCAGCGCATGCGCCGGGATCATGTGGCCGCCGGTCCCTCCAGCCGCCAAGACGAAGTTCATGCCGGTAGCGACTCCCCGCTCCATTTCACGACGTAAGGTGAACGCGTGAGATAGGGGTTTCGGCGCGTGAAGGCGAGCAGCAAGCCCATCCCGATCGAAAGCGCCAGCATTGAGGAACCGCCATAGCTGATGAAGGGCAGCGTCATCCCCTTCGACGGCGCAAGCTGGACGTTCACCATCATGTTGATCAAAGCCTGCAGCCCGAACTCGATCGCGAGCCCCGCGGCGGCAAGGATCGCAAAGGGTGATTCCTCGTCGAGAAGCTTGATGAGGACCCGCGCGACGATGCCAAGGTAGAGAAGGGCGATCGCGAGGCAGGCGATGAGCCCGAACTCCTCGCCGACGACCGAGAAGATATAGTCGGTGTGCGGTTCGGGGAGCCCGAACTTGCGCGTCCCGCCGCCTGGTCCCATCCCGAAGAGGCCGCCCGCGGTAAGCGTCCGCATCGCATTTTCCACCTGGAAATTATCACCCGTGCCGAACAGGAACTCGTCGATGCGCTGGGTCGCGACATCGTAAAAGAAATAAGCAAGGATGATGCCGACGATACCGGCGATCGCGAGCCCGCCGAGCACGCGGAGTGAAACCCCCGCAAGTGCAAGCATCGCCACCCACACCGCGCAAAAGATGATGGTGCTCCCGAAATCGGGCTGCTTCATCAAAAGGAAGGCGATGCTCCCGACGACGAGTGCTGAGAGCGGGTAGACCGGAAGTGACTTGTCGGCCTCCCTTAGGCTCAGAAGCCAGGCCATCGAGACAACGTAGAAGGGCTTGAGGAATTCGGACGGCTGTACCTGGCCGAGGCCGAAGTTGATCCAGCGCCGCGCTCCGTTCACTTCCGGGCCCATGACCGGAACGAAGATCAGGAGGACGAAGAAGAATGCCGCGCCGAAGAGCGAGAGCCGCCGTGCGCGTTCCTTGGGCATCATCGAGATGCCGATCATCACCGGAACCCCGATCGCAATCCAGGCAAGCTGGCGCCAGAAATAATAGAGCTCCGAAAAGCGGACGTTCCCGCCTGAATAGCGCTCGGCTGCAGCGGGCGAAGCCGCTGCGACCGCGATCAGGCCGATCGCGATGAGGACGGTGATCAGCAGCAGCAGGATCTTGTCGATTTCCCAGAACCAGCGGCCCATGGCGCTCGTGTCGGAGCGGCCATAATGGTTGGGATCGATCAGTGCCGCCTTGGCCTTGATCGTGCCCGAAATGCTACCGATCATAATCCCCCCACTAGCCGCCGGAACCGGTCCCCGCGCTCCTCGAAATCGCGAAACTGGTCAAAGCTCGCGCACGCCGGCGAAAGCAGGACCGTGTCTCCCGCTTCAGCCTCGAGAGCTGCTTCTCCCACCGCTCGCTCGAGCGTTTCGCACTGTGCCACGCTGATGTGCGGCGACAAGAGCCTGGCGAACAATTCGCTCGCTTCGCCAATAGTATAGGCCTTGCGCACATGGCCGAAGTGCGGCGCGCATTCGTCGAGATTGTCGGTCTTGGCGAGACCGCCGCAAATCCAGCGGATTTTCTCGAAGGCGGCGAGCGCCGGCGCGGTCGCGGTGGGATTGGTCGCCTTGCTGTCGTTGACGAAGAGAATCCCGTCTTTCTCGCGCACGCGCTCCATGCGGTGCGGGAGCCCCGGATAGGTGCGCAATGCCTCCTGGACAGTCGCGTCCGGAATCTTGAGGAACCGCGCGACAGCCATTGCGGCGCTGGCGTTTTGGGCATTGTGGGGCCCCTGAAGAGCGGGCCAATGGCGCTGGTCTTCCAATTCTTCCCGGCCAAGCTCGATTCCGCGCGCGCCGTACTTGTCAGCGATTGCCGCGCAATAGGGATCAAGAACGCTGATCGCGGCCCACCCGTCCTCGCCCTGCATTTCGAACAGCCGGCGCTTGGATGCAGCATAGGCTTCCATGCCGGCGTAGCGGTCGAGGTGGTCGGGCGTGATGTTGAGCAGCACAGCGATCTCGCAGCGGAGGCTCTTCGTCAGGTCGATCTGGTAGCTCGAGAGCTCAAGGACGTAGATGCCGCCTTCCGGAAGCGGGTCCTGCGCGAGGATGGGAAGGCCGATATTGCCGCCCATCGTGGTTGGGATGCCGGCGGTCTTGAGGAGGTGATGGATGAGCGCGGTCGTCGTCGACTTGCCGTTCGTCCCGGTAATGCCGATCACCTTGTGGGGCGGAAGCTCCGCCCGTGCGCGGGCGAAGAGCTCGATGTCGCCGATGATCTCCACACCTGCGCGCTCGGCGCGCTGCGCAATCGGGTGGCGGTTGAGCGGAAGGCCCGGGGTGACGACGAGGCTGTGGAACGATGCAAGGTCGACCTCGTCGAGATTCGCGATCCTGCTTCCGTCAGGCGTCCTTGCCCTTGCCGCCTCGTTCGCGTCCCAGGCAGTAACGCTCGCGCCGCTCGCAAGCAGCGCCTCGACCGTCGCCAAGCCCGATCGCGCAAGACCGTAAACTGCATAATCCTTGCCTGCGAAGGCTCGCGCCGTGATCACCTCAGCTTCAACGTTGCAAGACCGGCGAGCGCGAGCACGAAGCTGATGATCCAGAAGCGGATCACGACGGTTGGCTCTGACCAACCCATTTGCTCGAAATGGTGGTGGATCGGCGCCATCAGGAAAACGCGTTTGCCGGTGCGCTTGTAGACGGCAACCTGGATGATCACCGACAGGGCCTCGACAACGAAGATGCCGCCGACGATCGCCAGCACGAATTCATGGTGCGTCGCGACCGAGATCGCGCCGAGGGCGCCGCCAAGGGCGAGGCTTCCGGTGTCGCCCATGAAGACCGCCGCCGGCGGCGCGTTGAACCAGAGAAACGCAAGGCATGCCCCGACGATGGCGAGCAGGAGAACGGTCAAGTCTCCGACGCCTGGCACGTGCGGGATGCCAAGGTAATTGGCGAACTTCGCGTTTCCGACGAGATAGGAAATCAGGAGGAAGGCAATCGAGGCAATGACGACCGGCATTGTCGCAAGCCCGTCGAGCCCATCAGTGAGGTTCACCGCATTGCCGAACGCGACAATCACGAAAGCACCGAAGATGACGTAGAACCAGCCAAGGTCGGCGACGGTCTCCTTGATGAACGGGAGGTGCAGCGCGCTGCCGCCGGTGCGGACCATCAGCCAGGTTGCGAAGCCGGCGATGAGGAACTCGAGCGCAAGGCGCGTCTTGCCGGAGAGGCCGGCGTGATGGGCCTTTTTCACTTTGTCATAGTCGTCGAGCCAACCAATCAGGCCGAAACCCGCGGTCACCAGCAGGCACGCCCAGACATAGGGGTTGGCAAGATCCATCCACAGAAGAACGGAGATCGACACCGAGATGAGGATCAGGAGGCCGCCCATCGTCGGCGTCCCGCGCTTGGCGAGATGGGTTTGCGGGCCATCCGACCGGATCGGCTGGCCCTTGCCCTGGGTTGCACGAAGCCAGCTGATGAACTTTGGCCCCAGCAGCAAGCCGATCAGTAGCGCGGTCGCGCTCGCCGCGCCCGCGCGGAAGCTGATGTAGCGGATGAGGTTGAGGACGCCGGGGAAACCGAGCTGGGCGGCGATCAGGTAGAGCATGGCATTCCCTTGACCATGCGCTCGACAAGTTTCGCAAGGCCGACCGAGTTCGAAGCCTTGACGAGGACCGCGTCGCCGGGGCGAGCCATCTGCATCAGCGCCTCGCTTGCTTCCTCGACGCTTCCCACGAGGTCGAACGAAACGGCGCCGACGACCTCCTCTGCGAGCGGTCGCATCTCGTCACCGATGAGGATCAGACGGTCGACGTGCGCGTCGCGAACGCAAGGTGCAAGGCCGGCATGGAGGGACTTGCTGTGCTCGCCGAGCTCGCGCATCGGTCCAAGGACGGCGATGCGCCGCTTCGCGTCCTTTTCTGAACCGAGGCTTTTTAGCGTTGCCGCCATCGACGCGGGATTTGCGTTATAGCTCTCATCGATCAGCAAGAGCTCGCCGCCGTCGATCTCGATGATGTGGCGTTCGCCCCGACCCTTGAGGCCGCCGAGGTCGGCTAGCGCCAGCGCCGCAACGGCGACGTCCTCCCCGACTGCCTCGACCGCGGCGAGAACCGCAAGCGCGTTCGAGACCCAATGTTCGCCCCGCTGGGAGATCGTGAATGTGAGCTCGCGCTCGAGGAGCCCGGCGCAGATGAGGCTTCCGCCGGTTTCCGCGCCAACCGCGTGGATCGCGTGGACGTCGGCATCGCCGCCGCCGAACGTGATGATCTGGTCGGCGTAGCGCCGAGCCGCCTTGACCAGCCTGTCGCGATGCGGCGTGTCGTTCGGCACGATCGCGACGCCGCCCGGCTCGAGGCCTTCGAAAATCTCCCCCTTGGCGTCGGCAATCGCCTCTTCCGAGCCGAGGTTCTCGATATGGGCTGGCGCGATCGCGGTGATCAGCGCGACGTGCGGCCGGACTTCCTTTGTCAGGGCCCGGATTTCGCCGGCATGGTTCATGCCCATTTCGAGCACTGCGAACTCGGCCTCGCGCGGCATGCGCGCGAGGCTCAGCGGCACGCCCGTATGATTGTTATAGCTTTTCACGGAACGGTGGACCTTGCCCGGCCGGTTGCGGTCGAGCGCGGCGTAGAGTGCTTCCTTCGTGCTGGTTTTGCCGACCGAACCCGTAACGCCGATGATCGTCGCTCGGCTCCGCGCGCGTGAAGCACGGCCGAGCGCCTGCAGCGCTGCGAACGTGTCTCCGACCAGGACGTGCGGGCCATCGACCGGCTCGGAAACGATTGCCCCGGCGGCGCCCGCGGCAAATGCCGAGGCGACGAACCGATGCCCGTCATGGACGGTCCCCGGCATTGCCACGAACAGGTCGCCCGGGCCGACTTCGCGGCTATCGAACGTGACGCCAGTGACTTCGAACGGCTGACTTGCGTTGCCCCCGGTGGCGGCGACGATCTCGTCGGAGGTCCAGAGCGAGGTCATGCCGCGCACTCCCGAGCGACGAGCGCGTCGTCGAACGGCAAGACCTGGTCGCCGATGATCTGCCCGGTCTCGTGACCCTTGCCGGCAACGAGCACGATATCTCCTTCACGGGCGATGCGGATCGCCTCGGCAATGGCCTCGCGCCGGCCCGGCACCTCTTTCGCCTGCGGCGCACCGGCCATGATCTCGGAGCGGATGCGGGCCGGATCCTCGCTCCTTGGATTATCGTCGGTGACGATCACGATGTCGGACATCTTTGTCGCCACCTTGCCCATCTCGGGCCGCTTGCCCTGGTCACGATCCCCGCCCGCCCCGAACACCGTGATCAGCCTGCCCTCGACGTGCGGCCGCAGCGCCGAAATCGCAGCCTCGAGCGCGTCGGGCGTGTGCGCATAGTCGATGTAGACAGGGACACCGGTACGGCTGATGACCGCGCGCTCGAGCCGGCCGCGGACGGGCGCGACGCGCTGCATCGCCGTGAAGGTCGCGTCCCACTGGCCGCGGGTCGCGAGCACCAGCCCTGCGGCTGTAAGGACATTCGATGCCTGGTAGGCGCCGATCAGCGGCAGCGAGAGACGATAGGGCTTCCCGCGATGCTCGAGCACCAGCGCCTGGCCAAGCGTGGTCGGCGATTGCTCGACGAGGCGGATCGTTTCCCCGTTGCGGCCGATCGTCATGACATCGTGGCCGCGGCGCTTCGAGCGCTCGATCACCTCGGCCGACCTTGGATCGTCGGCCCAGATCACCGCCGGCTTGCCAGGCTCCAGCAAGACTTCA
>DATIQO010000078.1:0-3790 GCA_035470745.1 Sphingomicrobium sp. | reverse complement strand
GTCGGTGTAGAATGCTTCCCAAACGACACCGTCCGGGTCGCTGATCCAGCTCTTTTCGGACTTGGCGTAGCAGCAGGTAGTCCGGCCTTCTTCGAGCACGGGCCGGTCCGCGGCCTTGAGGCGATCGTAGACATCCGACAGCTCGTCGGTACTTTCCGCCTGGATACCGAGATGCTCGATGCCTTTCTTCGCGTGATTGCCTTGCGAGATCGCGAAGTTCACGCGCGGATCGTCGAGCATCCACTTGGCATAGTCGGGCTTGAGGACGGTCGGTTCGGAACCGAACAGCGTTGAATAGAAGCGGATCGACTGGTCGAGGTCATTGACTCCAACATGCACATGCAGACGCTTCATGCGGATTTCCTTTCCTGGGCAGGCGCTTCGCAAGCAGTGCTGGTGCCGCAGTCGCCCCCAGCGCAGCAGTTTTCCATGAGGTAACCGACGAGCGCGTTCATCGCCGGATAGTTGGCACGGTAGATGAGCGAGCGATGTTGCCGCTCCTGCAGAATCAGTCCGGCGTTACGCAGCTGGGTCAGGTGGAACGAAAGCGAGCTGCTGGGGACGCTCAGCTCCTCGGCGATCGCTCCCGCCGCCATGCCTTTGTCACCAGCCCGCACGAGCAGACGGAACAGGGCTAGGCGATGCTCCTGGGCAAGAGCGCCAAGGGCTAAGACGGCTGTTTCTTTCTTCACTAGCGGAAGCTCGCCCACTGGATCGCCGCCGCGCAGCAAGGGGTGGCCGGCCGCTGCACCAGGAACATGCAGACCCGGTTAACGATGCCGGAAAACTTGCCCATGCTTCCTCCTTTCGATATTTGTAGAAATGACGAGGAAAGTGCAGAGAGTCAAGAACGTTTCCAGAATTATCGAAATGTGCTTCCAAACCGGCATATGCTTGCTATGGGTCGCACGCAGACGGCAGGTTTGGGTGCGGCCCGCTACCATGAAACCGAGAACGCGTTCGGGCGATTTCAGCCAAACGCTAACTGATTGATCTTATTCGAGCTGTAATCGCCAAAGATCACAGCAGGGGGCAGCAGAAAACAGCCATTTCCGGGAGCTTGGTAGGCTCACGGCAGATCGACGACCAGCTCCGGCTCGTCTCCTTCATGCACTAGGACACCGGATTTTTTGATGACGAGACCTACCGGCTCGAGCCGGCACCTAACCCCTTCGGAGCAAAAGCGTTACCTATGTCTCCGGAATAATCTGTAACCTCTGTATCCGGTACAGACCCACGAAATCATTGGATGCCCCGCGTGGATTCGAACCACGATTGACGGAGTCAGAGTCCGTAGTCTTACCATTAGACGACGGGGCAGCTTGGGAAGCGGCGAGATAGAAAGGGCGCTTTACGCTGTCAACGCTAGGCCTGGAAGTCCTGCGGACTTGCCCAAACCCATAAAATTGTGATTAAAACCGCATCAAGTCAGCCGCTCAAGCACGGGCGGTGCAGGACAGAAACGGGCGTGTGTCATGGCGCAAGGCGTCGCCAGTGCGCCGGCTCTGCAGCAGGTTTACCGCGAGCAGGGCGGGCCGTCGGACAAGGGTGTCCCGCACAAGCGGGAGCCGCATCGCCACACCTATGGTGCAATCGACCTTGGCACCAACAATTGCCGACTCCTGGTCGCCCGCCCAAGCAAGGGCGGTTTCACCGTCATCGACGCTTTTTCGCGGATCGTGCGCCTTGGCGAGGGGCTGGCGCGCTCGGGAGCCTTGTCGACCGAGGCAATGGACCGCGCCGTCAACGCCCTCTCGATCTGTGCCGACAAGCTGCGGCGCCGCAACGTGTCGCTGTCGCGCTCGGTCGCGACCGAGGCCTGCCGCCGCGCCGCCAACGGGCGCGAATTCGCCGAGCGGGTGCGGACAGAAACCGGAATCGTCCTCGATATCATCGAACCGGCCGAGGAAGCCCGCCTTGCAGTCCTTGGCTGCCACAAGCTGCTCGAGCCCGGCGACGGGCCCGCGCTCATCTTCGATATCGGCGGCGGTTCGACCGAGCTTGTCCTGATCGACCAGGACGAGGGCCTCACGCGGATCCGGGCCTGGTGGAGCGCGCCGTGGGGAGTGGTGTCGCTAACCGAAAGCGAGGGGAGGGAAGCGCTCGAGGGACCCGATCGCCTCAAGGCCTATGCCCGCATGCGCGAGCGCGCGCGCCGCGCCTTTGCGAACTTTGCAACCATGCTCCCGGAGACGCGCGAGGGCATTCGCCTGCTCGGCACCAGCGGCACGGTGACGACGCTCGCGAGCGTCCATCTCGCATTGCCTTTCTACGACAGGAAGGCCGTTGACGGGCTTCACGTGCCAAGGGAGGCGATGCAGAAGATCAGCGCGATGATCGCGGGCATGGACTTTGTTGAGCGTTCAGCGCTCCCGTGCATCGGCAGCGAGCGCGCCGACCTCGTCGTTGCCGGCTGCGCAATCCTCGAGGCGATCATGGAGATCTGGCCCGCCCAGAACCTCGGCGTTGCCGATCGCGGCATTCGCGAGGGCATTCTCCGCTCGCTGATGGCGCGCGATGGCTGGACCTTGTGAAGCGGTTGAAGACGGCCAAGGGCCGCAAGATCTCATCGACGCGCTGGCTCGAGCGGCAGCTCAACGACCCTTACGTCAAGCGCGCCAGGGCCGAGAATTACCGTAGCCGCGCCGCCTACAAGCTGATCGAGCTCGACGAGCGCTTCGGTCTCCTCAAGGGCGTCAGGAATGTCGTCGACCTTGGCATCGCGCCGGGCGGCTGGAGCCAGGTCGTAAGGCGCAAGGTTCCGCAGGCGAACGTGGTCGGCATCGATCTTTTACCCACCGACCCCCTAGAGGGCGTCGCCATCCTCCAGATGGACTTCATGGACGAGGATGCGCCGAGGCGGCTGAAGGAAGCACTCGGAGGCGACGCCGATCTTGTCCTATCCGACATGGCGGCGAACACGGTCGGACATCCGCAGACGGATCACCTGCGCACGATGGCGCTCGTCGAGGCCGGCCTCGAATTTGCGCGCGAGATCCTGAAGCCTGGCGGCGCCTATGTCGCGAAGGTACTTGCAGGCGGCGCCGACAATCAGCTGGTCGGCGAAATGAAGCGCAGCTTCTCGAGCGTCAAACATGCAAAGCCGCCGGCAAGCCGCAAGGACTCGAGCGAGTGGTACGTCATCGCCCAGGGGTTCAAGGGCGCCTAGCTCGTCTTCTTTCGTGCAGCTTCGATCGCCTGCTTGAGCGTGTCATAGCCGACCGCCCCGTTCATGACCCGGTCGCCGATGACGAACAGCGGCGTTCCGGTTGCTCCGAGTTGCCCGGCAAGCTGGAAATTGCGCTTGAGCTCGGCGTCGATCGACGGGTCGTTCGGCGGCTGCGGAGCAATTCCGGCGGCCTTGGCGGCAGCGGCATTGGTATCGGGCGCGGGGCGTCCCGTCGCCCACAGCGTATCGTGGAATTTCGAGAAGCGGCCGAGCTTTGAGGCCTCAAGCGAAAGGCGCGCGGCGGTGACGCTGTCGGGCCCGAGGATCGGAAGCTCGCGGTAGACGACCCTTAGGCCCTTGTCCTCCGCGACGAGCCGGTCGACGCTTGGATTGCTCGCCTTGCAATAGGGGCATGCGTAATCGAAGAATTCGACGAGTGTCACGTCGGGCTTTGCCGAGCCCTTCCAGGAGCTTCCGAAGGGCGTTTCGATGGCTGCGCGCTGGGATGCGAGGAACGGCTCATACTGGGCATCGCGAAGCGCATCGACGGCGTCCGTCAGGATCTTCGGATCGGCGAGCAGTCCCTGCCTCACGATCCTGCTGCTCAACAGATTGGGAAGC
>DATIQO010000077.1:0-4087 GCA_035470745.1 Sphingomicrobium sp. | reverse complement strand
TTGCCGAGGCCCGCGAGCTGCGCTGCCTTGGCGACGGCTTCGTCGATCCCGCCAAAGCTGTCGACCAGCCCGAGCTGATGCGCGGTACCGCCATCCCAGACGCGGCCCTGCGCAATCTGGTCGACCTGCTGGGGTGTCTTGTGGCGAGCCGCGGCGACGATCGCGAGGAAGCGCCCGTACATCGAGTTGACCCCGGTCTGGATCAGCTGGTTCGCTTCTGGCGAAGGACCCTTGAATAGGTCCGGTTCACCCGAGAGCGGCGTCGTCTTCACGCCGTCGGCGCCAATGCCGAGCTTCTGCAACGTCCCCTGGAAGCTCGGGATGATCCCAAATACCCCGATCGATCCGGTGATCGTCGACGGCTCGGCGTAGATGAAGTCGGCCGGCGTCGAGACCCAATAGCCGCCGGAGGCTGCAACGCTGCCCATGGACACAACCACCGGGATCTTCTTAGCCTTGGCATCGAGCAGTGCCTGGCGGATGCGCTCGGATGCGAGCACCGATCCCCCTGGACTGTCGACCCGTACCACGAGCGCCTTGATGCCGTCGCGAACGCCGTCGTCGATCTCCTTGGCGATCGTATCGCCGCCGGCGGTCCCGGGACCCGCCTTCCCATCGACGATCATGCCGGCGATCGTCACGATCCCGATCGGCCCCTTGGGGTTGTCGTCGACGACGTCGGAGACGTAGGAGCCGAGCCTGATCCGGGAAAAGCCCGTTTCGTTTTTCGCGGGCTTTCCGCCGAGCTGCGCAAGGCGCGCCTCGAACTGCCGGCGACTGCCGATCCTGTCGACGAACCCGTTGGCAAGTGCAGCCCTCGCCATGTCGCCGCCGGCCGCCGCGACCGCCCCGTTCATGTCCTTGAGGAAGAGATCGACGTTCGCTCTGGGCCGCGCGCGCTTCACCTGCTGGGTCCAGCTTTGCAGCTCGGCCTGGTCGAGCGCCGACGCATTCTCCTTCGCTGCGGGCGACATGTCGTTGCGGATGAAGGGTTCGACGGCTGCCTTGTAGGTCCCGACCCGGTAGACATTGGCCGTGACGCCGAGCTTGTCGAGAAGTCCCTTGTAATAGAGATTGCTTCCGCCCGGACCGGCGACGAGCACGGCGCCGAGGGGGTTCAGCCAGATTTCCGATGCGGCCGAAGCGAGCTCGTAGCTGCCGTTCGTATAGCCGACGCCATAAGCGATCACCGGCTTGCCCGCGGATCGGACCCTTAGCACCGCGTCGGCGAGATCGCCGATCGTCGTCTCGCCGCCGCCGGTGAAGCCATCGAGATCGAGCGCGACCGCCTTCACCCGATCATCGTCCTTGGCCTTGTCGAGCGCCTGGACGAGATCGCGCAGCCGATATTCGCCAAGGCGGTTGCCGCTTGCGACGTCAGACCAGCTTGCCCGCGAGGGTTGCTCAACGACGCTGCCATTGAGGTCGAGATCGAGGACTCCATCGTGGACCGGCGCCGGCCGCGCGGAGAGCGCGCTGTAGAGCATGCCGAAGAAGATCAGCATGAAGATGAGGACGAGCGCGTCCTTGATCCCGACCAGGAGTTTCCAGATTGCGCGTACAAATTTCATTGCCGGAGCCTTCAAGATTTGCCCGTGCTGCTAGCGTAGAACGCTCGCCATTGCGACCCCGGCTTGCCTGCAGCGCCGGCTCCCCGCAATGACGCCGCCATGAACCGGGCTGCGCAAGTGCCACCACGCGACAGGGATCCATGGCTGGCGGAGCTGCGGGCCATGCTTGTGCTCGCCTGGCCGCTGATCCTCGCCAATGTCACCCAGCAGGTTATCCAGGCGACGGACGTCCTCCTGATGGGCCGGCTCGGCGCGACCCAGCTGGCAGCGGCGACGCTTGCGCTCAATCTCACCTTTACGCTCAACGTCTTCCTGCTCGGGCTGATCATGGCTGCCTCGCCGCTGATGGCGACCGCGCTCGGACAGCGTTTCAACGCCGTTCGCGACGTCAGGCGAACTTTCAGGGCAGGCTTGTGGCTGCTTGTTCTTGCGCTTCCGCCTTATTGGCTGATCCTCTGGCATGCGGGGACCTTCATGCTGGCGTTCGGAGAAGCTCCGCAGCTCGCCGAGCAGGGGCAGACCTTTCTTCGCGCCTACATGTGGTGCGCGGCGCCCTGGCTGCTCTTCCAGCTGCTTCGCAATTTCGTTGCCGCGCTCGAGCGGCCCCGCGTCATCCTCTGGTTCAGCATCCTTGGCATCGGTCTCAACGCCCTGCTCAGCTGGTCGTTGATGTTCGGCCATTTCGGCCTGCCAGCGCTCGGCCTTCTCGGCGGGGGACTCGGAAGCACGCTGACGTGGCTGATCATCTGCACCGCGCTCGTCGTCATTTGCAGCCGCGAGCGGCGCTTTCGGCGATTTCACCTGTTCGGGCGCTTCTGGCGCTTCGATCCGGAGCGAACCCGGGCGATGGTCCGCCTCGGCTGGCCGATCGGCGTCACGCTGGCGCTCGAGATGGGTGTTTTCGCACTTGCAGCCTATTTCATGGGCTGGATTGGTGCGCCGGCGGTCGCTGCGCATGCCGTGGCGCTTCAGCTTGCTGCGCTCACCTTCATGGTGCCGCTCGGACTTGGCCAAGCCGCGACGGTCCGCGTCGGCCTGGCGCTCGGCCGCCGCGACGAAGCCGCCATCACGCGCGCCGGATGGACGGCGTGGGTGATCGGCGTCGCCTTCATGGGCGCGATGGCGCTCGTGATGTGGGGATTTCCGCGGCGCCTTGTCACCATGTTCCTTGCCGACGTGCCGCAGAACGCGGTCGTCATTGCGGTCGCGATCAGCTTCCTTCGCGTGGCGGCCGCCTTCCAGCTGGTCGACGGCGCGCAGGTGATTGGAGCAGGGATGCTGCGCGGCCTTCATGACACGCGCTGGCCGCTCCTCTTCGCGCTGGTCGGCTATTGGGTCGTTGGTCTTGGCATCGGCTCGTGGCTTGCGTTCGGCGCCGACTGGAAAGGGGTCGGCATCTGGATCGGGCTTGCGACCGGCCTTGCCTGCGTCGCCGTGCTGATGCTCGCCCGCTGGCTGATGCGGGCACGGCTCGGACTGACCCGCGCGGCGCACGCCTAGCGTCAAAAGCCTTGCAGCGACCCGTTGACGGATGAACGGCGCACAACCATATGCCCTCCATCGCTGGCACTCTCATGGGGAGAGTGCCAACGGGCATGTTCAACCATTCAAGAGGAAAGAGGGGGTTCAAACCCATGGGTTTCAGGCCGCTTCATGATCGCGTCCTCGTCCGTCGAGTCGAGGCCGAGGAGAAGACCGCTGGCGGGATCATCATCCCGGACACGGCAAAAGAAAAGCCGCAGGAAGGCGAAGTCGTCGCCGTCGGCGCAGGCGCCAAGTCGGAAGAGGGCAAGGTGACCCCGCTCGACGTCAAGCAGGGCGACCGGATCCTGTTCGGCAAGTGGTCGGGCACCGAGGTCAAGATCGACGGTGAAGACCTGATCATCATGAAGGAAAGCGACATCCTCGGGATCGTCGGCTGAACCTTCGCTTCTAGCAGCAATCTTCTGAAAAAAACGAAAGGGTAGCCAGATGGCAGCCAAGGACGTGAAATTCAGCCGCGACGCGCGTGAGCGTATCCTTCGCGGCGTCGACATCCTCGCCGATGCGGTGCGGGTGACGCTTGGGCCGAAGGGCCGCAACGTCGTCATCGACAAGAGCTTCGGCGCTCCGCGGATCACCAAGGACGGCGTTACCGTCGCCAAGGAGATCGAGCTCAAGGACAAGTTCGAGAACATGGGCGCGCAGATGGTGCGCGAGGTGGCCTCGAAGACCAACGACATTGCCGGCGACGGCACCACGACTGCGACGGTTCTTGCTCAGGCGATCGTTCGCGAAGGCATGAAGTCGGTTGCAGCCGGCATGAACCCGATGGACCTCAAGCGCGGTATCGACATCGCCGTGAAGGCGGTCGTCGAGGACCTCAAGAGCCGCTCGAAGGACGTTTCGGGCAGCCAGGAAATCGCCCAGGTCGGCATCATCTCCGCAAACGGCGACCGCGAGGTCGGCGAGAAGATCGCCGAGGCGATGGAGAAGGTCGGCAAGGAAGGCGTGATCACGGTCGAGGAGGCCAAGGG
>DATIQO010000076.1:0-4780 GCA_035470745.1 Sphingomicrobium sp. | reverse complement strand
TTGGGTGCGCGGGTGGGCGTTTGATTGCGAGACAGGACACGTGCGCGCCGTTCCACGTTCATATCGGTGAGGCATTGCCAGTTTCGACGAACGACTTCCGCAGACCGACAAACGTCTTAACTTTAGTTAGGGGGTATCCCCAGGCCTGGAATCGCCCTCGGGTGCATTCTGCTTCGGGTTCGAGATCGGCAGTAGCTCCATCACGTCGAACTGGGATTCGAAATGAGGTTTGGGCATCAACAAGCGCCAGCGCTCGGGCCCGATGCGCTCCAGGTACCCCGCGACGTCGCGCAGCTGGTCCTGTCCATATTGCAGCGCGCGCGTCTCATCACCGAGGACGAGGGTGCCAAGGAAGACCTGATGGACCGCATCGCCCGGAAAGATCAGCCCGACCAGGCGCTGCGAACCGCCGAACTTGTTGAACCGCTGCAGGTTTCGCTCCGCTCTGACGCGGCAATAGAAGGGGGGGTAAGACACGTAAGTGAAGCCGTCCGGTTCCTTGGCTCCGATCTTGATCACGCGGCATCGGTAGAGCCCGTTTGGGATGGTGGGAGGGCCGCTTGCGACATCGGGCTGCAGCAATGCGCCCTCTCGGGCGATCTCCGTCGAATGCCCACTTTTCGAAGCTGCGTCGATTGCGGCTAGGAAGCTCGTCCGCCACTCCGAGAGCCGCTGGCGGTCGTCGGCGGTCGCGACCTGTCGCCAGGCCGTAGTCCATCGCGGGATGAGACCGGAGGGCTGCTCGATGACGCTGCACGACGAGCAAAGGAGCGCAAACGCCAGGAGGGTTATCGATCGCATCGCCGTCATCTTTGACCCTAGCGGCGCAAGAGAATGACGCAACTGGATGGCTGCTCCGTGCTGGCTCACGCGGCGGTCCAGCCGCCGTCCATGCTGAGGTTGGCGCCGGTGATCGAAGACGCTTCGTCGCGGCAGAGGAAGAGCGCGAGCGCAGCAACCTGTTCGGGAGTGACAAACTGCTTTGTCGGCTGGGCCGCGAGCAGGACGTCGTTCATCACTTGCTCCCGAGTGAGGCCCCGTGTGCGCATTGTGTCCGGGATTTGCCTCTCCACGAGCGGGGTCCAGACATAGCCAGGAGAAATGCAGTTCGCCGTGATGCCGCTCGTCGCAAGTTCGAGCGCCACCGTCTTGGTGAACCCCGCAATACCGTGCTTGGCAGCGACATATGCGCTCTTGTTGGGGGATGCGACGAGGCTGTGAGCGCTCGCAGTATTGATGATGCGGCCCCACTTTTTCGACTTCATTGCCGGGACCGCGAGCCGCGTCGTGTGGAAAGCTGACGAGAGATTGATCGCAATGATTGCGTCCCACTTCTCCGGCGGGAATTCCTCGACTGGCGAGACGTGCTGAATGCCGGCATTGTTGACGAGGATGTCAGGTCCGCCGAGCTCCTTGGCGCAGCGCTTCATCATCGCCTCGATTTCGGACGGCTTCGACATGTCGGCGCCGTCGTGGACCGCTCCGAGATCCTCCGACAAATGCTCGATTTCCTGTGGATCGCCAAAGCCGTTGATCATCACCTTGGCGCCCTCGGCCGCGAGCAGCTTCGCAATGGCAAGACCAATGCCAGAGGTCGAACCCGTTACCAGGGCAACTTTACCGTTGAGAATCATGCGTCCTCCTTCGTCAGCGCGCTAGGCGCGAGGGCCGGTTGATTGCAACCGTAGCGCGAGCGGAGCATTGGGCAGCCATAACGGGAGACCCAGATGCGGTTCGGCGACGAACGGGAAAGCAGCAATTTCGAGGACGCGACCGGCCAAAGCGGGGGCTTTGGCGGGGGCGGGCTTGGCGGAGGCGGGCTTGGATGCCTGCTGCCGTTGGTCGCGAGCAGGTTCGGCATCGGCGGCGTTATCGTGCTTGTCATCGGATATTTCCTGCTGAGCTCGCTTGGCGGCCTCGGCGGAAGCGGTGGGGGAGGAGGATTGGCTCCAGCAACGCAACAAAGCGCGCCCTCGGGACAGAGCACTCTTGACCCCAATACGCGGCATTTCATGCTCCAAGTCCTTGCATCGACCGAGGACACGTGGGGCAAGCTGCTCGGCGGCCGCTACACGCCGACGACGCTGGTAGCTTATTCCCGAGAATATCAGTCCGGCTGCGGCGCCGCACAATCGGCCATGGGGCCATTTTATTGTCCGACGGACAAGAAGATCTATCTCGATACCGAGTTCTTCAACGAACTTTCGCGGCGGTTCCAGGCACCTGGTGATTTTCCAGAGGCCTATGTGATTGCGCATGAAGTCGGACATCATGTCCAGGACCTCACCGGCACGCTTGGCCAGGCAGAGCAGCTGCAGGCGCGAGCAAGCGAGACGCAGGGCAATGCGATCCAGGTGAAAATCGAGCTACAGGCGGACTGCTACGCGGGTGTCTGGGCTGCCAACGCAAAGACACCCGAAGGCCAGCCGATAATGGAGCGCGGCGATTTTGAAGAAGGAATGCGCGCCGCCGAAGCTATTGGCGACGACACGCTGCAGCGGCAAACGCAAGGTACGGTCGTGCCCGACAGTTTCACCCACGGCACGTCGGCGCAGCGGATGAGTGCGCTCCGGACCGGCTATCAAAGCGGTGACCCGAACGCTTGCAAGTCGATCTAGAGCTTGACCAGCATCTTGCCCGTGTTTGTGCCAGAAAAGAGGCCCAGAAACGCTTCGAGGGTCTGATCCAGTCCCTCGACAACCGTTTCCTGTGATCGAACGGTCCCGTTCTTCAGCCAGGCCGACATTTCCCGGTAAAATTCGTCCATTCGCGGAAAATAATCGAAGACGAGAAAGCCCTGCAGGCGAATTCGCGCAGCGATGATGCGTGGGAGGAAACGAAGGTTCGTGGGCTCGGTCCTGTTGTAGTCCTCGATCATTCCGCAGATCGCGAACCGTGCATAGTTGCGTGCGAGCGCGAGGGCGGCGTCGAGGTGACTCCCGCCGACATTGTCAAAATAGACGTCGATGCCTTCGGGTGCTGCCGCAGCCAGCGCCTTGACCAGCCCTCCGGCGCGATAATCGATCAGATGGTCCGCGCCCAGTGAACGCACGAACTCGCACTTCTCTGGTCCGCCCGCCGAAGCGACGACGGTCATCCCCTTCGCCTTGGCGATCTGGACGACAGCCGATCCGACCGCGCCCGCGGCAGCGGAAACGAAGACGATATCGCCTTGCTTTGCCGAAGCTGCATCGAGCAATCCGAAATAGGCTGTCGCACCGGTCGTTCCCAGAACTCCAAGAAACTGGTGTGGCGCGGCTCCGAGGTCCGGCAGCCTAGTGGCTGTGCGCGCCGGCACCACCGCTTCGTCGCGCCAGCCGGCCATGTGGAGCACCAGGTCGCCGGGGCTGAAGCCTTCAGCCTTGCTCTCGATTACCTCGCCGACCGCGCCGCCCTCGAGTGGCGCGCCGATTTGGAACGGCGGCACATAGCTTTTCACGTCGTTCATCCGCCCGCGCATGTAGGGGTCGACGGAAAGCCACTGATTGCGGACCCTGATCATTCCGTCGCCAAGCGGTGGGAGCTCGATCTCCGTAAAATCGAAATTGTCGGCAGTCGGCATCCCTTGCGGGCGGCTCTTCAGGTGCCAGGCTCGGGCCATGGTTCTTCTCCTATGCGCCCGAAAATAAGCGCGGCTGAGGACACAAGAAAGACCCGGCCAGGAAGGGGACGGCCTGGCCGGGTCGAGTCAGCCTCCGTTTACCGGAGGCTCAGCTTGCTATCGCCCTTAGCGATAGGTGCCCTCGAAGCTTCGATTGAGGTTGCGCGGACCCATTTCGCCTTGGTCTTCGCGCTCGAACAACGCGCGGCTCCTGCTCTCGTCGCGCCAGCGATTTTTCGCCTCGTCAGCCGAACAGTCGAGGATCACCTTGTTTCCTTCGACGCGGTCGATGTCGGAACAGCTGAGCGAATGATGGGCTCCGCCGGCCTCGGGATCGGACTTGGTGAGGATGATGCGATCACCGGCGACCTTGTCGACCGTGCCAACATGCTCATCGTCCTTGCCAACGACGTCCATATGTTCCCGAATGTGCCCAAGAAGGCCGCGCTTGTGCTGCCGTTTCTCGCGCCAGCTCGTAAAGTCGTTTTCAAAACGAGACTGGTTCTCGCGGCGATAGTCATCGTAATCCCGGTCGAGGTCGGTCAGGTGCCGGTCTCGCCAGTTTCGGTAGTGCGGGTCGAGACCGCGGTCGTCTTTCGGCGGCCCGGCGAAGCTCGTCCGGCGATAGTCGTCGCGGCCATATGGTGTCTGGGATCGTTCATAGTCAGTGTAGCCGCGCTCGGCCGCGCCATAACCGCTTGCCGCGAAGAACTGATCGGACTCGCCATATCCGCCCCGCCCATAGTCTCCCGCCATCGGTCGATAGCGGTCGCGGCCACGGATCTTTTCAAAGTCACGATCTTGGCCGGCGCTGCGATCGCGTTCGAAGTCGCGACTCTCGTCCCGCGGGCCGCGCGGTGAGCCGCGTTGATAGTCGCGCTCGCTTGATCCGCCGCGGTTGAACACGCCGCGGTCATAATTGAAGTCACGATCCGAACGGCCGCCTCCGAAGGCTGACTGATCGCGTCCATAGTCGCGCCGGTAGCCACGATCATAGTCGCGGTCCCGGCTTCCTATCGTCGAACCCCGCCAATTTCGGTCATCCTCGCCGATCCGGCCTTCGTGGCGCGTGTCGTGCCGCCTCCGGCGTTCGGCTTCGTCATCACCGAACCACGAGGCAACCTCATCGCTTGCGCGGTCCCAGAAGCCGCGCTCGTCGCGGGCACCCTGATTGTCGGC
>DATIQO010000075.1:0-5373 GCA_035470745.1 Sphingomicrobium sp. | reverse complement strand
AGTTCACGGATCAGCGCGTCGATGCTGCGCGTCAACTCGGGCAGGAAGGTAATCTCGTGCCGCGCACCGCGGTAGCTTTCGGCCATGAGGATCGCATCGATCAGCACCGGGACGACGAGGCTTTCCGGATCCTCCAGATCGGCAAGGCCGCGAAGCTTCGATAGCGCCTTGCGCCGTGCCCCGAGCGGATCCGAAAGCGCTTCCGTCCGTCCAATACACCAAGCCATCTGTCCAACTCCCAGGAAAGCAACGCAGGATATGCCTTTCCTTCGGTGCAGGAAGTTCCCTCCGGCGCTCCGAGGGAGCATTTCGGCGCTAACGGCTTATGAACGTAGTTAAGTTTCGTGCAGCCGGCAGCGGACGAGGCGCGACGCCCTCCGAGGCCGGCCGATGGCCTGCACTTGTATGATTCGAGCGTGCCCCTGTAAGCAGGGCCTCTTTCCTGAAGCTCGGAGGACGTCGTGGCGGGCGCCGATCAACCGGTTCGCAAAGTTACGGTCATTGGCGGCGGCACTGCCGGGTGGGCGACCGCTGCGGTCCTCTCGCAATGGCTAACCAAGGTCGAAATCAAGCTCGTCGAATCCGACGAAATCGGCATCGTAGGCGTCGGCGAAGCAACGATCCCCCACATCCGCAATCTTCTGGCGCTTGCCGGGATCGATCCGCTGGAGATGATCGCGGCGAGCAAGGCGACGTTCAAGCTCGGCATCCAGTTCGTCGATTGGGGCGCTCCCGGAGAATCCTACATTCACGGCTTCGGTAGGATTGGCCGCGACATGCTTTGGCTGCACCCGCACCAGCTATGGCTCGCGGCCCATGCTCGAATTGCCGACAGAGTTAAGCCGTTCGATAGCTATTCTCTGAACTGCGTCGCATGCCTGAAGAACCGCTTCGCATTCCCGGACAAGCGCAATCCCAACTCACCCCTCGCCGACATCGACTATGCGTATCACTTCGATGCGTCGCTCCTCGCGCGATTCCTGCGGACGCAAAGCGAGGCCCGCGGCGTGGAGCGGATCGAAGGACGGATCGTCGACGTCGTTCAGAATTCCGAGAGCGGCTTCGTCGAGCGTGTCCGACTGACCGACGGTCGCGAGGTTGACGGGGATCTCTTCGTCGATTGCTCCGGCATGCGTGCGCTGCTCATCGGGGACGCGCTCGGACACGGCTATGAAGACTGGAACAAGTGGCTTTTGTGCAATCGTGCGCAGGCTGTGCCCTGTGCAAGCATCGAGCCGGTAACACCCTACACCCGTTGCACCGCCCGCAAGGGCGGCTGGCAATGGCGCATCCCGCTCCAGCATCGCATCGGCAATGGCTATGTCTATGCGTCTGAACTCCTCAGTGACGACGAGGCTGCCGCAACCTTGCTTGCGAACCTCGACGGCGAAGCGATGGCCGATCCTAGAGTGGTTCGTTTCCGTCCCGGCAGGAGAGTCAAATCGTGGGACAAGAACGTGGTCGCGATCGGTCTCTCGTCAGGATTCCTTGAGCCGCTTGAATCGACCAGCATTCACCTCATTCAAACCGGAATTCACCGGCTGCTCGCGATGTTCCCTGGTGAGGGATTTGCTGCTGCTGACATCGACGAATTCAACCTCCAGGCGCGCACGGAATATGAGGACGTGCGCGACTTCATCATCGCCCACTACAAGGTTACGCGGCGCGGCGGCGACCCCTTCTGGGACCATGTCCGCGAAATGGAAGTGCCGGACACCCTGGCAGAGCGGTTCGAGCTGTTTCGCTCGTCGGGCCGATTCTTCAAGCACAATGCCCAGGAATTGTTCGCCGAAGAAAGCTGGGTACAGGTCCTGCTCGGCCAGGGCTTCGAGATGCACGCGGATCCTGTGACGGGGTTCCTGTCGGACGATGATCTCGCAGGCTTCCTCGGCGACATCGCCGAGGTAATCGAAGACGTCGCCGACAAGATGCCGGACCATGGCGAGTTCGTGCGCCGACTTCCACCGAGCACGACGGCAGCATCGGCTCCCGGTGCGCAATCTAGCGTTACTTTCGCGCTCAAATATGAGCGCGGGGCGGCGTGACCTGAAAGCCACAGCAGCCAGACAGGTTGATCCGCGACCAACCGCCGGGAATTGACTTCGCGATCATGAAGTCGTTTCGTCGCTGATTGGAGCCGAAGGCCTTCTTAATTTATGTAACCGGTTACACCGCCGCACTGGGGAGAGCGCGATCGTGAACACGATTTCCAACAAACGTCAGCTTGCATCCGGCATTTCCGTCGTCGCGATTGCGGCGGCACTCACGATAGCAACGCCCGCGCAAGCGCAGGCCGAATACGGCACGATTCAAGGACACGTTGACGGAGCGGCCGCTGGCACGCAGGTGGTGGCCGTTGACACGCATACTGGCCAGCGCGCCGTCGGAGCGGTCAACGCGCAGGGAAATTACGAGATATTCGGCCTCAGGCCGTCGACCTATTCCGTGACCGTCGCAGGAAAGTCGCCGCAGACGGCGACGGTCGGGGTTGGCCAGTCGATCAACGTGGACTTCGTCGAGGCTCGTACTGGAGCCATCGTGGTCACCGGGCGCCGCACCGCCCAGCCGGTGCAGGCGCAGACTGTTGCCACGAATATCACTCCGGCGCAGATCGAGAACCTGCCGCAGAACCAGCGCAACTTCCTGAGCTTCGCGCAGCTTGCCCCGGGCGTCCAGCTCATCTCGCCGAGCGGAGCCACCCAGCTCCAGGCCGGAGCCCTCGCCCCGCAGAACGCCAACATTCTGCTCGACGGGATGAGCTTCAAGAACCCGATCAACCATGGCGGCATGCTCGGGCAGAATTTCGGCGATTTCGGGAACCCGTTCCCGCAGATCGCGATTCAGGAATATCAGGTTCAGACGCAGAATTTCGGCGCTGAAAACGGCCAGTCCGCCTCCGCTTTGCTAAGCGCAGTCACCAAGACCGGTGGCGACTCGTTCCACGGGTCCGCCTTCATCGAGTGGCAACCGAAGTCCTTCGTCGAGCAGCCTTATTTCGACAAGAAGAACCATGTCCCCAAGAGGGATTCGGAACGCAAGCAATTTGGCGCGGACTTTGGCGGCCCAATTATCAAGGACAAGCTCAGCTTCTACGTCGCCTTCGAAGGCACCAACGAGAAGCGTCCGCCGGCGACGTTCGACAGCATCACGACGGTCATCCCGCAGAATATTCGCGACCAGATCAACGGTGCGGTCCCCCTGGAATTCAAGCAGCGGCTATATTTCGGCAAGCTGACATGGTTCGCGACGCCGGACGACACGGTCAATCTTTCCGGCTACAAACGCAAGCAGAGCAACCTGGCCGATTTCGGCGGCAACGCGGTCCAGGAGCACGGGCACTTCCTGCAGACCAACCAGGACCGTTACCAACTGCAATGGCGTCATAGCGCTGGCGAATTCCTCAACTTCCTCAACATCGCCCATGACAAGGCGACGCAGGGCACGCCGAATGTCACTCAGGGTCCCGAGTATCTCCTCACCGGCGGGCAGGACACCGGTTCGGTGCAAGTCCAGCTCGGAGCCAACAGCTTCCAGCAAAACGACATCGAGAAGAACTGGACCATCCGCGACGACGCGACGCTGAGGCACGGCGAGCACACCTTCAAGGCGGGCGGCCAGATCGTCTTCTACGACCTGTCGCGGATCGAGGCCGCCAACACGAACGGCACTTTCTTCGTCGCCAACCCGTGCGACCAAACTGTATCGACCTGTCCGTCGTTTGATATCGCGACGGCTGCTCCGTTCGCAGGAAGGATCAACATCAACCCCGCTCCGGGTCTGACGGCAAAAGACACGCAGATCGGCCTTTACGTATCCGACGAATGGAAGCCCGATGATCACTGGACGGTCAATGCTGGCCTGCGCTGGGATTTAGAGAGCAATCCCAACAACAAGGATTATGTGACCCCGCAGGCGATCGCGGACGCGCTCCGTGCCTATCCGGGCTGGAAGGCGCGCGGGATCAACCCCGAAGATTTCATCTCGAACGGCCACAACAGAAATCCGTTCTATGGCGAGTTCCAGCCGCGGCTCGGCGCTTCGTACGACGTTCACGGCGACCACGACCTGGTTCTCTTTGGCGGCGCCGGCCGCTACTATGACCGCAACCTGTTCATCCAGGGCGTGATCGAGCAGCAGCAGAACGCCAACACTGTCATCACTGTTGGTGGCCCTGGATCAGCCTTTGCGACGGCCTGCGCAAGCGGGTCGCCGCCGGCCTACTGCCACGATCCGGCAGCGCTGCGCGCTTACGCCGCAAGCCTCGGTTTTTCCGGGGGCGCCGTCTGGGTCCTGCCGAACAAGGTCAAGATGCCTTATTCGGACCAGTTCGACCTGGGTGCTCGGAAGCGCTTTGGCGATATCACCGCCACTCTCACCTACAGCCACGTGGAATCGCACAACATCTCGATGTTCGCGCGGTCGAACTTCTACAACAATGGCTGGTACACGGTAGTATTGAACCCGGGTGGCTGCACAAACGGCGGCGACCAGTGGATTATCGACTTCACGCCGAACGGCCCATTCCCGAATTGCGCGGCAACCGGTGCCCAGCTTCCGGGCTTCAACGGGAAGCTAAACCGCGGCGTGAACAACGGGCGCGCACGTCTCGATGCGCTGTTCCTCCAGATCGAGAAGCCGTTCACGGACACGAGCACCTGGGGCTTTACCGAAGCGATCACCTTGCAGCGCGCAAAGAGCAATGTCGCCCAGGAGCTCAACAGCGACGAGTTCTACAACGGGCCCAACCTCAACGTTTACGGCTGGAACTACGTCAACGGCCTCGAAAAATGGCGCTCGGTGACGTCGGCGAACTGGCGCGCGCCGTTCGGGTTTACTCTCTCCGGCGTGCTCAATCTTTCGTCCGGGCCGGCCTTCGGCCACATTGTAGCTCCCTGGAACGGCTTGACGGGTCCGGTTCCGCAGGGCGCGTGCTGCTATGCCAGCATGGGCGGCGTATACTTCCCCCACACGACGTTCGGCTACAAGCGGCTCGACGTTCGGGTCGCGAAGACTTTCAAGATGCCTTGGGGTCATGAAGCGACGGTCGACTTCCAGGCCTTCAACGTCTTCAATTGGCTCAACCGGACTTATTCGTCGTGGGGCGCCGGCGGTGGTAATCCGCCGCCGCTGATCGAGAACGGTCAAGTTGCCAACGACCAGCGACAGTTCCAGGTGGGTCTCAACTATAAATTCTGATCTTAGGTTCAAATTTTGGGAGGGGGACGGCAACGTCTCCCTCCTTTTTCTTGGATGGACGTGAAACCGCAGCTTCTGCGCCTCGGCAACAGCCAAAGCCATGTCGTCGTCATCGACGAGTTCAGCGGCGCACTCGAGCACATTCTCGGGATTGCCGATGGTCTCGCGCCGTTCCCC
>DATIQO010000074.1:0-7481 GCA_035470745.1 Sphingomicrobium sp. | reverse complement strand
ACGCGGCCGGCGACGGCACCACCACCGCGACCGTGTTGGCCGCTGCCATCATCAGGGAGGGCGCCAAGTCGGTTGCCGCTGGCATGAACCCGATGGATCTGAAGCGCGGTATCGATTGGGCTGTGGAAGCCGTCGTCGCCGACCTCGTCAAGAACTCCAAGAAAGTTACCTCGAACGAGGAAATCGCCCAGGTCGGCACCATCTCCGCCAATGGCGACGCCGAGATCGGCAAGTTCCTCTCCGACGCCATGAAGAAAGTCGGCAACGAGGGTGTCATCACGGTCGAGGAAGCCAAGGGCATCACGACCGAGCTCGACGTCGTCGAGGGCATGCAGTTCGACCGCGGCTATGTCTCCCCGTATTTCATCACGAATGCGGAGAAGATGGTCGTCGACATGGACCAGCCCTACATCCTGATCCACGAGAAGAAGCTGTCCGGCCTGCAGCCGATGCTGCCGCTGCTGGAAAGCATCGTGCAGTCCGGCCGTCCGCTGCTGATCATCGCCGAGGATATCGAGGGAGAGACGCTGGCGACGCTCGTCGTCAACAAGCTGCGCGGCGGCCTCAAGGTTGCGGCGGTGAAGGCGCCCGGCTTCGGCGATCGCCGCAAGGCGATGCTCGAGGACATTGCCATCCTTACCGGCGGCGAGATGATCAGCGAGGATCTCGGCATCAAGCTCGAGAACGTCACGGTCAACATGCTCGGCCAGGCCAAGCGCATCACGATCGACAAGGACAACACGACGATCGTCGACGGTGCCGGCCCCAAGGACGCCATCGAGGCGCGGGTCGCCGCGATTCGCCAGCAAACCGAGACAACCACGTCCGATTACGACCGTGAGAAGCTGCAGGAGCGGCTGGCGAAGCTCGCCGGCGGCGTCGCGGTGATCAAGGTCGGCGGTGCGTCCGAGGTCGAGGTGAAGGAGCGCAAGGACCGCGTTGACGACGCGCTTCACGCGACCCGCGCCGCAGTGGAGGAAGGCACCGTTCCGGGCGGCGGTACCGCGTTGCTCTACGCGACGAAGGCTCTCGAGGGCCTCAAGGGCGAGAACGATGACCAGACCCGCGGCATCGACATCATCCGCAAGGCGCTTCAGTCGCCGGTGCGGCAGATCGCCGAAAACGCCGGCTGGGACGGAGCAGTCGTTGCCGGCAAGCTGATCGACGGCAATGACGATACGCTCGGCTTCAACGCCCAGACCGAAACTTACGAAAACCTGGTCGATGCCGGCGTGATCGACCCGACCAAGGTTGTTCGTACGGCTCTTCAGGATGCGGCCTCAATTGCAGGTCTCGTCATTACCACTGAAGCGGCTATTGCTGAGCTGCCCGAAGACAAGCCGGCGATGCCGATGGGCGGCGGCGGGATGGGCGGCATGGGCGGCATGGATTTCTAAGTAGTGGCGCCCTCGATCGGACTCTGTGAGAAAATAGCTTATCGATGTGGGTGCGAGACGGACCCGAACTCTCGATAAGGTTTCAAAAGAAACTGCAACCTCCCGTCGACGCATCAGAGTTGAAGTCCCGAAGTCTGGCGATAAGTTCAAGTGCGCAGGAGGAGACTCGCCGTGGTCCGATACCTAATTGCGGCAGTGGTCGTCGGACTGCCGCTTGCTGCTCTCGCAGCCCAGCCAGATGAGGGCGCTCCAAGGTGGGCCGCCAACCTGGTGCGTAAGCAGCAGGTCATCATGCACGGCGTTCCACGACCGTATACGAACATGCACGATTCGCTCCCCGATACCCGCGCCAAGCTGCAGCAGGGCCGAAGGATCTTCGAGCACAATTGCTCGTCATGTCACGGATGGAACGGTCAAGGATCAGGCCCGGACGCCTTTGCGCAAGTCCCCGCCCCCGCTGATCTCGGCTGGCTGGCCCATTCACCAAAGGGTCGTGCGCAGCCATACATGTACTGGACGATCGCCGAAGGAGGACAGGCGTTCGACTCCGGCATGCCCAAGTGGAAGGGACAGCTCAGCAATAGGGACATTTGGGCCGTCATCGCCTACATCAGGGCGGGGATGCCGCGCAGCTCGCCCTAGCACCCCCTAGGATGGAGAATCCGATGGAACAGCCGGCGATCGCGATCCTGAACCAGAACCGGCTCATGAGCATCGCTACCGTCCGTGCGGACGGATGGCCGCAGACGACCATCGTCGGATACGCCAATGAGGGCTGGCGGATTTACTTCCTGATTTATCGAACGAGCCAAAAGTTCGAGAACATCTCACGCGACGACCGCGTCTCAATCGCCGTCGGTCATGAGCCACGGGATTTGCATGAGATCAAAGCAGTCTATGCCGGCTGCCATGCCCACGAGGTCACCGATCTCAAAGAACGAAGTCATGCCTGGATGCTGCTGGGTGAGCGGCACCCGAACCTCACGGACCTGGCGCCGCCGCAAGACGACGAAGTCGCGACCATGGTCGCCGAGTGCCGCCATGTCTCGTTCCTCGATTACAGCCAGGGAATCGGTCACAGCGAATCCCTGACCGTTGGCGCTCAATAGCGGGCTTCAGGGCGCAGCCGGGGTCGTAGAAAGGCCGAGGGCGGGGATCCCCACGGAGCGCCTGCCACCAAAGTCCTCGCGAACCACAATGTGACCGCTTCGTTCGAGATGGTCGATCAATCGACGGATACGGCTCGGCGAGTTCGTGCCGTAAGCGCGTGCCAGGGATTCGTCGTCGGGACACGCATCCCCATCTTGGGCGGCCTTCGCGATCAGCAGGAATGGCGCAAGCAGGTCGTCCGGCAGTTCATTGCCTATTCTAATTATGTCGGCCCGACGCTGGTCGGACGGGTCAGAAATTCCTGCGACAGCCATGCCAAAGCGGCGTCGGAAAGTCGGAAGGTCCAAGAGATCGCCGGGGAGTCGCCGCATTCGACAGCGTACCGAAAAATCCTGATACAAGGAGGCGACTGGCTGAAACGTACTGTCGTTTTCTGCTGCCATCTCTGCAAAAATCCGAGACAGCTCCTCACTCACGTCGTCACCGTTAGCGAGACCATCCGCACCGAGATCCTCGGAGCGGCTGGCAGCCCGGTCGGCGATCTGCTCAAGCAGAGCCTCTGCCTGCACCGGCTTCTCCTCCAGCACCAGCGTCTCCGCTTCTCCCGGCCCCCGCGCACTGTGAAGCAAGGCGTTGAGCTCGTCGGACGGAGTTTGGGGTAAAGGCATCAGTCCGTGAGTTGCAGTTCGAGCTACGGTACGAGCAGGCCCGATCTTCACGGGGAGCGGTCGCCGACTGATGGCTGGACCAAGCGCGAGGAAGTGCCCGCGATCAAGATCACGAATCTGCTCGGCCTGGCGCCGTTCCATACCAAGAAGATCCGCTGCCCTCGCCATGTCGATGTCCAGGAAGGTTCGTCCCATCAGGAAGTTCGAGGCCTCAGCGGCAACGTTTTTCGCGAGCTTGGCGAGCCGCTGGGTAGCAATGACGCCGGCGAGACCACGTTTGCGGCCGCGGCACATGAGATTTGTCATCGCAGCAAGAGACAACCGCCGCGTCTCATCGCTGACCTCGCCCGCGGCTGCTGGCGCGAATAGCTGCGCCTCGTCCACCACGACGAGAGCGGGATACCATTCGTCCCGAGGTGCATCGAAGAGGGCGCCAAGGAACTGCGCTGCGCAACGCATCTGAGCCTCGACCTCAAGCCCGTCCAGGGCGAGAACGACCGAGGCCCGGTGCTTGCGGGCCCTCGAGGCAAGCCGGCTGATCTCGGTTCCGCTATAGGCTGAGCCATCGATCGCGATGTGTCCGAATGGTTCGGCGAGCGACACGAAATCGCCCTCCGGGTCGATAACGACTTGCTGCACGAGCCCCGCGCTCTCCTCCAGCAGCCGGCGCAGCAGGTGCGACTTGCCCGACCCGCTGTTGCCCTGGACGAGCAAGCGGGTGGCCAACAGTTCCTCGATGTCGATCAGGACGTCGGCTCCCCCTGGAGCGGAGCCGATTGCAATTGAAACGCTCACCGACCGGTCATTAGAGAAGGCTCGTGCGCCCGCAAGCTGTTCAGTGGCTTCCGATCGTCCTCAAGGCCCGACAAAGGTAAATCACGAGCTGTGGCTCCCGAAATTCGTCGTCACCCCGCAAGGCAGCTGCATCCCCTTCACCGCTGGGCACTTGAGATCCCGTTCCCTCCGATTGCTAGTTCGACTGGTTCGGATCGTTTGCGTCGCCGGCGCTCCCGACCCGCGATAGAGTCAGATTGAGGTCGCGGGCGCGCGCCATTTGGTTGCGAGCATGCTCGCCCTCCGACTGGTCAGGCATTACCACTGGAACGGTGAGGCAGACACTCTGCGTCGGAAGTACGTGGCGCCAATCCGCGATGAGTTGTTTATAGGCCTCGCCGACGGGCCGGATCTTCCGATCGAGATCGTACAAGCCCACCGGATTGACGTTATTGTTGCGCTCGCGAAGCGCGGTGTCCCAGTCCATTTGGTCGGTCAGCGAGAACCAGGTGAAGCCGACGATCGGAACGCCGTCGTTGCGTACCCGCAGGACGTTGGCCCACTCCTTCCACAGCCAATCGACCGCCTCGGTTTTCCGCGGACCCTCGGCAAGGTTCGTCTCGGTGTGCATGACCGGAAGCCTGTATCGATGGTGATACTGGTGGGTGATCCCGTCATAGCCGAACACCTCGCCCGCGGGGCAGGTCACTCCCTCACGAGTCACCCGGTGCTCGTTGGTGACGTAATAGTCGTTACCCATGATGCAGTGCTGCTTGAGGTGATTCAGCGTGAAGAAATCATACTCTTCCGCCGTCATTCCGTTGTCGAGCAGGTAACGGTACATCGAAGAGTCGACGCGCTTCCCATAATTGAGGTCGAGCGAGAGGAAGCGCATTTCATTGAGGTGCTCCGCTGCCGCAATCGCCGCTGGGTTCGTGGCGTGGAAATATTCGCTGGATTCGCTCTGAACGAAGATCGCGTCCGGCCGAACATGCACGATGGCGCGCATCGCAAGGACATTGGCCTTTACGATATGCTTTAGCGCAGTGACGAACGCCCGATCGCTTGTCAGCTGCTCGTTCCACCAGCCGTACTTTGCGGAGAACATGGCGCAAATGTACATCTCGTTGATCGGCGTATAGAGTTGGCACCAGCTGTATCGGCGCGCGAAATCGGACGCGTATCTTGCAAATAGCTCTGGAAAATCAGGGTTCTGGAAGTTGGCTAGCCAGTCCGGCAACCCAAAGTGGCAAAGGTCGACAATCGGAACGATGTTGCGGCGCTTGAGGTCTGCGAACGTTTGATCGGCGAAAGCCCAATCTCGCTGGTCAGGGCCGGTCCATGTGGTGTGAATCGGAGGGCCATAGCGGAGGAACTCGATGCCCAGCTCCGTCACTAGCGAGAAATCCTCCTGCCACCGATCGTAGTGGCCGCAGCTTTGCATTTCATCGATCCGCGTGCGGCCGTGATTGATCGTCGGCACGCTGTTCTCGATGCCGGTGCAGAACATGAACGTTGCGATATTTTCTCTCCTGGATGCATGCTGCCATGCGAAACTGGCGGTGGCCTGAGTGCGGAACGGCGAACTTGGTTCCGGCCTCGCGGGCGGCTTCCTTATTCCCTCGCACCGCGTTGAATAAGCCGACCGGCGAGGCTTGGCATCATGGCCGCACTTATGTCACGCTTCGTTTGTTGAAAGGCGCACTCGATTGAGGATCTGGCACTGGCTGGCGCTTAGCGCCCTCACCATCCTCTTTCTCCTGATGCTGTGGCTGGTCCTTGCTTACGGCGAGCTTCCGCACCTCTGGAGCAAGCATGAGCATAAGAAGGTCGGGCAGCGCGAGGAGATCGTCTCCTATACCTCGCAGGATATACCGGCTGACCCCATTAACTTGCGCCTTGTCGGCGATGAGCAAGCCATTCGGTGCCTGTTTAGCCATATGGGCTGGTCCCTGGCCGATCCCCTCTCTGGCCCATCCGCGGTCGGCATCGTCGTCAGCGTTCTTCTTCGTCGCCCCTATCCCAATGCGCCCGTCAGTTCCCTCTATTTCGAGAACAGGCTCCAGGATCTCGCCTTTGAAAAGGATGAAGGCCAGACCGCCCATAGAAGGCATCACGTCCGCCTGTGGAACATAGGCCTAAGGGTCTGGGTCGGCGCTGCAACCTACGATCGAGGCGTTGGCCTCGCATTATTCACGCTTCAGGTGACCCACCACATCGGCCCCAACGTCGATGCCGAGCGGGATGCCCTGGGCGCGATGCTCCAGGGCGCCGGAGCGCGCTATCTCGGAAGCCAGCCGTCGCGCATCCCGCCGTTTCGCTGGCGGCGAAACGGCGGGGGCGATCGATATGTCACCGACGGCAAGATCAAAGCGTACCTATTGCCGCGGACGACCTGCTAAGCCGGTTCTATCCCCCCAGCCCCAGGACGACCGGTTGGCTCCGCAGTTGACCACCAATCGGCTTTATTGAGTGAACGAGAGGCCGCGAATGTCGCCTGCCCGACTTTAAGTGTTACCTAAACAACACAATCGTAATTAGAAACTCACTCTTATCGAAAGATAGGCAACGTTAACCCCGTTACCGGGTTGCCCATCCCGAGATCGATTCCCTACGCCCATCCGCGGAAAGGGATCATCCGCCTTTTTTCCATCCAAATCGCCGCTTCCGCGGCCACAGGGGTACTTTGTCTATGAAGATTACGAACCGGCGTATTGCGCTGCTTGCTGGCGCATCGGTTTCCGTCATTGGTTATGCGGCGCCAGCTTTTGCGGCGACCACGGTAAATCCAGGCGTCTGCCAGTCGAACACCGGGGCAAACGTCACCGAGACGCTCGACATCACGCTCGTCGGCCACACCGGCGTCACGAGCGTCGCCAACCCGGCGACCGCGGTCGTCAACAGCTGCGCCACGGGCGCGATCGTCCAGGGTGCCAACGCAACAGGCGTCGCGCCGCCAAATGGAGACGTCAATGCGACGATCACCAATGGCGCTGCGGGCGACGTGAGCATCGGTGCCATTGCCAAGGCGACGAACGCCGCCGGTAACGCGACAGCATTCGCTTCAATCTTCAACTACGGCGTCGGCCAGCTTGGGAACGGTGCCGGCACCGTCGACCTCGCAATCAACAACGACGGCAGCCTCCTCGTCGAGGCCCAGGCGCTCTCGACCGCAGCCGGCGTCGCCGTTGCAACCGCAAAGTTCGGCGGCTCGAATGCCTACGACTGGGGCTACGGCATCTACCAGTCGGCGACGGGCGTCGCCCACGGCGGTGCAAGCGCGATCAACGTGGCGCTCGACAATGGTGCCAGCGGCAAGATCACGATCGACGGAACGGCAGGCGCGCACGGCGCCACTGCTACTGCCAATGCGCAGCCCGACTGGGGCATCTGGCAGATCGGCTCTGGCGTGAAGACGGTCAACGTCGGCCTCACCAATGCTGGAGAGATCGACGTCAACGCGGCTGCGGCAGCCACCGGAACGAAGGGCGCGGCCCATGCATCGGCCGCCCTCGTCGGCGGGATTGTCCAG
>DATIQO010000073.1:0-3560 GCA_035470745.1 Sphingomicrobium sp. | reverse complement strand
GCCGTTGTTCGAACCGGCGTGGAAGTAGCGATACTTCAGGCCGATATCGATGTTCGAGCTGACCGGCATGTAGACGCCGGCGATCAGCTGCCAGGCGAGCTTGCCCTTGCTGTCGCCGAACTGGTGAACGCTGGCATAGCCCGCGCCGCCGCCGGCATAGCCGCCGATGCCGCCGTTGCCGCCAAAGTCGAGGAGGCCGTTCAGCATCGCCGAATAGACGCTCGCCGAAGTGTCGATGCCATAGTTGGTCGAGGTGGTGAAGGCCGTGCCGGCACCGGTGTTGATCGCCGTCACGAACGCCTGGTTCGGGCTGAAGGATTTCGCCTTCGCATGCTTGTAGCCAAACTCGCCCTCGAGCCGGAACATGCCAAAGTCGTAGCCGCCGATCACGTCAGCGTCCCAGCCCATCTTGTAGCGATAGTCGCCGATGTTCGTGCGGGCGAAGTCGAGATTGGTCGCGCCGGGGAAGACAACGGTGCCGGAGACGCTTTGCGACTTCGGCCACATCACGCCGGCTTCGAGGCCGACATAGCCGGCATGATCGCTTGTCGCGAATGCCGGGACGGCGGTTACGAGCGCGGCAGCGCCCGCAAGGAGATATTTGCGCATGGGTATATTGCCCTTTTTCTGTGTATGCCCGCCGCCGGAACATGCGCGCCGAGAGAAGGTTGCATGAAAACTGGGCTTTTGCCCGACGTCGCTCGAATCTGTTGCCCCGGCGACACAGGTCAGCCGGTGGCAAACCGCGCCGAAAGGAAAAGAAAAAGGCCGGACGTTTCCGCCCGGCCTTGGATTGTGCAGCTTTTGAAACGGCTTAAGCGCCGGTGATTTCCTCGAGCGCGACCTTGAGGCCCGGGCCCATCGTCGAGCTCACGGACACCTTCTTCACGAACTTGCCCTTCGCTCCCGATGGCTTGTTGCGGATGATCGCATCCATGAACGCCGTGAAATTTTCCTTGAGGTCGGCCTCGGAGAAGCTCGCCTTGCCGATCCCGGCGTGAACGATACCTGCCTTCTCGACGCGGAATTCGACCTGGCCTGACTTGGCGTCGGTCACCGCCTTGGTGACATCCATCGTTACCGTGCCAAGCTTCGGGTTCGGCATCAGGCCCTTGGGGCCCAGCACCTTACCGAGGCGGCCAACGATGCCCATCATGTCGGGCGTCGCGATGACGCGGTCAAAATTGATCTGCCCCGCCTGGATCGTCTCCATGAGGTCCTCGGCGCCGACGACGTCGGCGCCTGCCGCGGTCGCTTCGTCGGCCTTGCCGCCCTTCGCGAACACCGCGACCCGGACCGTCTTGCCGGTGCCCTTGGGAAGGTTGACGACGCCGCGGACCATCTGGTCGGCATGGCGCGGATCAACACCAAGGTTGAGCGCGACCTCGACCGTCTCGTCGAACTTGGCGGTCGCGTTCTGCTTGACGAGGTTGAGTGCCTCGTCGACGCCATAGAACTTCTCGCGCTCGACCGCGCCGAGAGCCTTCTGCCTCTTCGTCTGCTTGGCCATTGCCTTAGCCCTCCACCACATTGAGGCCCATCGCGCGGGCAGAGCCTTCGATGATCTTCGTCGCCGCCTCGATGTCGTTGGCGTTGAGATCCTTCATCTTGGTCTCGGCGATCTCGGCGAGCTGCGAGCGGCGGATCGTGCCGACGGTCTGCTTGCCGGTTTCCGACGAGCCTTTCTGGATCTTCGCCGCCTTCTTCAGCAGGAAGGACGCAGGCGGGGTCTTGGTCGTGAATGAAAAGCTGCGGTCCGCATAGACAGTGATCACCGTCGGGATCGGGGCGCCCCTCTCGAGTTCCTGCGTTGCGGCGTTGAACGCCTTGCAGAACTCCATGATGTTGACGCCGCGCTGGCCGAGGGCCGGTCCGATCGGAGGCGCGGGATTTGCAGTGCCGGCAGGCACCTGCAGCTTGATATAGCCGGTAATTTTCTTTGCCATGGTCTCACTCTGTTGTTTCCGCCAAGGCACGAAGCCCGGGCGGATTTCTCAAGTTTAGCGGTCCAGACGAACGCCGTAACGCTCTCCCGCAGGGCTCCAGGTTTTCGCTGGAGCGGCGCCCCTACACGAGATGGGCCGCAGCCGCAACTTGCGCGGAGCGCGCCTGGAGCGGGGCGATAGACCTTTGCCTGAAGCAGCGTTTCGGGCAGGCCCAAGCTGCCCGCCAGGCCGGCATCGACCGGCTCGCCCTCTTTAGCCTTACTTCACGCGTTCGACTTGCTCGAACTCCAGCTCAACCGGGGTCGCGCGCCCGAAGATCGAAACGCTGACCTTGACGCGTCCGCGATCGAAATCGAGTTCCTCGACCACGCCATTGAAGCTTGCGAACGGGCCGTCGAGAACCTTCACCGCATCGCCGATCTCATAGTCGACGTTGATCTTCTGCTTCGGCGCGTGCGCGGCCTCCTGCTCGTTCGAGAGCATGCGGGCGGCCTGCGTATCCGGGATTGGCTGCGGCTTGCCGCCGGGCCCCAGGAAGCCCGTCACCTTCGGCGTGTTCTTGACGAGGTGGTAAACCTGGTCGTTCATTTCGAGCTTGGCGAGCACATAGCCGGGCATGAACTTGCGCTCGGACTGGACCTTCTTGCCGCGCTTGATCTCGGTCACCGTCTCGGTGGGGACCTCGATCTGCTCGACGAAGCGCTCAAGGCCCATTCGGTTCGCTTCGCTCATGATCGCATCGCGAACCTTGTTCTCGAAGCCGGAATAAGCGTGGATGATGTACCAACGGGACATTGTTATTCTTTGACCTTACCTCGATTGCGCGCCGGGCTCTTACGAAAGCGGTGGGATTACCCCAGGAAGCTCAGCAGATATTTGACCGCCGTATTGAACACGGCATCGACGGCGAAGAAGAAGAAGCTCAGCAGCAGCGACATGATGACGACCATGATTGCGGTCGCAACCGTCTCCTTGCGGGTCGGCCAGTAAACCTTGCCGGTCTCGGCGCGGACCTGACGGATGAATTCGCCGGGGGAGACTTTCGCCACGTTGCCTGTCGCTTCTTTTGAAGTTGCGGATAGAAAAGCGCCCCGCAGGCCTAAGCGGCCGGCGGGGCTGGGGTGCACTTAGCGCCGCGCCGGCGAGTCTTCAAGGTTGCAGGCCTCATTGTGGCAGCATTCGCGGATCGTTGGCACAGCGGCGCGCCATTTGAGGCAGGGAACTGCCGAAGAGAAGACCCTGCGCGGCGAACAGCGCACGAAAGGGGGTCTATGCCGCTTCGTGATCGCTCCGCTTGGGCTTCTTGACGGTCACAACGGTCAATTCGCCATCGGCGAGCCGGGTCGCAAAGACGTGCTTGCCGACGACGAGCGCGCAGGAGTGGAGGGACTCGAACCCCCGGCCCTCGGTTTTGGAGACCGATGCTCTACCAACTGAGCTACACTCCTATGGCGCGCAGCGGCGAAGTAACGTTGGCGATTGCGCCGCGCAAGGCTAGTTGACGAGCGGAAGGCCAATCCAGGTGCCGTCACTCCCGGTGAACACCTTCTGCGTCGCTGGCCGATAGTCGCTCGGCCTCGCGAAAAAGATGTTGGGAACGAACGTCTGCGGGTT
>DATIQO010000072.1:0-2165 GCA_035470745.1 Sphingomicrobium sp. | reverse complement strand
GGCGACGACCAAGTGCTCGTCCTTGGAACCTATGGCGGGACCGGATCGGCCGGCGACGTCGCGGTGCCGTTCGCTCACCTCTGGAAGATCCGCGACGGCCGCGTCACGAACTTCGTCCAATATGCCGATACGCACCTGTTTCGCCAGGCGATTGGAGCCTAACGCAGGCGCGCTCTTGGCGGGTCGAATGCGCCATTGGAGTGCCAGGTAAATTGCTGATAAAAGGCGAGGCGAAGGCTTGATTGCGCTCTCGGACTGGAGGAAGCCCGATGACTCCAATCACCCGTTACGACCGCAGATACTTGATCGCCGGCGCAATGGTCCTCGTCATTGCCGCGGGGGCTTACGGGCTTGCCCGCTACTCACCGGCCCTTGGCCCCATCGAGGGCAGCATTGCTCCGCAGATGTATGTCGATTCGCTGCCCGGCGCACAAATCCCGGTGCACGGCCGGTACGTCCTGGTCGATGCCGCTTCCGCAAGGCTCTACATGATCGAGGACGGGCGCGTTCGAGATTCGATGAAGGTGATCGTTGGAAAACCTGAAACGCCGACACCCGAGCTAAAGAGCGTCCTCAATTACGAAACGTTGAACCCTTATTGGCACGTCACTGCTGATCTCGCGAAGACGCTTATCGCTCCGCGCGTGCTCAAGGACGGCAACGCCTATCTCACCGATCGTGGTTACGAGGTGGTTTCCGGCTGGGGCCCCGATGCGCGCGTCCTTTCGCCTGACAGCATCGACTGGAAAGCGGTCGCCGCAGGCGAGGCAAAGGTTTACGTTCGCCAGCGGCCCGGTCCTGCCAATTCCCTCGGCCGCTTCAAGTTCGACCTTCCGAACGGCGATGGAATCTATCTCCACGATACTCCCAAGAAGGAGCTCTTTGCGCTCGAGGAGCGCAACCTCAGCCATGGCTGTGTGCGCCTCGAGGACGCCGAGCGGCTGGCGCGATGGCTCCTCGGCAAGGATCCGCCGGCGGCCTCGACCCCCGAAGCGAATGTCCTCATTCCGCGTCCCGTGCCGATCATGATCAGCTACCTTGATCCCCGCAGCCAAAACGAGCTCGCATTCTTGCGATAATTGATCGCGGCGCTCCTCACCCGGATATCTGGCGCATGGCCGCGCAAGTTCCCGCGCCGTGCGCGTTCCCCCGAAGCCACGTGGGAACGCGCGTTAAGCTTCAGGCATCTTCTGAGCCTTTGCTTCGAGAATGTACTTCTCTTCGGATTCGGGCGGGCTGCGGAGGAGAAGGAAGACGAGGACCGTTGCGAGCGCGCCGCCGTAACCGATCCACGGCGAAATCCACGCCAGCGCCGAGCAAGCGAAAGTCCCGATCACCATTGCAATCGCGATGGCGACACGGGTCCGCTTCCAGCGACGCATCTCGGGCAAGTCGTCGATCGTCGAGTGGACGCTGAACCGAAATCCCAGATAAGAGAGGAAGAACGCGCCGCAGCTGAACGCGAGCAGGCTCGGGCCGAGCGGCTCGAGCGGCCGATCCGCTGCATTCTCCGCGCCAAAAGGCAGGAGCGTCACCCAGAATAGAATGAGGAGGTTGAACAGGAGCGCCCGGTGCGTGATCTTGTCCACTCGGGCGAGCGCACCGTGGTGCCCCACCCACATGACGCCGACGAGGAAGAACGTCGCGGCATGGACAATCAGGGCAGGCGTGATGTCGCGAAGGGCTGCCAGCCCGTGGCTTGCGGGCACTTTCAAGTTCAGCACCAGCAACGTCAGCACGATCGCGAAAACGCCGTCGCTGAACAGCTCGACACGGTTCTTGTTCATCGAGACCCCCAGCGAAGACTGAGGTGTGACGCTGCCCCCTGTCAATCGTCGGCCGCGCCGGAAACCTTGCGGGGCTTCTTCCCAGTCGGCTGCGAATTGGCGCTTGCCACTGCCGCGCGGCAGGCATGGGAAAGAGAGAAACATAGGTTTTCTAGCCGACATGCTCCTCCAAGAGAGCCGGCCTCGTCCTCCGACGTCAGAATATGCGCGGGCCAAGGCTCGAGGTGCTATAAGCCGCGCTGCAACGCTGGAGATCCAAACCGATGATAGTCTCGTCCGCCTTGATTGCTGTCGTCGTCATCTCGGTGTTGATCCTGATGATCTCGCTCAAGAGTTTCGGGATAAACCGCGAATATCAGCGCGCCGTCCTGTTCCGGC
>DATIQO010000071.1:0-12179 GCA_035470745.1 Sphingomicrobium sp. | reverse complement strand
CAATCGCCTTTTACCTATTTGCGACGCTTACCATCGCCAGTGCGCTGGCGGTGATCTTCGCGCGCAACCCCGTCCACAGCGTCCTGTGGCTGATCGTCGCCTTCTTCAACGCGGCCGGGCTGATGCTGCTCGTCGGTGCCGAGTTCATCGCCATGCTGCTGGTGATCGTCTATGTCGGCGCGGTCGCCGTCCTGTTCCTGTTCGTCGTCATGATGCTCGACATCGACTTTGCGACATTGCGATCCGGCTTCACGCGCAACTTGCCGTTCGGGATCATCATTGCGCTTGTGCTGCTCGGCGAGATCATCGTTGCTGACCTTGCGTGGAAGGCCGGGCCCTCGCTTGCGGGCGCGCAAATCCCGGTTGCCCGGCAACCCAATATCGTCGCCTTGGGGCAGCTCCTCTACAGCCGCTACCTGTTCGCATTCGAAATCGCCGGACTGATCCTCCTCGTCGCGATGATCGGGGCCATCGTCCTCACCCACCGCAGCCGCGGCGACACGCGCACGCCCAAGGCATCGAAACAGGTCCGCCGAGTGCCGGGCGAGGCCGTCAAGCTGCGCAACCCCGGCGTCGGCGAGGGGATGAAACTATGATCGGCCTCAACGCCTATCTCATTGTCGCTGCCGCCCTCTTCACGATCGGCGTGCTCGGGATCTTCCTTAACCGGCGCAACGTGATCCTCATGTTGATGGCGATCGAGCTCATCCTGCTCGCGGTGAACATCAACCTCGTCGCATTCTCCGCTTATCTCGGCGATCTCACCGGCCAGGTGCTGGCGATGTTCGTTCTCACCGTCGCCGCCGCGGAGGCCGCGATCGGCCTTGCGATCCTTGTCATTTTCTTCCGCCGCCGCGGTTCCATCGCCGTCGACGACGTCAACCGGATGCACGGCTGATGCACCCACTCCTCCTCATTGTTTTCCTGCCGCTCGCCGCCGCCATTATCGCCGGCCTGTTCGGGCGCTGGATCGGAAAGACGGCGGCCAAGGTCGTGACGACCGGCGCCCTGTTCATCGGGGCGCTGCTCAGCTGGCCGCTGTTCTTCTCCTATATCGCGGGCCACGCCGAGCCCGCGGTCGTCCCGGTCCTCAACTGGATTCACTCGGGCAGCCTCACCGTCGATTGGGCGCTTCGCGTCGACAGCCTGACCGCGGTGATGCTGGTGGTGGTCACGACGGTCTCGAGCCTCGTTCACCTCTACAGCTGGGGCTATATGGACGAGGACCCGAGCCAGCCTCGCTTCTTCGCTTATCTGTCGCTGTTCAGCTTCGCGATGCTGATGCTGGTCACTGCCGACAGCCTGGTTCAGATGTTCTTCGGCTGGGAAGGCGTCGGACTGGCCTCCTACCTCTTGATCGGCTTCTGGTACCATAAGCCGAGCGCGAACGCGGCGGCGCTCAAGGCCTTCGTCGTCAACCGTGTCGGCGACTTTGGCTTCAGCCTCGGCATCTTTGGAACGTTCCTCGTTTTCGGGACCGTCTCGATCCCCGCGATTCTTGCCGCAGCGCCGGGCATGGCGGGCTCGACCATCGGCTTTGCCGGCATGCGCGTCGACACGATGACCTTGCTCTGCCTGCTGCTGTTCGTCGGCGCGATGGGCAAGTCGGCGCAGCTTCCGCTCCACACCTGGCTTCCGGACGCGATGGAAGGTCCAACTCCCGTCAGCGCGCTCATCCACGCCGCGACGATGGTCACCGCGGGCGTGTTCATGGTCTGCCGCCTGTCGCCGATGTTCGAGACGTCGCCAACGGCAATGCACACCGTCGCCTGGGTCGGCGCGATCACCTGCTTCTTTGCAGCAACGATCGGCTGCGCGCAGAACGACATCAAGCGCGTGATCGCCTATTCGACCTGCTCGCAGCTCGGCTACATGTTCTTCGCCGCGGGAGTGGGGGCTTATGGCGCGGCCATGTTCCACCTCTTCACGCACGCTTTCTTCAAGGCGCTTCTGTTCCTTGGCGCGGGCAGCGTCATCCATGCGATGCACCACGAGCAGGACATGCGCTATTATGGCGGTCTTCGTAAGGAGATCCCGATCACCTTCTGGGTGATGGTGGTGGGGACCCTGGCGATCACCGGCGTCGGCCTCGATGTCGGCGGCGGGATCGGCTTTGCAGGCTTCTGGTCGAAGGATGCGATCCTGCAATCGTCCTGGGTCAGCGGGTCGGTAGCGGGGGCCGTCGCTTTCTGGCTCGGCGTCATCGCCGCGCTGATGACGAGCTTCTACAGTTGGCGGCTGATCTTCCTGACGTTCTTCGGCGAGCCGCGCTGGGCCGCCTCCGAGCATATCCAGCATGCGCTCCACGGCGAGCATGACGCGCCCTCGCAAGAGCATGGCGACAGCGCGCACGATGCGCACCATGTCCAGACAGGAAGCGGCGGCTATCATCCGCACGAGAGCCCGTTGACGATGCTCGTCCCGATCTGCCTCCTGGCGATCGGCGCCCTCCTTGCGGGCCAGCTGTTCCACGCCATCTTCGTCGGCCCGGAAAGCGCGCCCCATTATTGGCGCGGCATCATCAGCTTCAGCCGCGAGCTCGCCGAGGCCGCGGAAAGTTCGGCGACATGGGTGAAGCTCTCGCCGACGATCGCGATGCTGCTTGGTCTCTGGATCGCCTGGAACAACTACATCCGCAACCCGCGCGCAGCGGCAGGCTTCGTCGCGACCTTCCCGGGGATCTACAAGTTCGTGTCGAACAAATGGTATTTCGACGAGCTCTACGACTATATCTTCGTTCGCCCGGCAATGTGGCTCGGCCGGCTGTTCTGGCACCGCGGTGACGAGGGCACGATCGACCGTTTCGGCCCGCACGGCGCTGCCTATGCGGTCGGGGTCGGCAATCGCATCACCTACCGCTTTCAGTCGGGCTATCTCTATTCCTACGCGCTGGTGATGCTGCTCGGCCTCATCGGCGCGGCGAGCTGGGCAATCTGGTGGGCCAGGTGATGCAATTGCCCTTGCTGACGATCCTCATCGCCGTCCCCCTCATCGCCGGCGTCATCGCGCTGTTCCTGAGCGCGAAAGGCGCGCGCTGGCTGGCGCTCGTCGCAACGCTCGTCGACCTTGTGCTCGGCGCCTACCTGTGGGCGGCGTACGACCCCAATGGAGCGCAGTGGCAGTTCGTCGAGAAGGTCCCGCTCGGCGGCGGCATCAACTGGGCGCTAGGGATCGACGGCATCGCGCTCGTCCTCATCATGCTCTCGGTGTTCCTGATGCCGATCTGCATCGGGGCGAGCTGGCGTGCCATTGAACGGCGCGTCCCCGAGTACATGGCGGCGTTCCTCCTGATGGAAGCGCTGATGCTCGGCGTCTTCGCCGCGCAGGACCTGTTCCTTTTCTACGTCTTCTTCGAGGGCGGCCTGATCCCGATGTACCTGATCATCGGCATCTGGGGCGGCGCCGAGCGCATCAAGGCCAGCTACAAGTTCTTCCTCTATACGCTGCTTGGATCGGTGCTGATGCTGATCGCCATGCTGTACATGGCGTTCACTGCTCATACGACCTTCATTCCCGACCTCATGGCCTATAATTTCGCGGTCGGGGCGCAGAAATGGCTGTGGCTCGCCTTCTTCGCGAGCTTTGCGGTGAAGATGCCGATGTGGCCGGTCCACACCTGGTTGCCTGACGCGCACGTCCAGGCACCGACGGCGGGCTCCGTCATCCTTGCGGGCGTGCTTTTGAAGATGGGCGGATACGGCTTCATCCGCTTCTCCCTGCCGATGTTCCCCCAGGGTTCGGCCGAGTTCATTCCGCTCGTCTTCCTGCTGTCGGGCATCGCGGTCGTCTACACGAGCCTCGTCGCCTTGGTGCAGCGCGACATGAAGAAGCTGATCGCTTATTCGTCGGTCGCGCACATGGCATTCGTAACCTTCGGCCTGTTCGCGATGAACCGCCAAGGCATCGAGGGCGCGATGATCGTGATGCTGAGCCACGGTCTCGTCTCGGGAGCACTCTTCCTTTGCGTCGGCGTGGTCTACGACCGGCTGCACACGCGCGAGATCGCAGCCTATGGCGGCCTTTCGAACAACATGCCTGGCTATGCGCTGCTGTTCATGGTCTTCACCATGGCGAGCGTCGGCCTTCCCGGCACGAGCGGCTTCGTGGGCGAGTTCCTCAGCCTCATCGGGACCTATCATGCCTCGAGCTGGGCAGCGATCGTCGCAACGACCGGCATCATCCTTGGCGCAGCCTATATGCTCTACCTCTATTGGCGCATCGCCTTCGGCGAGGCGCGCACCAGCGAAGCCGCAGCGATGAAGGATCTCGACCTTCGCGAATGGTGGCTGCTGGCGCCGATCGCGCTCGCCGTCTTCTGGATGGGCATCTATCCCGAAAGCTTCCTGAGGCCGATCCGCAATGACGTCGGGCGCATCGTCACCCGCCTCGACACGGTCGCGCCCCAGGGCGATTCTCACCTGACGCTCGGCAAGGGCGCAGTGCATATGGATATGGGAGCGACGCACTAATGGGCCGCTTCGCTGCGCTTCTGCCCGAGCTTATCCTGTCGATCGGCGGCACGGTGCTGATGATGGTGGCCGCGTTCACCGGCCGACGCGGCTCGGCGCTGGTCAACTGGCTCGCCGTCATCCTGCTCCTGGTTGCAACCATCACGCTGATCGGCGCTCCCTCGCATGCCGGGCCCGTCTTCGACGGACTTGTGACGGAAGACCTCTTCGCGAGCTTCGGACGGGCAATCATCTACCCGGCCGCCGCAATCGCGATCATCGCCGCCCACGGCTGGTTCGAACGCGGGACCGAGCATGCGTCCGAATATGCAGTGCTGATTGTCTTTAGTGCTGTCGGCATGGGCGTGATGGTGTCCGCAACGAGCCTCGTCTCGCTCTACGTCGGGCTCGAGCTACAGAGCCTCGCCGGCTACGTGCTCGCCTCCTATCGCCGCCGCGACGAGCGCTCGGCGGAAGCGGGCCTCAAATATTTCGTGCTCGGCGCCCTTGCGAGCGGCATCCTCCTTTACGGCATCTCGCTCCTTTATGGCTTCACCGGGACCACCAGCTTCACGGGGCTCGCCGCAGCCTTCGGCCGCGGCGCTCCTTCGCTCGGGCTGCTCTTTGGCCTCGTGTTCCTCCTCGCCGGACTGGCATTCAAGGCAAGCGTCGTTCCGTTCCACATGTGGACGCCCGACGTCTACGAAGGAGCGCCGACGCCCGTCACCGCTTTCTTTGCCTCGGCGCCAAAGGTTGCCGCGGTCCTTCTTGCGACCCGCGTCTGCGTCGTTGCCCTCGGACCCGCCACGGACGCATGGCGCCAGATCGTGATCTTCGCTTCGCTGGCCTCGATTTTCCTCGGCGCGATCGCGGCCTACGGACAGACGAACATCAAGCGCCTGCTTGCTTATTCCTCGATCAACAATGTCGGCTTCGCGCTCGTCGGGCTTGCCGCGGCGGGCCCGCGCGGGACCTCCTCGGTCCTCTTCTACATGGCCGTCTATGTCGTGATGACGCTCGGCTCCTTCCTTTGCGTCCTGTGGATGCGCGATGAGCAGGGACGGCCGGTCGAAACCATCGAGAGCCTGTCGGGCCTGTCCCAGACCCGCCCGGGGCTCGCTGCCGCCTTCGCCATGTTCATGTTCAGTCTCGCCGGCATTCCGCCGCTGTTCGGCTTCTGGCCGAAGCTTCTTGTCTTCACCGCCGCGGTCGAGGCTGGCTATGTCGCGCTCGCGGTCGCGGCGATCCTCGGCACCGTGATCGGTGCCTATTATTATCTTCGCATCGTCAAAGTCATGTACATGGACGAGCCCGCGGCCCCCTATGCGAGGCTTCGTGAGCCAGTGCAGGGACTGCTGATCCTCATCGCGGCACTGATCGTCTCGCCGCTCGGCTACCTCTTGATCGGCCCGCTCAGCGCCTTGACCGAGCGTGCTGCGGGATCCCTCTTCTGAGCCGAATTCGCATTGTCGAGCGCACCGGCTCGACCAACGCCGATCTGATTTCAGACACGAGCGCACACGAGGGCGACTGGCTCGTCGCGCGCGAACAGCAAGCTGGAAAAGGCCGGCAGAACCGGCGCTGGGTCTCTCCCCCCGGCAACTTCTACGGCAGCACGCTGGTCGAGCTTCGCAAGGACGATCCGCAGCCGCAGACGCTCTCGCTCGCCGCGGGCCTTGCCCTTGTCGAAGCGATCGACATTGCAGTGCCGGGCGAGCCGCTCATGCTCAAATGGCCCAATGACCTGCTGCTCCTCGGCAAGAAGGTTGCAGGAATCCTGCTCGAGCGGAGCGGCGAGCGGGTGATCATCGGTTTTGGCGTCAATCTCGCCGTCGCACCCGCGCTGCCGGGCCGCGAATGCGCGTCGCTTGGCGGCCGGATCACGCCCGAGGCTTTCGCTCCGTTGCTCGCCGGCAGCTTCGAGCGGATGCTTGGGCTCTGGCGTCAAAGCAAGCCGGTCCTCCTTGCCCAGGCATGGCTTGCGCGCGCGCACGTGATCGGCACCCAGCTGAGCGTCCATTCCGGCAGCGACGAGATCGTCACTGGCCGATTCGACGGCATCGAGCCCGATGGGGCGCTGCGCCTTCGCACCTCCGATGGAAGGATCGAGCTAGTTCGCGCGGGCGATATTTCGCTCGGCTGATTCGAGCTCTCGCCACTGCCTGACCATACTGTTACGGCCGCTTCGTTTCGCGACCGAGTCGGTGCGTTGATGATGCGCTTGTGACCCCGCGCACCAGCGCCTCCTTCACGAGACGCGGCGCCGGTCCTGCCGGCCGGCACATTCCCGATGAGAGAGGCATCCCCCATGCCATTCATCAATACCAGCGACGGTACTCACATCTTCTACAAGGACTGGGGTCCAAAGGACGCCCAGCCGATCGTCTTCCATCACGGTTGGCCGCTCAGCGCGGACGATTGGGACGCGCAGCTGATGTTCTTCCTCCGCGAGGGCTACCGCGTCATTGCCCATGATCGCCGCGGCCATGGCCGTTCCACGCAGACCGACAGCGGCAATGACATGGACACCTATGCCGAGGACATGAAGGAGCTCGCGCGTGCGCTCGACCTTCGCAACGCGATCCATGTCGGCCATTCGACCGGCGGCGGCGAGGTCGCCCATTATGTCGCCCGCGCCGAGCCCGGGCGGGTTGCCAAGGCGGTCCTCATCGCAGCGGTGCCGCCTCTCATGCTGAAGACCGATCGGAACCCTGGCGGCATGCCCCTCGAGGCGTTCGACGCCTACCGGGCGGGCGTTGCCGGCAACCGTGCGCAAATCTATCTCGATATTGCTTCGGGGCCCTTCTACGGCTTCAACCGGACGGGAGTACTTCCGGTCGAGGGCATCATCCGCAACTGGTGGCGGCAGGGTATGATGGGAGGCATCAAGGCCCAGTACGACTGCATCAAGGCCTTCTCGGAAACGGACTTCAGCGACGACTTAAGAACGATCGAAGTCCCGGTCCTCGTGCTCCACGGCGACGACGACCAGGTGGTGCCTTACGAGGATTCGGCGCCGCTTACGGTCCAGCTGCTGAAACGGGGCACGCTCAAGACCTATGCCGGCTATCCCCACGGGATGGCGACCACTCACGCCGACGAGATCAACGCCGATATCCTGGCGTTCATCCGCGGTGAGCAGGTCGGACGACCAGCCGCCGAGGCGCCGGCGATCGTTGCAGAGCCGCTGCCGGTAGCATGAGCGACGAACGGGGCACGACCTACGCCACTCGCGGAGCGCAGATGTTCCTGCGCTTCACCGATGAGGAGCTGGAGAGGCTTTCCGCGTTCGGAGAGCCTCGCCGCTACCATGCGGGCGAAATGATTGCGCGCGTGGGCGAGGTCGGCCCCGGCCTCGTGCTGATCCTCTCGGGCAGGGTCGAGGTGACCCAGCCGAGCGGGGGCGAGCGATCGCACATCGTCACCCACGAGCGCGGCAATTTCATGGGCGAGCTCGCGCAGCTGTCCGGTCGCCCTTATCTCGTCGACGAGAAGGCGCTTACCGACGTCGAGGCGGTCGCGATCTCACCGGAACGTCTGCGGGCGCTCCTCATCGCCGAGGCCCAGCTTGGCGAGCAGATCATGCGTGCGCTCATCCTTCGCCGTGTCGGCCTGATCGAAGCGGAGGCAGGTCCGATCGTCGTCGGGGACGAGCACGACGCGGACGTCTTGCGACTGACCAACTTCCTGCGGCGCAACGGCCATCCGTACCGCAGCCTCGACCCGGCGGAAGACAATTGCGCGCGCACCTTGATCGACCGCTTCAATGTCGCTGCCAAGGAGCTGCCGATCGTCCTTTGTCCCGGCGGGCAATTGCTTCGCAATCCCAGCGAGTCGCAGCTTGCCCGCTGCGTCGGCCTCGTTGGCGCGATCGACAGCAATCGCATCTATGACGTGGTGGTGGTGGGCGCGGGCCCTTCTGGCCTTGCGACATCCGTCTACGCGGCCTCGGAGGGGCTTTGCGTCATGGCGATCGACTGCCGCTCCTTCGGCGGACAGGCAGGGGCATCGGCACGGATCGAGAATTATCTCGGATTTCCGACCGGCATCAGCGGAATGGCGTTGATGGGCCGCGCGTTCAGCCAGGCGCAGAAGTTCGGCGTCGAGATGGCCATACCCGACGAGGCCGTCACGCTCGATTGCGGCAATGATCCCTGCTCGATCAAGCTTGCGACGGGCGAACGCATCCGTGCCCGCGCCGTCGTCATTGCGACCGGCGCCCGGTACCGCAGGCTCGGCGTCGACCAGCTGGCGCAGTTCGAAGGCACGGCGGTCCATTATTGGGCTTCCCCGCTCGAGGCCGATCTCGCCTCGGGCGAGCAAGTGGTCCTGGTTGGCGGCGGCAATTCAGCCGGCCAGGCGACCGTCTATCTTGCGGGCCGCGCCGGGCGGGTGACCCTGGTTGCCCGGCGCCCCTTGAGCGAGACCATGTCGCAATATCTCATCGAGCGGATTGAAGGCCTGTCCAATGTCGATGTCGTCATCGGCTGCGAGATCTGCGAACTGCGCGGCGCTTCCGGCATGCTCGACGGGGTTGCCGTTCGCGAGCGTGAGACGGGATCGATCCGCCACCTGCCGGCGCGATTCCTGTTCTCCTTCATCGGCGCGGAGCCCAACACCGACTGGCTCAAGGGTTCGGGCATCAAGCTCGACGAGCGCGGGTTCGTCCTCACCGGCGAGGAGGCGGGGAGCAACAGGCTGCCTCTCGAGACCAGTCGCGCCGGAGTGTTCGCGGTCGGCGACGTGCGCTCCACCTCGGTCAAGCGTGTCGCCGCCTCGGTCGGCGACGGCGCTCAGGTCGTCGCGTCGATCCATGCTTATCTCGCGCGGGACCCGAGCGAAGCGGAGCCTGCCGTCTCGCAGCTGGTCCCGGCGGCCTGAGCCTCTTTGCCGCTGCGCATTGTTGCGGCTAAGGGCCGCCAATGCTTCTCGCCATCGACGCCGGCAACACCAATGTCGTTTTCGCCCTCGTCGCTGGCGGGGAGATCAAGGCGCGCTGGCGGATCGCGACGGATCCGCGGCGTACCGCCGATCAATATGCGGTCTGGCTTTACCAGCTGCTCGAGCTTGAAGGCTTTCCCAAGGACGCCGTCGACGCGGTGATCATTGGGACGGTCGTCCCGCGAGCGCTCCACAATCTTGAGGTGCTTGCGAGCAAATATTTCCGCTGCGAGCCGCTGGTGGCGGGGCAGGGGAGTGCGGCCTGGCCAATGACGCTCGACGTCGATGAGCCCGAGAATGTCGGTGCCGACCGGGCGCTCAATGCCATTGCCGCCCATGCAAAGCATGCGGGCGATCTCATCGTCGTCGACTTCGGGACCGCGACTACCTTTGATGTCGTCGATGGCGCGGGCGCCTACAAAGGCGGGATCATCGCGCCGGGCATCAATCTATCGCTCGACGCTCTCGTCAGCGCCGCGGCCAAGCTGCCACGGATCGCGATCGAGGCACCGAAGGACAACCTGTCCGTGATCGGGCGTACAACCCAGAGCCAGATGCTGATCGGCATCTACTGGGGCTATGTGGCAATGCTTGAGGGGCTGACCGAACGAATGAAGCATGAACTCGGACGGCCCGCGACGGTGATCGCGACAGGAGGTCTTGCCAATCTCTTTGACCAGCACACGAATGTCTTCGACGTGATTGAACCCGACCTCACGATCCAGGGGTTGAGCATGTTGCACGACATGGTGGTACGCGGCGCAAGATGATCCCGGGCGAAGAGCTATTGTTTGTCGCCCTCGGCGGCTCGGGCGAGATCGGCATGAACGTCAATCTCTACGGCTGTCGCGGCCAGTGGATCATGGTCGATCTTGGCCTCAATTTCGCTGGCCCGGATTATCCCGGGATCGAGCTGATCCTGCCCAATCTCGAGTTCATCGAAGGGCAGCAGGAGCGGCTTTCCGGGATCATCCTCACCCATGGGCACGAGGACCATATCGGCGCGCTTCCCTATCTCGCCGAAGAGCTGAAGGCGCCGCTGTTCGCGACGCCGTTCACCGCTGGCCTGATCGCCGGAAAGCTCGAGGAAGAGGGGCTGACCGGCCACGTCCAGCTCAATATCGTCGAGCGCGGCGGAACGGTCGAGCTCGGGCCTTTCCGCGTCAGCTTCGTCGCGCTCTCGCATTCCATCCCCGAAGGCAATGGCGTCCTCATCGAGACGCCGTTTGGAAACATCTTCCACACCGGAGACTGGAAGATCGACGAGACCCCGGTCATCGGTACTGCGCCCGATACCGATATTCTCACCGAGATCGGAGACCGCGGCGTCCGTGCGCTCGTCTGCGATTCGACCAACGTCTTTCAGGACAAGCCCTCGGGCTCGGAAGAGAGCGTTCACGAAGGATTGCTAGCCCAGGTCATGATGGCCAACGGCCGCGTCCTCGTCACGACCTTTGCCTCCAATGCCGCGCGGCTGCAGACGATCGGGCGCGTCGCGCGCGAGGCCGGCAGGCAGGTGTGCATCGCCGGCCGTTCGCTTGAACGGATCTTAAGGGTTGCGCAGGCGACCGGCTATCTCAAGGATTTTCCGGCGCCGATCAGCTTCGACGAGGCAATGCGGTTGCCCAAGACCGACGTGCTGATCATCGCCACTGGAGGCCAGGGTGAACCCCGCGCGGCGCTCGGGCGCATTGCCGGAGGGACGCACGAGCTCAAGCTCGGCCAAGACGACACGGTCATCTTCTCCTCGCGCATCATTCCTGGAAATGAAGTCGCGATCGGCCGGATCATGAACCAGCTTTCCGATCTCGGCGTGAAGATCGTCACCGAGAAGCAGGCCCACGTCCACGTCTCGGGCCATCCCGGGCGACCCGAGCTCGTCCAGATGTACAAGTGGGTGCGTCCGCAAATCGTCATCCCCGTTCATGGCGAATCGCGGCACCTTGCCGAGCATGCCCGCCTGGCGCTCGACCACGGGGCCGCCCACGCCATCGTGCAGAAGAACGGCGATGTGATCCGGCTTGCCCCGGACGAGCCAATGAAGGTTGCCGAAGTGCGCGTCGGCCAGCTGGTTCTCGACGGCGACGTGATCCTGCCCGCTGACGGCGCCACCGTGAATGAACGACGCAAGATGGGCTATGGCGGACTGGTCACGGTCGCGCTCCCGGTGCGCGACGACGGCCAGCTTGCCGGTAAGCCATTGATCCGCTCGTTCGGCGTGCCGGTCGAGGAAGATCGCGACGATTTCATTGCCGACGCAACCGACGCCGCGACCCGGGCCTACAGCCCCGGCGGCCCCGAGGAGCGCGTTCGCGAAGCTGTTCGCCTGGCGGTCCGGCGCTGCGCGACCCTGTGGACGGGCAAGAAGCCACTTGTCGAGGTGATGCTCCTGCAAGTCGCGGCATGAAGCTCACCTCGATCATCGCGATCTACTTCCTCTTCTTTGCCGGAAGCGCGTTCGTCCTTCTCCCTTTCGGAGTGCGGACGACGGACGAGGCCGGCGGCGAAAAGGTCCCCGGCCAGGCCGAGAGCGCGCCCCACCGGTTCGACGTCAAGCGGCACTTCCTGCGCGCAGCCGTCCTCGCCGCCCTGCTCTTCGCGATCTATTATGCCAACTGGACCTTCGGCTGGATCACTGCCGACGACCTCGACTTTTACGGCAGGCTCTAGCGCCGCTTGTCGATCGCCTGCGCGAGCGCGGCGTAGAGCTTGCCCATGTCCGAGGACATCAGCGTCACTGCGATCATCCCGCCGTCGCGCTCGGCAAGGACGCGCCGAAGCATTGCCTCA
>DATIQO010000070.1:0-2179 GCA_035470745.1 Sphingomicrobium sp. | reverse complement strand
CTTCGAGAGGCATGCTTGTCAGACATGTCCGCGCCCCGCACTATACCCCCATGCTTTACCTGATCGTCTTTCTCGGTGCGGGGCTCGGCGGGGCGCTTCGCCACGGCGTCAACGTCGGCGCGACGAAGATCTTCGGCTACGGATTTCCCGCGGGCACCTTCATCGTCAACGTCGTCGGCTCCTTCGTCATGGGGCTTTTTGCCGGCTATTTCGCTTACCGGTCGGGCGTCCCGCAGCACGTCCGGTTGTTCCTTACGACCGGCATCCTTGGCGGCTTTACGACCTTTTCGACCTTTTCGCTCGATGCCGCGCTCCTCATCGAGCGCCATTCGTTCGGGGCCGCGGCGGGCTATGTCGTCGGATCGGTCGCGGCGGGACTTGCAGCATTGTTCTTTGGGCTGGCGGTGTTTAGGAGCGCCGGACACCTGCCATGAACATCGATCTCATTCCCATCGGCGATGATCCGCCGAACACCGTCAACGTCATCATCGAAGTGCCGATCGGCGGCGAGCCCGTGAAATACGAGTTCGACAAGAAGTCGGGCGCGCTCTTCGTCGACCGCATTCTCCATACGCCGATGCGCTATCCCGCGAACTACGGCTTCGTGCCCCATACGCTGTCGCCCGACGGGGATCCCATCGACGCGCTGGTGATCGCGCGCTCCTCCTTCGTTCCGGGGTGCGTGGTAAGGGCCCGTCCGATCGGCGTCCTCCACCTCGTCGATGAGCATGGCGGCGACGAGAAGCTGATCTGCGTTCCTGTCGATTCGACCTTTCCTTATTATTCGGATGTCGGCGAACGGCAGGACCTGCCCTCGATCATCTTCCAGCAGATCGAGCATTTCTTCACCCACTATAAGGATCTCGAGAGCGAGAAGTGGGTGCGGGTTGGCCGCTGGGGCGATGCGGACGAAGCGCGCCGCGTTCTTCAAGACGCGATCGAGCGCGCCAGGGAAAAGGCCGAGGAAATCGCCTGAAGGCGATTTTTGAGGACTTTTCTGTTAAGCCCCCCGCCAATCGCGAAGGAGGCGCTGCGCATGGCAACCGAGGACCGTATCTATTTTGCCCGCCGCGCAGCCGAGGAGCAGGAAGCGGCGCTCAAGTCACCCGACCCGGAGGCCGCGGAAGCGCATCGCAAGCTCCAGCGCGCCTATCTTGAAAAAGCGAGCGTCGGCAGCCGCCCCGATATCGAGCCGCCCTCGCAGTCGATCGGCTGAGCTTCAGTCGCAGTCCTTGAGGCGCCGATAGGTTGCTTCAAGGAGCGTCGAGCGGTTCTTCGCCCGTGCTTCTTCTAGCCGCTGGTAGCCGCTCTTTTCTTCGGCGCTGAGTTCGCCCGCAAAGCGGCCGGCCCTCACTTCGGCAAGGATCGTCGCCATCCGGGCCTTGAGGCCGTCATCGACGATGCGCGTGCCGCCAAGAAGCGCGCCGAGCTCGGCGGTGTTCGAGATGGCTTCGCGCATCCCGGCGATCCCGCGCGCTTCGATGAGCTCGGCGATGAGGTGAAGCTCGCCGACGCATTCGAGATAAGCGACCTCCGGGGATATTCCCCCGGCGACCAGCGTCTCGAACCCGGCGATGAGCAGTTCGGGAACCCCGCCCCAGACGACCGCCTGCTCGTTGAAGAGGTCGGCTTCGGCTTCTTCGGCGAAGGTGGATTCGATGAGCCCAGCGCGGCCGCATCCGATGGCGCGGCCGTAGGCGAGCGCGATGTCCCGCGCGCTTCCGCTTGCGTCCATTGCTACGGCGAACAGCCCGATCATGCCCTTGCCCTTGGTGTAGAGCGAGCGAAGCGCGGTGCCCGGGCCCTTGGGCGCGACCATGAAGACGTCGAGATCGGCGCGCGGCTCGATGAAGCCGAACCTGATCGAGAGCCCGTGGCTGAAGCCGAGTGCGGCGCCCTGGCGCAGCTGCGGCTCGACCTCGCGGTAGATCGACGCATGCGTTTCATCGGGGGCAAGCATCATGACGATATCGGCCGAAGCGACGGCGTGTTCGAGAAGCGCCGTCTCAAGGCCCGCGGCCTCGGCTTCGATGCTGCTTCCCGATCCGCCGCGAAGACCGACGACGACGTCGATCCCGCTGTCCTTGAGGTTGAGCGCCTGCGCGCGGCCCTGGTTGCCATAGCCAAGGATCGCAACGCGCTTGGCTTCAAGCGGGGCAGGGTCGATTTGAGGATCGTA
>DATIQO010000069.1:0-3122 GCA_035470745.1 Sphingomicrobium sp. | reverse complement strand
CGCTTCCGAGGGAGTGAAATAGCCAGGTGATGAAACTAGCCCGGCCGCAGCAGCGGCAGCGACGACCTCCGGGTTGGTGTCGGGAGAAACGATGATGCGGCCACCGCAGCTGCGGACGCGCTCGACTTCCTCGCTGCTGAGTACCGTGCCGGCCCCCACCAGCATCGAGTCGCCCAGCCTTCTTGCAAGCAGTTCGATGCTTTTCAGGGGATCAGGAGAATTCAGCGGCACTTCGATGATGCGGATGCCGGCTTCCGCAACGGCCTCGCCGATTGCCTCGGCTTCCGTTGGCTTCACGCCGCGGACAATCGCCACCAACGGGCATTCACCGAGATAGCGGTGCAGTTGCTGTCTTGCGCTCACTTGTTTGAAATCCTCTTCGCAATCTCTTGAATGCCCGCGAGGAAACATTGTTCACCGTCGAGCTCGATTGCCTCGCGCTTTGCCTCGCCAAGGGCCGCGACGTAGAGGCGGGTGAGTTCCGGGCGCCCCATCACCGCAATCTTGGCTGCCGTTGGTACGGCAAGGCCGATACGGACGTCGGCTCCAATCAGCAGTCCGCTTGCCCAGGAAGCGGCGTCCTCCTTCTTCATTTTTCCAAGCAGGACACTGGCGCGGACGGAGAACAGCTCCGCGGGCAAAGCCTCGTTGAAGATCGCGTAGCGCGCGGCGCTGCGGAAAATGTCATTGTCGCTGACCGGGCCCTGCAGCAGGTCGGAAAGGATGCTGTGCTCCTTGAGCAGGCTGAACAGCTCACCGGTCATCACCGTTCGAAAGCTCTGGATCTTGGCCTGGTGCAGGACTGTCCATTTGTTGTGCGTGCCGGGATGACAGACCAATGCATCGGGTTCGACGAGCCCCGCCGCGGCGGCCCCAAGGAGCTGGACTTCCTCCCCGCGCATGATGTCGGCCCGGCCTTGTCCAACGTAGGAGACGCCCGGGACGATGGCTGCGCGCTCGTCCGGCCAGACCAGCTTTGCCGCAAGCTCGTCGAGGCCGGCCGGACACGGCACGTAAGGAGCTTCCTGCCAGCCGCGGTTCGAGCCGATCATGCCGGCCATCAGCAGTGGCTTGTCGCCCAGTCTTGTCCGGATCTCGGCGATGGCTGCTGCAAAGCCGCCCGCAGGAATCGCAAGGATACCCTTCGAATCCTCGAACTCGTCGGTCCGCTTTCCAGTCGAATCGATCAGATAAGCGCGCCGGTTGGTCGTGCCCCAGTCAACGCCGATGAAACTATCTGCCAAGCGCATGCTTTTTCGCCCATAGCGGAAAACCTCGTGAACGCGACTTGGCTCCCGAGGTTTTCTTTTTTGCCGGTAGGGCTATCGGCATCGGCTGATCGCCGGGTGCCCAGGCGGGACCTGTACCGAGACCGGAATCGTTCGAGGAGACTGACTCATCGCCAACTTCATGTTCGCGACCGGGATCGAAAATAGCATCCCGACCATCAATCACGGAAAAACCCGCGTCGACGAGATGGAGGTATGCGGCCACTATGAGCGGTGGCGCGAGGATTTCGACTGCGTCCAGGAAATCGGGATCAATTTCCTCAGATACGGCCCCCCCATCTACAAGACCTACCTTGGACCCAATAAGTTCGACTGGGAATTCACGGACCTCACCTTCGCCGAGTTAAAGCGCCGCGAGATCACGCCGATCGTCGATCTTTGTCACTTCGGCGTTCCCGACTGGATCGAGAATTTCCAGAATCCCGATTTCCCGCGGCTCTTCGCCGCTTATTGCGGCGAGTTCGCCGAGCGCTTCCCCTGGGTGCAGCTCTACACCCCGATCAACGAGATGTTCATCTGCTCGGTCTTCTCGGCCAAATATGGCTGGTGGAACGAGCAAAAGAAGGACGACCGCTCGTTCATCACGGCGCTAAAGCATATCGTGAAGGCGAACATCATGGGGATGATCGAAATCCTCAAGCGCCGGCACGACGCCATCTTCATCCAGTCGGAATCCTCGGAATATTATCACGCCGATTCGCCCGCCGCGATCGGCCGCGCCGAAGTGCTCAACCAGATGCGGTTCTTGAGCCTCGACCTCAATTATGGCCGCCGCGTCGACAGCGGCATGTACCAGTTCCTGCTCGATAACGGCATGACGAGAGACGAATATGAGTGGTTCCTCGAGCATCGCCTCAAGCAGCACTGCATCTTCGGGAATGACTATTATCAGCTCAACGAGCACCGCGTGTTCGCCGACGGCCACACGGTCGCGGCGGGAGAAACCTTCGGCTACGCCGAGATCACGCGCCAATATTATAACCGCTATCGCCTGCCCGTCATGCACACCGAGACGAACCTGTGGGAAGGCCCGCACGGAGACGAGGCAGTCAAATGGCTGTGGAAGGAATGGGCGAACGTACTGCGGCTGCGCAATGTTGGCATCCCGACCGTCGGCTTCACCTGGTACAGCCTGACCGACCAGGTCGACTGGGACACCGCGCTTCGGGAGCAGAACGGCAACGTCAATCCGCTCGGCCTGTTCGACCTCGATCGCCGAATCCGCAACGTCGGGCGGGCCTACAAGCAGCTGATCGCCGACTGGCGGAACGTCCTTCCAGCCTCGAGCGTCTGCCTCGTGGTGCCGATCAAGAAAATCAGCGAACATCCCGACGAAGATGACGCCGCTGGGCGCAGCCTCAGCGGCAGCGGCACACAGGCCGGCGGAGCCGAGGCATGAGCAAGCGAAAGATCGGCAGGATCGAGACCTTTTTTGTGCCGCCACGCTGGCTCTTCGTCCGCGTCGAAACCGATGACGGTGCTGTCGGCTGGGGCGAAGCGAGCCTGGAAGGCTGGGCCGAGGCGGTGGACGGCGCGTTCGAAGCCTATCGCGACCGCTTCATCGGCGCCGATCCCTTCAACATCGAGGACATCTGGCTGGTCGGATACCGGGGCGGATTCTATCGCGGCGGGGCGGTGATGATGTCGGCCCTGTCGGGCCTCGAACAGGCGCTGTGGGACCTGAAGGGACGCGCGTCGGGCTTGCCGGCATGGCAGATGCTTGGCGGCAAGGTCCGTGACAAGGTGCGCTCCTACGCGTGGATCGGCGGCGACCGTCCGCACGAGATCGGCGAAGCCGCCGATCACCGCAGGAAGCAGGGCTTCACTGCGGTG
>DATIQO010000068.1:0-11535 GCA_035470745.1 Sphingomicrobium sp. | reverse complement strand
GCAGCCATTCGCTTCGCTGTTAATCTCGCATCCACTGCTGGGAGCACATTGCATGCACGTCCATCTGCCAAAGCCGCTGCACGGCTGGCGCGCTTTCATTGGTGAAGTCGGCATCATCGTGCTCGGAGTTCTCATTGCTCTCGGAGCGGAGCAGGTGGCGGAGCATTTTCACGAGAAGGCGCAGTTGAACGAAGCAGAAGACGCGATGGTGGCGGAGCTTCGAGATGACGATCTGCCGCAAGCTTACGCCCGCGTTGCGATTCACGATTGCCTCGTCAATCAACTGGATGAGATCGAAAATGCCGTGGTTGCTGGCACCGACCGAAGAAAGATCTCGAGTCTCGCGACCGCTTACCGTCCGCTGTACCGAACGTGGGACGACCAAGCCTGGAAAGCCGCTTTGGCCTCGCAAGCATTCGCAAGCTCTGGCTCAAATCGGATGATTAGCTGGTCGCGCAGATACGTCGCTATCCCGGTTCTCGGCGAGGCAGCCGCTCACGAGCAGACAGAATTGCCGCAGCTATGGGCTAGAATGGGCGGCAGCGGACCTTTGTCCACTTCTGAGAAAGACAGACTTTTCCAAGCGATAGCAATTCTCAGGCGTGACAACCGCCAGATGGGCGGAGCCGCACTCTTCTTGATCAAGGAAACGGAGGATGCTGGAATAGCCTTGAGCCGAAAGGAGCGCTCACAACTCCTAGCCGACGCGAGGCAGAACTATGGTCGCTGCGTCAGGGAGCCGTCGGCGAGTGAAGTTCCAGCTTCGGAGGGGCAATTCGTGACCAGCAACCTGCGGAGCTAATCCCGCTGCATATGTTTTAACGTTCTGACTTCCGACCTTGGCCGAAAGTGGCCCGTCCGCTTTCGGGATAAACAGTCCCGAAGCTGACTTACGTTCGCAGACGGGCGAACGGCGTAAGCCGACGCAAGACCGACACTACGCTCTGCCGGAGAGGAGCTCCTCCAGCTGGTCCAGCTGCTCAGGCAGCCCAGCGGCCGAACCCATCATTGCTTCCTCGAGCGCTTCCTTGGACGGGTAGAGCTCATGGAAGGTCAACAGCGTCTTCCCGTCGCGCTCCTCGAACGTCACCGTGGTTACAGCGCCTTCTTCGCCTTCTTCGCCTTCTTCGTTGGTCCAGACTATGCGTTCGTTCGGAACGACGTCGAGATATTTGCCATAGAACGCCATGGTGTCGCCCCCTGCGCCGAACTCAAGGCGATATTTTCCGCCGGTGCGTACGTCCATGTCGCACGACAGTATCGACACACCCGTGACCGACTTCGGCATCCACCACCGCCGAAATAGGTCAGGCTGGCTCCATGCTTTGAATACCATGCGGGGCGGAGCATCGAACATCCGTGTGACGGCCAGCTCGCGATCGGATTTGCGCTCGACAGCCGTCCGGTGCTGCGCAACGGCGTGACTATTCGTTTGCTGATCCATCCTCTTCCTCCTGTTTCACTTCCAAAATCACTTCATCCAAAGCCTCAAACCGCGCCTCGAAGAGTTTGCGGTGAGCTTCAATCCATTTGGCCTCAGCTTCGAGGCCGCGTTGTCCGAGCTTGCATGTCCGCACCCGCCCGACCTTTTCCGAGATGACGAGACCTGCCCGTTCCAGCACAGCGACGTGCTTCTTCATGCCTGTCAGCGTCATGTGAAATTTTTCCGCGAGACTAGTGATTGACGCGTCAGCCCGTCCGAGGTGGTCGATGATACCGCGGCGCGTCGCGTCGGACAGCGCCGCGAACGACAGATCAAGTGAGGGACTCAAATACTGAACCATATAGTTCACTGTTTAAGCAGCATCCTGATAGGAGGCAAGAGACGGTATTGAGCAAACGACGGCACTTCCGAGGGCAATCGAAGCCGTTTGATGGCAGGCTCTGGGTCGCGTGGAACGTGCGCCGTCAAAAGGCGATGCCCCGCCGAAGGACCAATTGGAACAGCAACAGGGCCGCTGCGATCGCGAACGACGGTCCGGCGACGCGCGGTCGAACCAACGCGAGATGATGCGGCCTGCGCGGAAGCAATCCCGCGCCCAGCACCACCCAACCGACCCCAATGAAATTTACGACGAATGGGATCAGAGCCACCTCTACCAAATTGCGCGGCACTCTGAACGGCACGATCAACAGAATCGCGACCATCGCGGTAAGCAGCAGGCTGGTCCCGAATTTCCGGCTAACCGGCATTGGCTCGAGGTCTGCGGGATATGCACCTGCGAGCCAGATCCCCGCCGCGCCCATTGCGATGATCGCCAGCGCCAAGACACCCCAGCGAGCGGGAACGCTCACCTGCAGATAGCCGAGGGCGCGGCCTACATCATTTCCCGCCAGCAATGCGCCGATCGCTACCTGCGTCAACGACTGAAAAATGCCTTCGAAAGACATCCAGAAGAGGAAAAGCCTGGCTGTTGCGGAAAGGCGCCCTGCAAGTCTGAGGGCCGCGCAAAACAGGAGTCCGCTGACCAACGTGGCAACCGCCCCGCTTCCCTGTAGCAGTTCCGCCACCGGAGCAGTTCCAGTCCACTCATGGTCATTGTGGTACAGGACAGGGTGTAAGCCTGGCGTCAGTGCTTTGGGTATCACTAACCAGAGTTCCTGCCAGAGGAAGGTCAGGTTGAAGGAAAGAGCGCACAACAAGATTGACCCGACCGTTGGTCTGATCCGTGTATTTTCATCTCCCGAATTGAGGATGATGAAGCCCAATGCGAGCGGCGACAGCCCAATCGCCAGCACCAGAATTAGAAGGGTTGTCATTCAAGCTCCGTAGCGGCGTAAAAGCAGATTCAAAGGGACGGCCAGCCCTCGGCCGCGAAGCTAACCACCAAAGAGTTGAGTCGACCTCCTGAGCCCACCGCTCAAACCTGCCGTCGGAGATCGACCAAAAAGCCGACCTGGAACTAGCCGCTAAAAGCCCTGCTCGATGCCAATCGTAATCGCTCGGCGGCGGCCCCAATGGGTCCAGCCACCATCAAGGCTCGTTGCGTCGCTCGTCGCGTAGTGAACGTTGGTCAGGTTGGTAAGGTCTAACCTAAGATCGGCAGGCTGATTTGCGATCCTCGCATGATAGACCGCTGCCAGTCCAAACACAGTGTAACTCGAATGACGAGCTCCGTTCGGGTCAGTCGGCGCCAATGTGCGAACTGAGCCGCTTGACAACAGTACATCGCCCCCCAAGCTGAACTTGCCAAAGCGCTGCGTGAAACCGGTCGATGCAGTGACGGGCCGGTCACTCGCCAGTGGAATGAATCTGTCGGCGGCCGCCGCGATGATCGAAGGCGAAAAGATCGCATCGCCGCCCACGATTGTTCTCGCTTCGGCCTTTGATAGCGACACGTTCGCCCAGGCGCTCGTTCCGCGATGCGCATAAGTGGCGAAAAGCTCCAGGCCCTTCATCCGAGCGCGTTTGAACCCAAATGCTGTGGGGACTGCTGAACTGATTGTTTGATGCTGAGCGATGTAGTCGTGGGCGGAGCGCCAATATCCATCCACCCCGATGGTGACAGCTCCCAGCTTCTTTTGAACGCCCGCATCAAAATAGTCATCGCGCTCGTCGGGCAATCGCGTGCCGATGGGCTGTTCGCCAAGTGTGGCGGCCGCTGCATAGCGGGCGTACCCAAGGTGAGCGGTGAGGCCGCCCGACGATGCCCAGACGATACTGCCGCGGGGCTCGACCTTTGCGCGAGAACCGACGCCGTGCAACCATTCGAGGCGTAGGCCGGGATTAAGCGTCAGCGTCGGTAAGAGCTTCCACTCGTCTTGAGCGTAGGCCGACACAGATGTCCGCGCTGCGCTGGAGCGTGCGCCTTCTGGATCGAGCTGCCGGACTGTTGAGCGCGCGGCAAGAAGTCCGGCCCTAAGCATATGCGAAGGCCCAATCGCGTCGCTACCGTCAATCTGCGTTCCCCATGAACCGCGCTGTTCTCGTGTCTTGTCGATAAACTTTGCCTCATCGGACGCTACGCCGGCGAACGCCGAGGCTTGCAGCGCGAACCCGCCATCGGCGTGTTGGTAGGTCGCAACGCCGTAGGCATCCCCGTTGGCCCCGGTTCCTCTGCCGACGCTGGCGTCTCCGAACCGATGCAGTTCGTTCGAGCCGCCGAAGATGAAAGACACGCGGTTCTCTTCGTCAATGACATGATCGGCAAAACCGAGCCCCTCGACAGCTGATCTTCGGTCGAGAGCCGTATTGCCCAACACATCGCTGACCGAGGTGCGATCACGCTCAAGGCTGCCCGATGCGAACAAGCTGGTGCTGCCGGCCGAGCCTGCCCATTCCAGAGCAGGTTCGAGCATGCCGTCGCTGCCGAGGAACAGCTCGACCTGACCTTCGTGCTGATAGAGGCCGTTCTTGGTGGTGATGCTGATCACTCCCGCCGGGGCGAAACCGAACTGCGCTGGCAGCGTGCCGGTAATCAGGCGGGTCGTTTCAGCCAAACGCGAGCTGAGCTGATCGGCAGGGTCCGAGATGGCCTCAGGAACGATGACGTTGTTGATCCTGATCTGGTTTGCCGGAGCTCCGCGGACGTTGAGGGTTCTTCCTGATAAAGTGACGCCGGGCGCTTGCGCGAGGATGTCAGCCACGCTTCCAGTCTCACCGCCTGGGCGGTTTTCAATTGCGTCGTTAGTCAGGGAGTAGACTGTCGCGCCTAGGGCAGCGTCGATCTGGATCCTTGCCGCGTCCAATCTGCGCGCCGTGACGACAATGGTACTGTTCGGTTGGACCCGATCTTTATCTTCGTCTTCGTCTGTCTTGGGCGCGCCGACTGGAGGCCGCGCACGTTGCGGCTTGGCGTCATCATCTTCGGAAGAAGGGGATAGGGCAGCACTCAAAAGCAGTGCGGCAACTGGCACGATCATCTCCGGGGCATTCGCCGCATGTCGGCAGGCCCACAAGTGACAATGAGGCAATCTAAGACTGAGGCGGGAACGAGCTACCGGTAGGGTTTAGTCAACCCTTGCGAAGCCCGCTCAAGCGGCTGCAGGAACGTCGTATCCAGCAAGTCCTGGAGGTCAACGCGGCAGTCGATGCTGTCGGCGGTTTGACGCTCCCTTTGACCAACAATCAGCGGAATAGAGCGCCAGTTCTACTCAAATGAGGTAGGAATGGACAATCTCCACCAACTCCTCGGCAGCTTGAGCGCGCGGATCGCTCTTTGGCAGGTTCGGGTCAACCAGGTGCTCGCGGATATGGTCCTCGAGAACCTCGGCGATGAACCCCTCTAAGGCTCCGCGGCAGGCGGTAGCCTGCTGAAGCACACGGGCGCACTCCTTGTCGCCTTCGACCGCGCGCTCGATTGCCTCAACCTGCCCTTTGATGCGCTTGAGGCGGTTCAGCAGTTTTGTCCTGTCCCGTTCGACATGAGCCATTTGTAATGTAGCCAATCTTGACAATACTATGGGGGGGTATACCTCCTCCGCCCGGTCGTTGCGAGTCCAAAGGCTCGTCGCAGCGCCGCACAATTGAGGAACGAATGAAACCGCGACCTAGTGACGCGACCAGCGAGGGCGACAGTCGACGCTTTGCGTCGAATGCCGAATGCGCCGGTCACTTGATGGCCCGGAGTTTGTACACCTAAGGATCGCCGCTCGCGGCGATCCGCGGGCGTCCAGCCTCCCGGCTTGAAGACCAACTCAAGCAAGGAGAGGCACAGTGGCCTTGCACCTGCACCTGATAGATCTGATGATGGTCATCACTGCGGTAACTCCGCGACTTGGACCCAACACCGAGCCCGCGACCTCTGCGCAGTTCCACAACCCCCTTCAACGGCACGTGCGCAATGGCGAGTGCGTCAGCCTTCGTCGGACTCATGCGCGCGACTGAGGCCGTGACTCGCCGCAGCAGAGATAAAGCCAGAGCCGACGGACAAGATGCGGTGACGGTCGAGAAACGCACGGTTGCGGGAGACCAGGCGACCGCCGTCCTCGATTCTGCGCATCTTGGCGATATCCAGGGAGCATTCGGCACCATCCGGGTCGGCGATGACACGCCTCGAACGGGGCTGAGGGCGCGTATCATGACACTCCTCGCCATCGTCGGACCCGGCCTTATTGTCATGGTAGGCGACAACGATGCCGGCGCCTTCGGCACCTACACGCAAGCTGGCCAGGACTATGGCACGAGCCTCCTATGGGTTCTGCTGCTGCTGATCCCGGTCCTTTATGTCAATCAAGAGATGGTGCTTCGGCTCGGCGCAGTGACGGGTGTCGGACATGCCCGGCTGATCCTCGAACGCTTCGGCAAATTCTGGGGCGCCTTCAGCGTGATCGACCTTTTCATCCTGAATGCGCTGACGATTGTTACCGAGTTCATAGGCATCAGTCTGGGACTTGGCTTTCTTGGACTTCCGAAAGTTGCCGGGGTTCTCATTTCGGCGATCGTGATCGTCGCTGCGGCGAGCACCGGCTCATTTCGGCGATTTGAGCGAGTTTGCCTCGTGCTCGTCGCGGGTTCGCTGCTTTTGGTGCCGATTTTCGTGATCGTTCATCCGCCTCTTGGCGAGGTGGCATATGATTTCGTCGTTCCCCACATGCCCAAGGCCGAGCTTTCGGGCGTGGTTCTACTGATCATCGCCATCATTGGAACAACCGTGGCGCCGTGGCAGCTGTTTTTTCAGCAATCCTACATCATCGACAAAAGGATCACTCCGCGGTTCATCCGCTACGAGAAAATCGACCTGTGGCTCGGCATAGTCGTGGTCATCATCGGGGCGGTCGCGATGATCAGTTTTACTGCGGCGGCGTTCGCCGGACGGCCAGAGTTTGGGCATTTCGACAGCGCTGCCGGAGTGGCCCAGGGGTTATCCCGCTACGGCGGCCGGCTGGCCGGGATTCTTTTTGCCATCGCACTGATTGATGCCTCGGTCATCGGTGCGGCTGCCGTCGGGCTTGCGACCTCGTACGCGCTCGGAGACACGATAGGGATGAAGCATTCGCTGCACCGCAAAGTGCACGAGGCAAAAGCCTTTTACGCGGTGTTCACGGGCATATTGATTGGCGCAGCCGTGATCGTGCTCATCCCCGGCAGCCCGCTCGGCCTGATGACGGTTGGAGTGCAGGTGCTCGCTGGCGTCCTCCTGCCTTCGGCAACGCTGTTCCTCCTGCTCCTGTGCAACGACCGCGAGGTGCTTGGGCCGTGGGTCAATGGGCCAGCAATGAATCTCTTCACCTCGGCCGTAATTGCAGTCCTTGTGATCCTGTCGCTTGTCCTGACGACGGCGGTTCTCTTCCCCGACATCGGCGCTACTGCAATCATGCGAATATTGATTGGAGGAGCCATAGTTTCCGCGGCGGCGAGCGGTGCCTACCTCGTTTATCGTCGGCTCCATCGACCAGTTTCTGCCGAGACGGTGGCAAGGAGCGAGCGGTCGAACTGGCGAATGCCACCCTTGGCTCTGCTGGCGCCCCCAAAGCTGTCGATTGAAACTCGCCTCGGCCTCTCGGTACTCTGGGTGTATCTAGTGATCGCTATGGTCATGGTCGTCGTTCGCGTTGTCCAGCTGGCTCTCGGCCACTGATCCGGAGATGGAAATCGTGAATCAACCCAATCGCGAGAAATTGCCGAGGCGGCCGAGTCACGACCCCAACGGTGCGGAGATCTCGCTCTCCCTGCTTCTGAATAAAGGACAGGTCGAGGTGGCGGGGAAGCCGTGCGGTCGCATTGCGGACGTGGTCGTGAAGCCGCGGCACAACGATTATGCACAAGTCACCGGGATCGTCGCGAAGATCGGCAACGAACGGACCTTCGTCTTGCCAGAGGCCATCATCGACATTCGCGCAGGCGTCGTTGAACTTAAATCGGAAAAGTTGGGATACCGGCACGTTGATCTTCCGGAAGGCGAAATTTCGCTGAAGTCCGACATCCTTTGTCAACGAGTGGTCGACGTGCCGCGAAGCTCGATGGTGAAGGTCTACGATGTCCGCCTCGCCCGGCACGGCGATGGCTGGGCAGCGGTGGCGCTTGACGTACATCGCGGGCGCTGGTTCGGCTTTGGTGCGCACGCGACGCACGCCGCGAGAGACTGGCGAGATTTTCTTCCGCTCGGGCGCGGCAGCAAGCGAACCGTTGGACGCTCCTCGCCAACATGGATCGGGCGGTTGAAACCGCACCAGATCGCCGACTTGATCGAAGAGGCCACGGCCGACGAGCAAGATAAGCTTCTTGAGCAGGTCCATAGCGACCCCGAACTTGAGGCTGATGTCTTCCAGGAGCTGGAGGAGGACAGTCAGGCGCAGGTGTTCAAGTCCCTTACCGACATTGAGGCGGCTGAAGTACTCTCGCGGATGCGAGCTGACGACGCTGCAGATGCGGTGATGGAGCTCGCGCAGCAGCGTCGTAAGGCTGTGCTCGACCTATTACCGGATGCCGCACGCACAAAGGTGATGACGCTGCTCGGTTACAACGAGGCCACGGCGGGCGGCCTCATGGGGACCGAGTTCATCGCTCTTCCAGAGGACACGTCCGTCGGGGATGCCTTGCGTTGCATTCGCGAAGCGACGACGGATCAACCGGAGGCGTTGATCACGATCCATAGCCTCGGCGCCAACGGCAAGCTGGCTGGCACTCTTGGGCTGGTGCAGGCGCTTCAAACAAACCCCGATCTGCCGCTGCGCGCAGCAGCGGATCAGAACATCGTCACAGCGTTGCCGGGGGATGACATCAGCAAAGTCGTCACCCGGATGGCCGATTTCAATTTGCTGAGCTTGCCGGTGGTCGATGAAAGTGGCGCGCTCCTGGGAATCATAACCGTCGATGATGCTCTTGAAGCGGCGCTCCCCACACATTGGACGAACAGGTAAGGCTGACTGCGTGAGGTGAGCGGAACCATCGGCGGATCAGTAGATTGTTGGCTTCGGACGACAATTCGAGAGGCGACGAGTATGCGTTCGGTGTTGCTTCGGCTGTCGGCATCTGCGTTCCAAACATTGTGTCGTTCGTTTTCAAATCGCGTCGTTTCTGATGAGCGATGACCCGACGGCTGCAGGCGCAGAGAAACCGAACGAGGGTGTGATCGAGGCCGCCGTCGATCAGCTCCTCGACGAGCTTCCCACCCCAACTCATGCCAAAAGACGCTTCATTGTCGGCTTGGGGCGCCTCGGCCCGGGCCTGATCACCGGCGCGGCGGATGATGATCCAAGCGGCATAGCGACCTACTCACAGGCCGGCGCGCAATTTGGTTTGGACCTGCTCTGGCCAATGTTGTTCACCTATCCGCTAATGGTCGCCGTGCAGGCGATCTGCGCGCGGATCGGTCGGGTGACCGGTCGAGGTCTCGCCTACAATCTGCGACAGGTTTTTCCGAGGTGGGCGGTAGTCCTCCTGGTCCTGTCACTCTTCGTTGCAAACACGATCAACATCGGTGCCGACATTGCGGCAATGGGAGCTTCTGCTCAACTCCTAGTCGGACGAGGGCAGATGTTGTTCACCATGATGTTCGCGGCAGTGTCGCTGTTGCTCCAAGTGCTCGTTCCCTATCGCCGCTATGTCAAAGGGCTGAAGTGGCTGACACTGGTATTGTTCGCCTATGTGCTGATCGCCTTCACCGTGAAGATCGACTGGACGAGCGTCGCCACACACACCGTCCTTCCAAGGCTGTACGGGACGTCCAATTGGATTACGGTCATCGTCGCCATCTTCGGGACAACGATCAGCCCTTACCTCTTCTTCTGGCAGAGCAGCGAAGAGGTTGAAATCATGGAGGTGAAGGACAAGCCTGCACTGACGGTCGCGGCGCCTCCGGCGGCCCGGCACGAGCTCCAGCGGATCGAGATCGACACGTTCATCGGAATGGGCATGTCGAACTTGATCGCCTTCTTCATCATTCTGACGACAGCCGTGACCCTGCACCAGCATGGCGTCACCGACATCCAGACCTCGGCTCAAGCCGCGCAGGCGCTCCGGCCGGTCGTCGGCTCGATGGCATTCGTTGTCTTCAGCCTGGGTCTGATCGGAACCGGCCTCCTGGCCGTGCCGGTATTGGCCGGCTCCACCGCTTATGCGGCCTCCGAGACGTTCGACTGGGAAAAGGGCCTCGAGAAGCCATTTGCTGAAGCCCGAAGCTTTTATGCGGTCATCATCATCTCGATGGTGATCGCCGTAGGCGTGCTTTTCTCGCCCCTCGATCCGATCAAGGCGCTGTTCTGGAGCGCGGTCATCAACGGCATCATCGCGGTGCCGATCCTGGCAGCGATGATGATCGTGGCCAGCCGCCGTGACGAAATGGGCGTGTTTGTCGCAACACCGGCGCAGCGTATTTTCGGTTGGCTCGCGACACTCGTCATGGCCGCAGCCTCAATCGGGATGTTTGTCCTTTGAAGCATTTGCTTGACCAAATTTAGCCATCAGCGCTTCACATTGGTCCGATCGACTGCTGCGCGCAGCCCCGCGGCAAGTTCCGCCGCAGGCCCGACGGCCCAGAAGTGCATGAAATAAATCGTCGGCTGCTCGCCGATCATATGACTGTGGAGCGCCGTCACCTCGATGCCATGGGAGCGCAGCTCCCGCATGACCAGATCGACTTCGCTACCCAGCAGGACGAAGTCCCCGGTGGTTGCGGCTCGACCTCCGCCGAGCGGTTGGAAGTTGATCCCGGTGCCCGTGCCCATCGACGCGGGCTCTGCCATTCCCTCATCCATGATTGTCTCGGCGCGCGGGAAGGTGAACTGGTAGACTCCGCCGTTCGCCTTTCCGGCCTTCCCCATGATCCGGTCGACTTCTGCGGTATCGAGATCGAGCGGCAGCGCTGGCGAAGTGGTTGGGGGAGACGCCGGCGGCGTGTGCGACAGCGCCAGCCCAGCGTGCAGAGCGGCGGCTAGGCGCGCCGGGTCGCCGCGGCCTTCGACGTGCATGTAGACGGTCGCTGGCGCGGAGCGCAGCAGGTGATTGTGGACCGCCGTCACATGGATGCCGCCCTTCAGCAACTCGCTCATGACAGGGTTCACTTCGTCAGGAGTCAGCACGAGGTCGCCCATCACAATTGCGTTTGCACCCTGCGGCTGGAAGGCAAGCCAGCCGCCAAGGGCGAGCGCCGGCTTGATCGTCACGCTATCCAAGACCACGTTCAGGTCGGATCGGGGAAATCCATAGCGCCGGACGCCGTCAGGCTGTGTCGTGCCCGGCCGGCCGAGCGCCTGGTCGACGGCGGTCCAATTTATCGTTTGGCCCTGCGAGGCTGCGGATGACGCCACGAGCATTAACGTTGGCATAAGCGCCAGGCTGAAGGAACGCACGATGCAGATGGAACGCATGGCACACCTCCTGTAAGCGAAGCGCCAATGCCACAGCCGCGAGTGGTATACCAATGAACACCCGCAAGAGGTCCTCGGCTGATTCAACACCAATCGGTCCGCCGGAGCGAGTCCCGATCATCGAACTGGTCCGTTACTTCTTGCGCCTGGGCACTCTCGGCTTTGGCGGCCCGGTCGCCCTTTGCGCGCTCATGGAGAAGGAGCTGGTTGCCGAGAAAGGCTGGCTGACCAGGGCCGAAATGCGCGATGCGATCGCGATCAGCCAGTCGATGCCCGGGCCGCTCG
>DATIQO010000067.1:0-19149 GCA_035470745.1 Sphingomicrobium sp. | reverse complement strand
AAACGCCTCCGGTTTTCGGGGGCGTTGGCTTTTCAAGAGGCTGCCGGTACGTCCGGCAGCCTCTTTTTTTGCCCTAGCGGAGTCTTTCGATGCGCGCGCTGATCCTCTTTGCCGGTGCCATTTGCCTCGACGCGTGCGGGAAGAACGACCAGACCGGCAACACCCAGACTATCGACGAGAATGTCACTGCCGAGAATATCGTTTCGAACGACGTGACGGCGATCGATGCCGTGACTGGCGACGCTGCGAACATGGCAGCCGAATCCGATGTCAACGACATCGGCAGTCCGCTCGGGAACGAGGGGAACATGAGCTCGCCCACCAAGCCGGCTCCGAAGCGGGCCGCTACAAGCTCAAAGCCCAGTGAAAAGAGCAAGGCAGCGACGCCATCGACGGCCGTCGCCAACACCGCGGAATAATCAGCTCAAGCCGACAATCTTGTGCGCCTGCAGGGTGAGGCGCCATCGCGGGCGCTCCATCGCCAGCCGAACGGCCGCATCCACTGCCTCGCGGCGATTGTCGCAGTCCATCGGCTGCACGAGAAAATGCTCGAAGCGCCACTCTTCGAACTGGGCGGGATCGATGCCCTCCTGCGGCCACACCAGCTTCAATTCATTGCCCGAGCGCTGGACGATTTCGGTTCCTGCCTTCGGACTGACGCAGATCCAGTCGATCCCCGCCGGCGCGGCGATTGTCCCGTTCGTCTCGACAGCAATGCGAAATGAGCGCGCATGGAGCGCACCGATCAGGTCATGATCGAGTTGCAACATCGGCTCGCCACCCGTGATGACGACAAGCCGGCGATCCCTTTCGCTTCCCCACAGCTGTTCGACATGGGCTGCAAGCTCGTCGGCGGAATGGAACTTGCCCCCGCCTGCTCCATCCGTCCCGACGAAGTCGGTGTCGCAGAAACGGCACTGGGCAGTGGCTCGGTCCCGCTCGCGGCCCGACCACAGATTGCAGCCGCTAAAGCGCAGGAACACCGCGCGGCTTCCCGACTGCACCCCCTCGCCCTGGAGCGTCAGGAAACATTCCTTGACGGCATAGGTCATGCGTAAACCGTCGGGTCCTCAAGGCCCGCATCGGCAAAGCCCTTGGCCCGCAAAAGGCAGGCATCGCAGCGGCCGCACGCGCGTCCATCCGGCGCCGGGTCGTAGCAGCTGTGGCTAAGCGCGGCATCAAGGCCAAGGCGCCGCGCTTCGCGGGCAATGTCCGCCTTGCTCATCTGCTGCAGCGGTGCGTGGATCGTGAACCGGTCTCCCTCGACGCCGGCCTTCGTCGCGATATTCGCCAGGCGTTCGAACCCCGCCACGAATTCGGGCCGGCAATCCGGGTATCCCGAATAGTCGAGCGCATTGACGCCGATGAAGATATCGCGCGCGCCGCTTGCCTCGGCAAGGCCAAGGGCAAGGCTGAGGAAAATCGTGTTGCGCGCCGGGACGTAGGTAACCGGAATTCCCTCTCGCACCCCGTCCTTCGGCACCGCGATGTCGCTCGTCAGTGCCGAGGCTCCGAACGCTCGAAGGTCGAGCGGCAGAAGGATGTGGCGCTCGGCAAGATCCTTCGCGATTCGCCGGGCCGCTTCGAGCTCGACACGATGCCGCTGGTTATAGTCGATCGTCAGCGCGAGAACGGAAAAGCCTTGCTCGCGCGCAAGCCCCGCACAGACCATCGAGTCGAGGCCTCCCGACAGCAGGACGACAGCGGCTCTTGTCACAGCTTCAATCCGATCCTGGGTGCCGCCCAGAACATCAGCGCGTAAAGCGCGAGAGTCCCGAGGGTCACGATCGCCATGCTGGTCCAGAAGCCGATGTTCGAGCGCAGCAGAAGCGGCAGGGCGATGAATAGCGGCACCGAGGGAAGGATGAACCAGAGCGTACTTGCCGAGAGCGCGGCGACGCGCTCGGCATCTGCGCTATCGCGCCACAGCCAGAGCATCGCCAGCAACGAGGTCAGCGGGAGCGAGGCGACCAGTCCGCCCCAGCCCGGGTAACGCCGGGCGATCTCCGAAACGGCAGCAACGATGGCGCCAGAGATCGCGGCCTTGAGAAAGAGATACAGCACGCGCGCGCATCTAGGACGTAGGCGCGGACAAAAGAAGGGCCGCCGATCCACGAGTGGAAGGGCGGCCCAGGTATCGGGCAAACACCCGATTGGGAGGAAAGCGTGCCAAATCCGGCACAATTCACCGATAGCCGAAAATGGTTAAACGGCGCCTTAATGGCGCGTTACAGCCGGACTTTTCGCGCACTCGCCGACGCGGTGCGCCTGCAGCACGTAATTGAACGGCAGCTGGTCCGAGATCCCTTGCGTACTGATCCTCAGCGAGCGGGGCGTGAGGACTTCGATCTCGCTTTCGCCAAAGCCCGCCGCCCCGCACTTGTAGCTGATCGTGACGCTCAAGCCTTCGTCGCGCAGGACAGTGCGGGCACAGACCTTTCCGCGATGCTCATATTGGGCGAGCAAGAGCACGTCGGTGACGCACTGGCGAACCGGCTCCGTCGCCCCGGGCGCGCCACTGATCTCCCACAATCCCCCAGACACCTGCGCAAGGGCCGAAGTCCCGGCGGCGATCGCAGCCCCGGGCATCCCCAGGGCAAAGAGAAGAATCAAACCCCGCATAAGCGGCCATTTAGCATGCGAGCCTAAACGCTGAAAAATGAAATGCTCGCCAGCCGACCCTATCGCTCGAGTTCGCTCGGCTCGATCGCAAAGCTCGAGGAGCAGAAGGCGCAATCGACGCGGATGACGCCGTCGTCGCCGACCATCGCCTCGCGCTCGTCAGGCGGAAAACGCGCAATGACGGAACGGACATAAGCGGGATCGCAGCGGCAGCCGCGGCTGAGCTTGATCGCGGCAAGCGTCCGCACCTCGTCTTCCTCGTGGAACAGGCGCCAGATCAGATCGTCGAGCGCGAGCGTGGGATCGGTCAATTCGTCCGCCTTCACGGACCCGCCGAGGATGGCCACGTGCGGCCAGTCGGGGTGATCGAGCCGCGTATGCAAGCGCTCGCGCCCTTCCTCGCCCTCGGGCAGGTGCTGGAGAAGAAGCCCGCCTGCGAACCATTTCTCGCCGCGCTTCTCGGCCGCGAGACGCACGAGGCTCGGGATCTGTTCCGACTGGGCGAAATAGCTCTGCGCCGCATCGCCGAGGTTCTTGCCCTCGAGCGGCACGATGCCCTGGTAGCGTTCATCGGAGACCGGCTGGTCGAAGGTTATTGCAAGATATCCCTTGCCGAACAGCTCCTGGAGCGTCGGCGCCGCCGAGAGCTCGTCGAGCCTCGCGGCGTCGTGGCGAACGTAGCCGCGAAGTTCGCCGCCAAGATAGTCGCAGACGAGCAGGTCGATGGCGCCGCCTTCGGTCTGGGCCTGCAAGGTGAGCTGGCCCTGCGGCTCCTTGAGAAGCGATCCGAGCAGCGCCGTCAGCGTCAACGCTTCGGCAAGGAGCTGCTCGATGACGGACGGATAGTTGTGACTGCCAAGGATTGAATCGACGACGGACCCGAGCCGCGCGATCCGCCCGCGCGCATTGCGCGAGGGGATGGCGACGCCGAGCGCGACGTCACTGTTGAGCTGAACTGTCGGCATGCAAGAAAGATAGGGTGGGTTTTGCGCCGCCACAACCAAGAGCATTCGCCAACGACAAGGTCAGGCAGCCGCCGCGGGCACCTCATATTGGGCAGCGGCCGATGAAAGCGTGTCGACGAACTCGCGGATGTGGCTTTCCTCGATCGTAAGCGGAGGAAGGACGCGCATGACATTGTCGCCTGCAGCAACGGTCAGCAGTCCTTTCGTTCGCAAATAATTGACGAAGGCCCTGCTGTCGCTCTTCAGTTTCACGCCGAGCATCAGGCCAACGCCGCGGACGCTGTCGAACAGGTGATCGTGGTTCGGAATCATCTGCTCGAGCGCCGAGCGCAGCCGATCGCCCTTCTGGCGCACGTCCCTCAGGAATTCGTCATTCGCGACGACATCGAAAACGGCCTGTCCGGCCGCCATCGCCAGCGGGTTGCCGCCGAAAGTCGAGCCGTGCGTCCCGATAACCATCCCCGATGCCGCCTTCTCGGTCGCAAGGCAGGCTCCCATCGGAAAGCCGCCGCCGATGCCCTTGGCCGAAGCCATGATATCGGGCGCAACGTTGTAATATTCATAGGCGTAGAGATAACCCGTCCGCGCAACGCCGCACTGGACTTCGTCGAACACCAGCATGAGGTCGCGCTCGTCGCAAGCCGCGCGGAGGCCCGCAATGAACTCGTGCGTCGCGGGGCGGATGCCGCCCTCGCCCTGGATCGGCTCAACGAGGAACCCGGCCGTATTCTCGTCGATCGCTGCAAGGGCTGCATCGAGGTCGTTGAAGTCGACCACCGTGAACCCTGTCAGCAAGGGAGCAAAGCCGTCGCGAAGCTTGGCCTGGTCGGTTGCGCTGATCGTCGCCATCGTGCGCCCGTGGAAGGCGTTCGAGAAGGTGATGAGATTGTGCTTGTGCGCATTGCCCTTGGCATAATGGTAGCGCCGCGCGGTCTTGATCGCGCATTCGACCGCCTCGGCGCCCGAATTGGTGAAAAAGACGGTGTCGGCGAACGTCAGGTCCACCAGCCGCTGTGCGAATGCTTCCCCCTGCGGCGAGCCGTAAAGGTTCGACACATGCATCAGGGTCGCGACCTGCTCTTGGACCTTCTGCGTATAATAAGGATGGCCGTGTCCGAGCAGGTTCACGGCGATGCCAGAGGCGAAGTCCAGGTAGCGTTCGCCCTGCTCGCCGAAAAGATAGGCTCCCTCTCCCCGTACCGGACGCACCGGGGAACGGGGATAAACGGGCATGAGCGGCGTGATGGCCATCTGCAGTCAGCTCCTGATGAATGGATGGCGCGCTATAGCGAGGCTGAACAAAAAAGAAAAAGGCGCGCCGGATCTCTCCAGCGCGCCCTTCCAAGCAGTTGGCTTTGCTTAATAGTGGTGATGATGATCCGGCCGATTGTTCCAGTCGTTCGCTTCACGCTGAACGCGCCATTCAAGGTTCCGGATCTGGTTCTCCAACCGGCGTGCTTCGCCAGGCTGGATGCCGTTCCGCGACGCCCTGAAGATGCGGTACTGGATGTTGCGCGCCTGGTTATCGAGGCTTCGAGCCTCGCTCCACGATAGGATCCGGCGGGCCTGCATCTGGCGGATGTCGCTGCGGATGCGCTGCACGCGCGTTTCCATCGACTGCGCGAAGACATGATAGCTAAAGCCATTGCCGTAATCGTACGGCTGATAGCGATAGACGGGCGGCGCCCACTGCGCCGAGGCTGGAGCCGCGAGCGCCAAGGCCGAGCCGGCAGCAACCAGGAGAATGAGGAACTTACGCATTCTAGCTCTCCTACTGATGAGCAATTACACGCTTTTATAATCGGTGACGTGTTGGAGCGCTGAACAGCAGCGTTAGTTCCGGTTCACTTCGACCTTTTGCGACAGCAAAAAGGGCGCTCAGGGCTTTCCCCTGAGCGCCCTTCGAAGCTTCGACTTTTAGTCGTCGTTGCGGTCGTATCCGCGCCCGTCGCGATCGCCGTCGCGACCCTGGTAGCCATAATCGCCATAGCCGCGGCCGTCGCGGCCGTAACGATATGCTGACGCATATTGGACACGCTGCTCGAGGCGGGCGATCCGCATCTGGATGTCATTCGCCTCGTAGCCGTTCAGCCCGTTGCGGGCGACACGATGGAGACGGCTCTCAATCCGCATCGCCTCGTCCTTCATGCGGTCGGCGCTTTCGCCGCGAATCAAATCGCGGCGATCGAGAATGCGGATCTGGTGCTCGACCGCATCGATCCGGGCCTGGAGCGCACGGACCTCGCCAAAATTGCCATAGCCGTAGCCGTTCGCGCCATAACCGTAAGACTGCGGATATCCGCCCTGGCCGTAAGACTGCGGATAATATTGCGCGGCAGCGGGAGTCGCTGCGGCCAGAGCCGCTCCGGCGGCAGCAAGGGAAATCAGGAATTTACGCATCGCGGCTCTCCTTCGATTGAGCAGTTGATGCGTGAGTTGTGCATCCATGCGATTGATGGAGGTCTGAACGCTTTCGTCAGTCGTTGTTCAACTTGTTTAACGCCCGTAATATTCCGCTCGGCTAGGCCTTGATCTTCCACCCGCTCTTGAGGAGCGCGAAGCAGACCGCCCAAAGCGCGAGATTGAGCACCAGCAAGCCGGTGGCGCCGACGACGAGCGGCGAATCGCTCTGCCCGAGGAAACCGGCGCGAAATCCGGAAATCACGTAGAAGAAGGGATTGGCGTGGCTGATCGCGCGAAATGTCGGCGCAAGCTGCTTGACCGAATAGAAGGTTCCCGAGAGCAGGGACAAAGGCGTCACGACGAAGTTCGTAACTGCCGCCGCATGGTCGAATTTCTCAGCCCAGATCGATGTCAGGAGGCCAAGGAAACTAAGCAGCAGCGCTCCCATGAAGCCAAACCACAAGACAAGTTCCAGGCGCCGCACATCGACCGAGACCCCGGGCCACAGCAACATTGCAAGCCACACTGCAAATCCGACCAGGAACGCGCGCGTAACCGATGCGCCGATCAGCCCCGCCATCAGCTCGCCGGTCGAGAGCGGCGGCATCAGATAATCAACGATGTTTCCCTGGATCTTGCCGACGAGAAGAGAGAAGCTCGAATTGGCGAAGGCATTCTGCATCATCGCCATCACGATCAGCCCGGGCGCGATGAAATTGGCATATGGGACACCCAGAACCATTCGTCCGCCACGCCCCAGCGCCACGGTGAAAATCGCAAGATACAGCAATGTCGTGACGGCCGGCGCCCAGACTGTTTGCATCTGGACCTTGAAGAACCTCCTTACCTCCTTGATATAGAGGGTCTTGAGGCCTCCCCAATTAACGCCCTTAAGCACCGGATCGCCCGGCGCGAAGCGCACCCAGTTTCCAGAATGGTCGTTCACGGGAGAGGCGCCTATCGGCTGGTGACCAGTCGGGCAAGATCGGAGCTTAGAAGAATGTCCTGGACCGAAGAGCGTATCGAGCGATTGAAGAAGATGTGGCACGACGGCGCCACTGCCAGCCAGATCGCCGACGAGCTCGGCGGCGTCAGCCGCAATGCAGTGATCGGCAAGGCCCATCGCCTCGGCCTCGAGCAGCGTCCCTCGCCGGTGAAAGCGGGCGAGGAGAAGGAAGCCAAGAAGGCCGCTCCAACCGCCGCTCCTGCAACAAGCGCGCCCAAGCCTGCAGCCAAGGCGGAAACAGCTAAACCTTCGCCCACGACAACGGCACCCGCGGCTTCTCCGGCGCAGTCGCCGACTCCGGCCCAACGGCTCACCCCGCAGGAAATGCAATATCGCTCAATTGGTCCGGGCGGCTTTATCCGTCAGGGGCCGGGCGAGCAGCAGGCCCCGATCCCGCCTGCCCCGCCGCGCCGCCTCGTCCCGGCCAAGCCGAGCCCGGAAGTCGCCGACAAGACGAGCCTGCTCGAGCTTAATGATCGGATCTGCAAATGGCCCATCGGACACCCCGGCGAACCCGACTTCCACTTCTGCGGTGAAGCGGCGAACCCCGGCTTTCCTTACTGCGTCCAGCATTGCGGCGTCGCTTACCAGGCCCAGCTTCCGCGCCGCGACCGCCGTCCGCCGCCACCGATGCCCTTCGGCGGACCGAGGGTTCGCTAGAAGACGCTGACCGGCATCGGAGCCTCGATGGCGGGCTCCGCTTGGTTGAGGAAGTCGCGGCTGACCTGCGCGAAAATTTCCCAGGCAGGCTCGGTCTCGAGAAGGATGTGGTTCCGGCTCTCGAGCGGGATGAAACTTGCGGCAGGAATGCCCGAAGCAAGCTCCTCTCCCTGCGAAAATGGCACCGCCTGGTCTTCGCGCGAATGGAAGATCAGCGTCGGCGAACGAACCTTGGGGAGAAGCTCGCGCACGTCGATTGTCGAGAGCACCCGCTGAAGGGCGACGGCGTTCTCCGCCGAAGCCGAAATCCGCTGCATCTCGTTGAACCAGCCCATCTGCTTGGGACTGGCGTCGGGGATATAATGGGTGGTGAACAATTGCCGGTAGGCAGGATTTGATGCGCCCCACCCCAATTTGGTCAGCGTCACCATCGCTTCGCGGCGCGCGAGCTCGGTCGCATCTCCGCGCTTGGCCCAGCCTACGGCATAGCCGTTGCACACGACGAGCCGCCTCACCCGCTCCGGGTGACGGACGGCAAAGGCGACCGCGACGGCGGCGCCCTGGCTGATCGCCAGCAGGTCGAAACTGCCAAGACCCAGGCAATCCACCACGCATTCGAGGTCATCGACGAACGCGTTGAAGGAAAGCTCGGGCGTATCCCAGTCGCTCAGGCCATTGCCGCGTTCGTCGTAGCGAACCAGCGACCGGTCCTTGGTGAATTCGTCGAGCCAGTGCCGCCACAGCGGGCTCTCCCAGTCATGCTCGATATGGTTGAGCCAGTTGGCGGTCTTAACCAGCGGCGGCCCCTCGCCGAGGACGGAATATGCGAGCCTCGTGCCGTCGCTTGCGCTGCAGTAGCGGACCTGCTGCGGCGGCAGATCGCGGGACTTGATCTGCCTCGATGCAATCTTTTCCCTCTCTTCGGCCTGCCGGCGCCAGGTTGCAGGCGGGATCCCATATTCGCGCTTGAAGGCGCGATTGAACGCCGCCTCGCTGTTGAAGCCAACCGAATAAGCGATGTTCGCCGTGTTCTCCTTCCCCTCGCGCAGCATGTTCGCGGCCATGCGCATGCGCCATTGCGCGCAATAGCGCATCGGCGGCTCGCCGATCAGCTCGACGAACCGCTCGCCGAGAATGGACCGCGAGACGCCGGCTTCGCGGGCAAGACCCTCGACGTCGAGCTCCTCGGCGTAGCGCGTATGAATGATCGAGAGGGCCTTTGAGACCGCCGGGTCGGCAAGGCCGCTGAGCCATCCCGCAGACCCGGGGGGCAGGCGATCGATATATTCCCTGATCGCTTGCGCCAGGAACAGCTCGGCAAGCTTGGCGACGACGTCGGGAGCGGGATGTTCCTCGGCGACGAAGCGCATGGAGCTTTCGAGCCAATCCGCTTCGCCTCCGCTGACGTCGAGCGTCAGCAGCGGCGGAAGCGCGTCGAGCAGCGGATGCTCGCTGCTCCTCGCGGTTCCCAAAATTCCGCACCAGATCTCCGTCTTTTCCTCGCCCTGGCCGGATGTGACGCGGTGCACGCCCTCGGCCGTGATCCAGCCGATCTCGCTCAGCTCCGCGGGCTTGAGACCGGTCCGTCTCGACAGGGTATGCGGATCGTTCCTTGGCAGGATGGCAATGCTTCCAGGGCCGAGCACGACGGGCGCCATTCCCTCGACCTCGCACACGGTGCGCCCGGACCGGACATAGTGATAGCCGATCAGCCTCTCGGGCATGGGAAAGAACGGCGCGCAATGGTCGGGCGTGAACTGCGAGTGGACGCAAAAGTCGCCCCGGAACTCGCCGTCGATGATGACGCCGCCAGCGAGACGCAGCGAGCTTAGGATTTCGTCGAGAACGTCCATTCGGGAGCCCCGCCCCGCATACGTATGCGGCGTTTGGGTCAATTTATCCGGCAGCGTAATCATTTTGGCAAACATCCAAGTTCCCTAGATGCCGGCCCCGTCAATTCGCAACGAGAATCGACAAATCGGAAGTCACACTTCCGCCAACCGACAAGCTCGTCCGAATGATGAAGGGGCAAGATAGGTCTGAACATGAATAATATGTCCATCAAATCCGGGAAGACAGCCGTCGTATTCTTTACATTTATTTCGAGCGTAGCCGCGATTGCTACGGCTTGCCTCCCGTTCGTTGAAACACATTAAGATAAAAGGGATAGAATCATGTATCATGACTTTGACTATGAGCGGACGCTGGCGTCTTCGCTTCGCGCTCAGTGGCTGCTCGACGATGTCCTGCGCGCCGACCAGGAGCTGGATTTCTCGCGCAGCTTCATGCCCGAAAGTCTCGCCCGCACCGCGGCCGCGGGATCGCTCGATCCCTTTGAGAAGCGGGTTCTCAACCACATCAGCGCGCATCAGTACCTCAGTATCTTCGGCATCGTCGAAGAGTTCATTCTGCCGTTCCTGCTCGATCATTCGCGGCAGGCGGTCGGCGACGACGACTGGCGCATCCGCGCGCTGCTCAACTTCGCGGGCGAGGAAGCCAAGCACATCCACTTGTTCAAGCGCTTCCATGCGGCGTTCGTTCGCGGCTTCCCGGTCGATTGCCAGGTTATCGGCCCGTCAGAGGCAATCAGCGCGGAAGTCCTTCGTCACGATCCGCTCGCAGTCGCATTGCTGATCTTGATGATCGAATGGATGACCCAGCAGCATTATCTCGGCTCGATCCGCGATGACGGCGACCTCGACCCGCTCTTCAAGAGCCTGCTCCAGCATCACTGGATGGAGGAAGCGCAGCATGCAAAGCTCGATACCCTGATCGTCCATGTCCTTGCCGAAGGTAAGAGCGAGGCGCAGATCGGCAAGGCGATCGACGAGTTCTTCGAGATCGGCGCTTTCCTCGACGCTGGCCTCAAGCAGCAGGCCGAGTTCAACCTCGACGCGCTTGAGAAAGCGATCAGCCGCAAGGTCGAGGATCGTGCGGAGCTGATCGATCAGCAGCACCAGGCCGCGCGCTGGACCTACATCGGCTCAGGCATGGTCCACGAGCGCTTCCGCGACACGCTGAAGGCGCTGTCGCCGGCCGCTGCCCAGCGCATCGACGAGGCGGCCCCGCTGTTCGCTTGAGCCCGCTTACCCAGGCCACATTGTTGGAAAGGAGAACATCCATGCTCGATATCGTCAAAAGCCGGGTCAATGGCATTGACCTCAATGCGCTCAGCGAAACGGTTGCTGCGATCGAGGCCGATCCGGCAAAGGCGCTCGTCGCATTCGACGTGACCACATGCTGGACGGGGCAGACCCGCAGCGAGACCATCGTCGAGGGCTATACGCTTGGCGGGGAGCGGATTGCGCGCTCGCACAAGATCGTCGCCGACGAGCCGCCCGAGCTGTTGGGCGGCGACAGCGCCGCCAATCCGCAGGAACTGCTGATGGCCGCCTTCAACGCCTGCATCACGGTTGGCTATGTCGCCGGCGCGTCGCTGAGGGGCATCAAGCTCGAACAGCTGGAAATCAAGACAAGGGGCCAGCTCGACCTGCGCGGCTTCCTCGGTCTCAGCGACAAGGTCGCGCCAGGTTATGAGAAGATCCAATATGAAGTGACGATCAAGGGCGACGGCGCTCCGCGCGACTTCGAGGAAATCCACCAGGTCGTGATGAAGACCTCGCCCAACTACTTCAACATCAGCCGCCCGATCCGGGTCACCGGAACGCTCAAGCTCGGCTGAGCGGGCTCCCCGGGCGCGCACTCCACTCCTCTCCCCGGCGGCGCGCCCGGGGGCCTTTTGCAAAGGATTGCAGCCGTGAGACACCCCCTTACCGATCCTGCCTTTCCCGACATCGTCGCCCAATGGGCAGCGCAGGATGCATCGAGGGACACGCAGTCCTCGACCTGCGCCAATGACAATCACGGCGAACGCGGCGGCCTGTCCGATCCTCTGCTCTCCATCATCGCGAGGGCTCAGATCGAGGCGACACGAATCTGGTGACGCGGCAACGCGACGTCTTTCAAACGGGAGCTTTACTGATGACAGTCATGGACATTCAAACGACCAATCCCAATCGTGCCCTTTGGGAGAAAGGCGATTTCACGCGTATCGCCGAAACGATGCGCGAAAGCGGCGAAGAACTCGTCGGCACGCTCCAAGTCGAGCCTGGCATGAAGATCCTGGACCTTGGCTGCGGCGACGGGACAACAGCGCTTCCGGCAGCGCGGCGCGGCGCCGACGTGCTCGGGGTCGACATCGCCTCGAACCTCGTCAAGGCAGGCAATGAGCGGGCACGGGCAGCGGGGCTTGGCAACCTCAAGTTCCAGCGCGGCGATGCCTGCGATCTTGCAGAGCTTTCCGATTCTAGCTTCGATCTCGTCGTTTCGATATTCGGCGCGATGTTTGCTCCGCGCCCCTTCGATGTCGCGCGCGAGATGGTCCGGGTTACAAAACCCGGCGGGCGGATCGTCATGGGCAATTGGATCCCCGCCGATCCGACCCTCGTCGCCCAGATCCTGAAGATCAGTGCAGCCTATACGCCGCCGCCGCCGGCCGGGTTCGTCAGCCCCATGACCTGGGGCGATGAAGGCTCGGTTCGCGACCGGTTCGGCGCAGCCGGCATCCCCGCCAGGGACATAAGCTTTGAACGCAAGACGTGGCGGTTCCGCCACAAGGGGTCGCCCTCAGAGCTCCTCACAATCTTTCGCCAATTCTACGGGCCGACGATGAACGCCTTTGAAGCGGCAGAGCGCGGCGGCCGCGCCGGCGAATTGCAACGGGAGCTTGGCACCTTGTTCGACCAGCACAACGAGGGCGGAGCACTAACGGACATACCCGCGACCTTCCTCCAGGTGACGGTGACAAGGCGCTGAAGAAAAAAGGCCCCGGGAGGGATGCTCCCGGGGCCTTGAGACGCAACTGGATATCTGTTCAGGCGTGCTCCGCCTCGGCGTCCACCGTTTGCACCGAGGCCGGCTTCGCGCTGCCGCCGATCGCCGATTGGTCGGCGCCGCCCCGGATGTCGATCTTCCTTGGCTTCATCGCCTCGGGAATCTCGCGAACGAGATCGATCGAGAGCAGGCCATCCTTCAAGTCGGCGCCCCTGACCTGGATATGGTCGGCAAGCGCGAACCGGCGCTCGAACGAGCGGTTGGCAATTCCCCGATAGATGAAATCGCTGCCCTTCTCATCGCTCTCATCCGACTTGCGGCCCGTGACGAGCAGCACGTTCTGCTGGGCCGTGATGTCGATTTCCTCCGGCTTGAAGCCGGCGACTGCGAGCTGGATGCAATAATCATTCTCGCCCTTCTTGATGAGGTCGAAAGGCGGATAATTCTCCTGGGGCTGTCCCAGGTTGCTGTTCTCGAGCATGTCGAACAATCGGTCGAAGCCGACGGTCGAACGACGGAACGGCGAGAAATCAAAGGCACTACGCATGTCATTGTCCTCCTTCTGAGCGACTGGCGGGGCGGACATGTGCGTGTTGGGAGCATGGCCGCCCCGTCGCCGGGCCCGAACGGCGCCCGGCAAGGAATGATTTGGAACTGCTGCCTGCACTTTCAAGAGCTGTGGAAAACGGCCCGGCCCGCGCTTGGCACGACTTGAATCCGCGCCCTATACCCCAGGGGACATGTCCGACCTGTTCTCGTCTTCCGCTTCCCCGGCGTCCGAAAATTATGACGCGTCCGCGATCGAGGTTCTCGAAGGGCTCGAGCCCGTCCGTCGCCGGCCCGGCATGTACATCGGCGGCACCGATGCCCGTGCCCTCCACCACCTCGCCGCCGAAGTCATCGACAATTCGATGGACGAGGCGGTCGCTGGCTATGCGACGCGCATCGAAGTCACGCTCGAGCAAGGCAATCGCCTCACCGTCAGCGACAACGGCCGTGGGATCCCCGTCGATCCGCATCCAAAATATCCCGGCAAGTCGGCGCTCGAGGTCATCATGACCACCCTCCATTCGGGCGGTAAGTTCGAAGGCAAGGCCTATTCGACCTCGGGCGGGCTCCACGGCGTCGGTGTCAGCGTCGTCAACGCGCTTTCGACCGCGACCACGGTCGAAGTTGCGCGCGACAAGACGCTTTATCGCCAGACCTTCGCGAAGGGTCACGCCACTTCGAAGCTGGAAACCGTGGGCGCCGCGCCCAACCGCCGTGGCACCACCGTCAGCTTCACGCCCGACCCCGAGATCTTCGGCGCCGATGCGACCTTCAGCCCGGAGCGCCTCTACAAGCTCACGAGGTCAAAGGCATATCTCTTCGCCGGGGTCGAAATCCGCTGGCGCTGCGACCCCGCGCTCGCGTCGGCGGATGTCCCCGAACAGGCCGTGTTCCAGTTCCCGGGCGGTCTTGCCGATCACCTCAAGGAGCAGCTTGGCGAAAGCCCGACCGTCACCAACGAGCCATTCACGGGCCGCCAGGACTTTCCTGATGACCAGGGCAGCGCCGAGTGGGCGGTCGCCTGGCCGCTCTTTTCGGAAGGCGCCCAAAGCTATTATTGCAACACCATCCCGACCCCCGACGGCGGGACGCACGAGGCCGGCCTTCGCGCGGCGCTGAGCAAGGGCATTCGATCCTTCGGCGAGCTTGTCGGCAACAAGAAGGCCAAGGACATCACGCCCGATGACGTCTTCAACGGCATCGAGCTCATGCTCAGCGTCTTCATCCGCAATCCCCATTTCCAGAGCCAGACCAAGGACCGCCTGACCTCGCTCGAGGCGGCACGCTTCGTCGAGGCCGCCGTTCGCGACCATTTCGATCATTATCTCGCCGACAATATGGACCGCGGTCGCGCGCTCCTCGGGAACATCCTCGAGCGGATGGAGGAGCGGCTGCGCCGCCGCGCCGAACGCGAAGTCCAGCGCAAGACCGCGACTTCCGCGAGGAAGCTCCGCCTCCCCGGCAAGCTCACCGACTGCGCCAACGACGATGCTCAAGGCACCGAGATCTTCATCGTCGAAGGCGACAGCGCAGGCGGATCGGCGAAGCAAGCGCGTGACCGCAAGACGCAGGCGATTCTTCCAATCCGCGGCAAGATCCTCAACGTCGCCTCCGCCTCCGCCGATAAGATCCGCGCCAACAGCGAGATCGCCGACCTCGTCCAGGCGCTCGGCTGCGGCACTCGCGACAAATGGGTTGAAGAGGCACTGCGCTACGAGCGCGTGATCATCATGACCGACGCTGACGTCGACGGCGCGCATATTGCGACGTTGCTGATGACCTTCTTTTTCCAGGAAATGCCGGAGCTCGTGCGTCGCGGCCACCTGTTCCTCGCGCAGCCGCCGCTCTATCGCCTGACCGCTGGAGCCAAGACTCTCTATGCGCGCGATGACGCTCATCGCGCCGAGCTCGAGGCAAGCGAATTCAAGGGCAAGAAGCTCGAAGTCAGCCGCTTCAAGGGTCTTGGCGAAATGAACCCCGGGCAGCTCAAGGAAACGACCATGCACCCGGCTTCGCGCTCGCTCCTGAAAGTGACGCTCCCGAGCGCCTACGAGGACCGCCAGCCCATCAAGGATCTCGTGGAGCGGCTGATGGGCCGGGATCCGGCGCCGCGGTTCGAGTTCATCCAATCGCGTGCCTCAGCGCTCGACGAGGAGCAGATCGACGCCTGAGACCTCTCGCGAAGCTGACCGCTTCAGCCCGCGATGCGCGTCGTCCAGTCGGCGAAGGCAAGCCAGGCGGCTGTTAGCTACGCCCCGAGAGCCCCGCTCCTGCAACGCGGCCCCATCCTACTCTTTTCCACCCGCATCAGATTCCGCCGAGTTGATACTCGGGCGCCGCATTGTATCCGTCGAGAAGGCTCATCGGCCCGCGCGCGATCGTTTTGACCCGCATGTCGTCGAGCATCCAAGCACCGACGAAACCGCAAAGCAGCCAGACGAACAGTAGAAAGCCGATAAACAGCTTCATCGTCGCACCCTCACCGATCCTGGATCAAGAAAGCCGTTGCTTGCACAAAGTCCGCCCGTCCCTGTCAGCGCGCGCAGCATTTGCCGCAACGATATCAGGAAATGGAAGCGACGGCATCAGGCATCCCGCCAAAGGCCTTGCGCAGGGCGGCACCTGAGGCCTCAAGCAGGGAGCTGCTACTTGTCCCCGACCGCCTCATCCCTCGCGCTGAGGTAAGTCGGCGCCATCATCTTTGCCGACTTCGTCGTTGGCTTTGTCGGCTGCAGGAGCTTGAGGTTGAACTTCTCGCGGAACTGGACACCGAATTGAGTGCCCTTGGTCCAGCGAACCTCGGCGTCGATGAGACCGCCAGCGGCGAAGTCGAGCTGGACCGCCGCGCCCACGACCATCTCCTCGCGGCATTCGACCAAGGCGCCTCCGCTCGAGATGTTCCTGAGCCGCGCGCCGAGCACTCGCCCGTCATAGTGGAGCAAGGTCGCGCGGATAATGCGAATACGAGGCTCGCGCGGCGTCAGGTGGGCGTCCGGGCGCGTGATCGCGCCTTTCGAGGCAACCTCGAGGGCTTCGCCGGGCGGCATCGGCTTGCCGAAGATATAGCCCTGCACGAGCGAGCAGCCGAGATTGCGCACGAGCTGCAGCTCGTCCTGCGTCTCGACACCCTCGGCAGTGGTCTGCATCTTGAGGTCGAGGGCAAGGCCGACCATTGCCCGGATGAGCGCCGCATTGCGGCTTTCGGGATCCGAGGCGCCGCGCACGAAGCTCTGGTCGATCTTGATCTTGTCGAACGGAACGCGCTGCAGATAGCTGAGGCTCGAATAGCCGGTCCCAAAGTCGTCGAGCGCGAGCTTCACGCCGATTTTCTTGAGGTTCGCGATCATATCGTGGACGTGCTCGTCGTTGCTGAGGAACACGCCCTCGGTAATTTCAAGCTCGAGCCGATGAGCAGGAAGGCCCGAATCGCCAAGCGCTGCCCTTACAGTCGCGGGCAAGGACGCCGACTTGAACTGAACCGGCGAGAGGTTGACGGCGACCGAGACCTGATCGGGCCATTTGATCGCCTCGGCGCAGGCAGTGCGCAGAACCCATTCGCCGATCTCGTTGATCAGCCCGATCTCCTCGGCAAGCGGGATGAACATCGCCGGGCTGACCTGTCCTTGCTCGGGATGGTGCCAGCGGATCAACGCTTCGAACCCGGTCACCGCCTCGCTCGAGCTATCGACGCAAGGCTGGTACATGAGCCGAAGCTCATCCCTTTCGAGCGCAACGCGAAGATCCGACTCCATCAGCTGCCGCTCGCGCGCCGCCTCGTGCATTTCTGGAGCGAAGAAGCGGAAGCAGCCCTTGCCGGCGGCCTTTGCGGCGTAAAGCGCAAGGTCGGCATCGCGCAGCAGGTCATCGGACGTGCGGTCGTCATAATCCGATGTGACGATGCCGATCGACGCCCCGATTGAAACGACCGTGCCGTTGATGGTGTAGGGCCGCGAGAGGCTGTCGATGATCCCTTGCGCCAGATTCGATAGATCGTCCTTCGACGAGGTCGCCGGAAGCACGACTTCGAACTCGTCTCCGCCGAGCCGACCGACCTGGCCAAGCTCGCCCACTTCGTCGCGCAGTCTCAGCGACACCAGCCGCAGGAGCGTATCGCCGGCCGGATGGCCGAGCGTATCGTTGACGGCCTTGAAGCGGTCGAGGTCGAGGAGGAAGACCGAGCAGCGATGCTTGCGTCGCACCGCGCCGACGAGCGCATCGTCGAGCGCGCGCCGAAGCGCTTCGCGATTGGCAAGGCCAGTGAGCGAATCCTGCCGCGCCAGCCGATCGAGTTCGACCTCCGACTGCCGCATCTTGGTAAGGTCCGATGCAAAGCCGCGAAAGCCGAAGAAGCGGCCGACATCGTCGTGGACGGGCCGCCCGGTGATCGACCACCAGATCTCATTCTTGGTCTTTGCCCTGACGATCAGGTCCTGGAACGCGACGTGGGACGAGAGATAAAAACCCAGCGTCCGCTCCGAAGTCGCGCTTCCATCCGCCGTTTCGGTCGAGATCAAGTCGGTGAACGGTCGTCCGATGAGGTCCGCCGGCTCGCGCGCAAGCGCGCTCGCGACGCTTTCGCTGATGTAGGACAGGGTCCCCTCGCGAGTCGTTTCCCAGAACCAGCCCTTTTCGCTGGTCTCGAATTCACGCAGCAGCGCCTCGGCGCGCGCCGATTCCGGCCGCGCCTCTTCCTGGGGCGGATTGCCCCCGGATCTTAATATGCGCCTGATACTTTCCACTCGATACGACCCCACGTCGAAAAAGCCCTAGGCGCCCATGGTTTATATTCCGTTAGGTTCATGCCGGATTTCGTCGCGATTGCTGCCCCGCTGACGGACGGGGAATGAGACCGCGCCAGGTCCGGCGGCCAGCTGAACGAACCACCCCTGGACCCGCGCTCCGGGTCGCCAGCCGCGCCTTCCCTCGCAAGCCTTGGAACTGAGGCAAGCAGGCCCGTGTTGGGCCGTTCATATGATGGAGACTGCTGCGTTCCTCTTCGATCTCGACGGGACCCTCGTCGACAGCGTCTACAACCATGTGCGGGCATGGCACTTGGCGCTGCACGAGGAAGGGCTCGAGCTTTCCGTTTGGCGCATCCACCGCAAGATCGGCATGAGCGGAGGGCTCTTCACCAGGCAGCTCGAGCGGGAGCTCGGCCGTCCCATCGACGAGGCAACCCTGGAACGGCTGCGCGAGCGCCACGCCGAGCTGTTCCGCGAACTTTCAAGGGACGTGCCGCCGCTGCCCGGCGCGTCGGAACTGCTTCAGGAACTGACCCGGCAAAAGCTTCCCTGGGCGATCGCGACCAGCGGAAGAATGCGCACTGCGAGCACCAACCTGCAAAGCCTCGGCATCGATCCAGAGGGAGCGATCGTGATTACCCGCGACATGGTGCGCTACGCCAAGCCGGACCCCGACCTGTTCGTCGAGGCAGCGCGAAGGCTCGGTACGACCACGCGCGGGTCCTATGTCGTCGGGGATAGTATCTGGGACATGTACGCGGCCTCCCGTTGCGGCGCGCTCGGGATCGGGCTGCTGGCCGGCGGGTACGGCAAGGACGAACTGGAGCGCGCCGGCGCCATGCGCGTGTTTGACGATCCTGCCGACTTGCTCGAGCATCTCGACGAGCTCGCTCCGCGGACGCGCGACTAGGCAAGCCAGGAGTGGCCGGGCGACGACTGGCGCCCGGTTCGCGCCGGTCGCTAGGCCGGTTCAAGCGCGGCGGGCTGTTTTGCTGCAATTCCTTCCATCTGCCCCGGTGGCGCATCGTCGACCGGGTGCCTGGCGCCGTCTGGAACGAGGCCGATGATCAAAGGGCGCAATTCCTGAACTCTCGTCGATTTTGCACGCGCTTTCGCTCCTTTCAGCAATGGCGACAGTCCGCTCGCAGTCTGGCATCGTGCGCCGATCGACATGAATGAAGTCGCGATCTTCGACGAGACCGGCAAGCACCGCGTCCTCCCGCCCCATTCGCTTGCCGTGGCGGCATTCTCGACCATCGTCGAATGGTACGATTTCACGCTCTATCTCTACTTTGCAACGGTGCTCTCGCGCGTGTTCTACGGAGGAGAACGCGGCTCGCTGCTGCTGACGCTGGGCGGATTTGCGATC
>DATIQO010000066.1:0-2775 GCA_035470745.1 Sphingomicrobium sp. | reverse complement strand
CCGATGATCCTGTTCATCGGCGACGTCGCGCGCGGCGATCGCGACCGCGAAGGCTTCCAGGAGATCGACTTTCCCGCCTTTTTCGCGCCAATCGCCAAATGGGCGGCAAGGATCGAGGACGCGCGCCGCATTCCCGAATATGTCGCCCGCGCCTATCGGGTTGCGACTGCCGGCCGTCCCGGCCCGGTCGTATTGGCGCTTCCTGAAGACATGCTGCGCGACGAGGCGGACGTTGCAGACCGCCCGTGCGTGCCGCCGCTCGCGGAGGAGCCCGATCCGGGCGCCGTCCAGGCGATGTTCGAGCTGTTGAAGGAAGCCGCCGCGCCGGTCGCAATCGTCGGCGGCGCCGACTGGAGCCCGCGCGCTGCGCATCATTTTGCCAATTTCGCCTTTAGGTACGGCATCCCCGTCGCCGCCGCGTTCCGCCGCCAGGATGCCATCAGCAACAATTGCGGCATCTATGCAGGCCAGCTTGGCTACGGCCCCAATCCCAAGCTTCAACAGCGCGTGCGCGACGCCGACCTCATCCTCGCGATCGGCCCCCGGCTCGGCGAGGCGACGACCGATGGATACACGCTCATCACGCCCGACCACCCGGGCCAGACACTGGTCCACGTCCACCCCGACCCCAACGAGCTCGGCCGGGTCTACCATGCCGATCTTCCGATCTGCGCGGACATGGGCGAGTTCGCGGAAATGGTCGACGGCTGGATCGATCCCGATCTCGTCCGCTTCTCGTGCGGCGAGGAGGCCCACCGCGAGTGGCTCGACTGGAGCGAACCCAAGAGCCGCGAAGGCGTGAAGCTCGACCTTGGGCCCTGTGTCGCGGCAATGCGCGAGCGACTTCCTGAAAACAGCATCATCTGCAACGGCGCCGGCAATTTCTCGGGCTGGTGGCATCGCTACTGGCGCTACGGCGCGATGCCGACGCAGCTCGCGCCGACGTCGGGAACGATGGGTTATGGCCTTCCTGCCGCGGTCGCGGCGGCGCTGCGCTTCAGGGACCGGCCGGTCGTGTGCGTGGCCGGAGATGGCGATTTCCTGATGAACGGTCAGGAACTGGCAACGGCGGCACAATATGGCGCTGACCTGCTGGTCGTGCTGGTCGACAATGGCAGCTATGGCACCATTCGCATGCACCAGGAGCGCGAATATCCGGCCAGGATCAGCGCGACCGAGCTGAAGAACCCTGACTTCGCGGCGCTTGCGCGCGCTTATGGTGGCTGGGCGGAGACAGTCGCGACGACCGCCGATTTCGTGCCGGCATTCGAGCGCGCGCTCAAGGGCAAGGGAATTCGCCTCATCCATTGCCGGACAGAGGTCGAGGAGATCAGCAACGCGACGACAATCACGAAGCTGCGCGCGAAGGCGAAGAAGGATTAGACAGCCGCTTGCGCGTGGCCTGCGGCGGCAACAGGGATGAAGATGAAGCTTTCGCCCCGACCAGAGCCAGTGCGGCTGCAGCAAGGGACGGCGCAATGACCATGGCTGCAAGGGTGCCCCGAAAGAGCCGGGAGCTTTGCAACCATCATCTGGATTCGAGGATCTGGAACGCGTTCGAGTTCCGTCCCGGCGACGTGATTGTCGCGACCTACCCCAAATCGGGGACGACCTGGATGCAGCAGATCGTCGCGCAACTGGTCTTCGCCGGCGCCGAAATTCCGATCAACAGGATATCGCCGTGGATGGATTCGCGCCTCAACCAGCGCATGCGGCTCGCCGCCCTCGCCGCCCAACGTCACCCGCGGATCCTCAAGAGCCACCTTCCTCTTGATGCGTTGGTTTATTCGCCGCGCGCAAAATATATCTACGTTGCCCGCGACGGGCGCGACGTCGTTTGGAGCCTTCACCACAATCATTCGAATGCCACCGAGCTTTACTATCGCGCGTTCAACGACACGCCCGGCCGGATCGGGCCTCCAATCGGGCCGCCGGATCCCGATATTCGGCGATATTTCCGTCGCTGGCTCGACGAGGACGGGTTCCCCTTCTGGCCCTATTTCGACCATGTCGGGAGCTGGTGGGAAGCTCGCGGCATCGACAATATCCTGATCGTGCACTTTAGCGATCTCAGCAGCGATCTCGAAGGCGAGATGCGGCGCATCGCAGCCTTTCTCGGAGCCGAGATCGATCCGGCGCGCTGGACCCGCTTGGTCGAACGATGCACCTTCAGCTACATGAAAGAGCACGCCCAGGAGGTTGCTCCATTCGGCGATGCGATCCTCGAGGGCGGGCCGCAGACCTTCATCAACAAGGGCAAGAACGGTCGCTGGGCCGGCATTCTGTCGGACAGGAACATCGCCGATTACGAGGCCGCAGCCCGCGAGAAGCTGGGGGCAGAATGTGCCGCCTGGCTCGCAGCGGGTTTCAAGCGAGCCTAGCGCGAGCCGCTCCGCGAGAGATCAGGAAGACTTGTGCCAGGCACTCTCGAACAGCCGGTCGTTGATATGCCTGGGGTCGGCGTTCCCGCGATCGCGCTTTTCGCGGACGGGCTCCTCGGGCTCGTGAGGAAAATTCTTCACGAGCTCGTCAAAATGGCTACCGAAGCTGCCTTTCTGCACTCGGCGGCGCTGCGGCATGATCTCCTCCGCATCGAGTAAAAAATGACCGAGCTCGAGGTAGATACGCTTCAATGCCCTGAACCGCTCCAGCGATTCTCGGTCCGATGTGGACGGAACTTTTGCCGCTTTGCCTATAATCCGAACGGATAGGTTTCTTCGGTTTCGACATGCTCGCCTGGGCGCAGCTCGCCCGGGAGCGGAGTCACCGCCTTGG
>DATIQO010000065.1:0-3683 GCA_035470745.1 Sphingomicrobium sp. | reverse complement strand
CGAAACGAGCGGCTCGTCGCTAAATTCGAGAATGCCCCGCAGGCGATCGCTCTCGCTCGCGCTCTTGAGGATCTGGTTGACCTCCTCGCGGGTCGTGTCGCGGCCCGGCTGGAAGGTGAGATCGATGATGCTTCCATCGGGGACGGGAACGCGGATCGCCGATCCGTCGAGCTTGCCCTTGAGCTCCGGGAGCACCTCGCCGACCGCGCGCGCAGCGCCGGTCGTGGTCGGGATCATGGACATCGCCGCCGCACGGGCGCGGCGCAGGTCCTTGTGGATCTGATCGAGGATCTTCTGATCATTGGTATAGGCGTGAACGGTCGTCATGAGACCGCGCTCGATGCCGAGCGCATCGTTCAGCACCTTTGCCACCGGCGCCAGGCAATTGGTGGTGCACGAGGCATTCGAGACGATCTTGTGCTCGGGGGTCAGCTTGTCGTCGTTGACACCATAGACGACCGTCAAGTCGACGCCCTTTGCGGGAGCGGAGATCAGCACCCGCTTGGCACCGGCCTGGATATGCTTCTCGCCGCCGTCGCGATCGGTGAAAAATCCGGTGCACTCGAGCGCGATGTCGATGCCGTTTTGCGCGTGGGGGAGCTTCGAGGGATCCTTTTCAGCGGTCACGTGGATGCGCTTGCCATCGACGATGATGTCGTTGCCCTCGGTCGTCACCTCGCCCGGGAACTTGCCGTGGACACTGTCATGCTTGAACAGCCAGGCGTTGGACTTGGCATCGGCAAGGTCGTTGACGCTGACCAGCTCGAGGCCGCAGTCGGGCCGCTCAAGGATCGCCCGTGCGACAAGGCGGCCGATGCGGCCGAAGCCATTGATTGCAACTCTCGTCATTGGATTCCTCTTGTCTTCATGAAGTCCGTCACGCGCTCGGCGACCTTGTCCGCGGTCAGGCCGAAATAGTCATAGGCATCGCTCGCCGGCGCCGAGACGCCGAAGCGGTCGATTCCGATGCGCAGGCCATGGAGCCCCGTGTAGCGCTCCCAGCCGAAGGTCGTCCCCGCCTCGATCGAGACGCGCAGGATCTCGCGGTTGCTGACGTCGGGCAGGATTTCTTCGCGATATTGACGCGGCTGGGCATCGAAGCGCTCGGTCGAGGGCATCGACACGACATCGGCACCGATGCCCCGACGTTCAAGCTCGGCTGCCGCGTCGAGCGCGATCTCGACTTCGGAGCCGGTCGCCATGATGATGACTTTCCGTTCGCTTTCGGCAGCCTTGAGACGGTAGGCGCCGCTCGCCGAGAGGTTTTCGGAAGCAGCTTCAAGCCGCACCGGCCGAACATTCTGGCGCGTCAGCGCGAGGATCGATGGCAGGTCGCTCGCAAGCGCGAGTGCCCAGCACTCCGCCGTCTCTACCGCGTCGGCGGGACGGAAAACCTCGAGCTGCGGCATCGCGCGGAGGCTTTGCAGATGTTCGATCGGCTGGTGGGTCGGGCCGTCTTCGCCAAGGCCGATCGAATCATGCGTCATCACGTAAATGACCCGCGCCCGCTGCAGCGCCGACAGGCGGATTGCGGGACGAGCATAGTCCGTGAAGACGAGGAAGGTGCCGCCGTAGGGAATGACGCCGCCGTGGAGCGCCATCCCGTTCATCGCCGCCGCCATGCCGAATTCGCGGATGCCGTAATAGATGTAGCGCCCGCCGTAATTTTCTTGCGTCAGCGGTTCGAGGCCCTTGGTCTTGGTGTTGTTCGACCCGGTGAGATCCGCCGAACCGCCGATCGTCGAGGGAAGAGCCGCATTGATCGCTTCGAGCGCCATCTCCGAGGCCTTGCGCGTCGCGACCGGCTTGAGGTCGGCGAGCAGCTTGTCGAGATAGGGCTTCAGCCATGCATCGCTGACCTTGCCGCCGATCTGGGCAAGGAATTCGTCCTTGCGCGGGCTGCCTTCGAGCCGCTCGTTCCATTGCGAATGCTCGGCCGCGCCCCGTTTTCCGACCGCGCGCCATGCGGCGAGCACGTCGTCGGGAACGGCAAAGTCCCTGTCCTCGAGCCCGAGCTCCTTCCTTGCCGCCTCGACCTCGGCCTTGCCGAGCGCCGCGCCGTGAGTCGCTGCAGTGCCTTGCTTGCCCGGCGCGCCATAGCCGATGATCGTCCTGCAGCGGATCAGGCTTGGCCGCGGATCGGCCAGCGCTTCCCTGATCGCGCGATCGACATCGTCGGCATCAAGGCCGTCGCATGCGCATGTATGCCACTTGGCGGCCTGGTGCCGGGCAACGACGTCCTCGTTCCTCGAAAGCTCCGTCGAACCATCGATCGTGATGTTGTTGTCGTCCCACAGCACGATCAGCCGGCCAAGCCCGAGATGGCCGGCAAGCCCCACCGCCTCGTGATTGACGCCCTCCATCAAGTCGCCGTCGCCCGCGATAACGAAGGTACGGTGGTCGACCAGCTCGTCGCCGTAAATGGCGTTGAGATGCCGTTCGGCGATCGCCATGCCGACCGCCATCGCGACGCCTTGGCCGAGGGGACCGGTCGTGACCTCGACGCCTGGAAGCTCGAAATTTTCCGGATGGCCCGCGGTCGGCGAGCCGAGCTGACGAAAACGCTTGATGTCCTCAAGCGTCGGCCGCTCGTAGCCGGTGAGGTAAAGGAGCGAATAGATCAGCATCGACCCGTGCCCCGCCGACAGGATGAAGCGGTCACGGTCTGGCCAGCGCGGGTCGGAGGCGTCGAATTTCAGATGGCGCGTGAACAGGGCTGTGGCGGCATCCGCCATGCCCATGGGCATTCCTGGATGCCCGCTGTTCGCGGCTTCTACCGCGTCCATCGCGAGGGCGCGAATGGCGTTGGCGAGGCGGCGGTCGGTCGGCTGCATAGGCTCCGCGAGGCTGTTAGGATCGGCTGAAGGACTCAGGACCGATGGCACGCGCCCTTTGTCCGGTGAGCCGTTCACCGTCAATGCTTGCCCGGAGTCACTAACTTGCGTAGCGGGAGATCCATGGATGACGGCGGCCTTTCCGCAGCACTGGAGCGGGCAGAACGAGCGCTGGCTCGCGTTGAGAAAGCGCTTGCCCAGCGCCAGCAACCGGCTGAGCGGGACGAAGAGCTTCGCGCCAAGGTCCGCGAGGTCGTCCACGAGCTCGACGAGCTCATCCGGCAGGCGGCGGCCTGATGGCCTCGCTCATTGACCTCAGCATCGCTGGCCGCACCTATCAGGTCGCGTGCCGCGAGGGCGAGGAAGAAAATTTGCGCGCTGCTGCCCGTCTGGTCGACGGCAAGAGTCGCGAAGCGCTCGCCGGCCTCGGGACCCTGTCGGAAGCGCGCCAATTCCTGTTCGCCTCCCTGCTCCTTGCCGACCAGCTGATCGACAAGAAGCCGGAAGCCGCCGCTGCCGCCGTCCCCTCGCCTCCCGATCCCGCGCTGGTCGAACGGACAGAAGCGCTGGCGAGGCGGCTCGAGATGCTCGCCGAGACGCTCGAGAGCTGAACCACGTCGGCGTCGAGCTGATGTTTTTTTATTGTTCGCTGCTCACCGCGCAGACGCTCAATGAACAGCCACCGAACGTCGCACAGGCCTTTCGCTCGCTCGAAGGGGTTGAGACAGGACGGCCCTCGCACTAGATTGCACCCGACGGGCACTACCCGGTGCGCGCCTTCGGAAAATCCCTGAGGCGATATAGCATCCTAGGGAGCTGACCCTGCCTGGACCCTGGTCCGGAGCAATC
>DATIQO010000064.1:0-5883 GCA_035470745.1 Sphingomicrobium sp. | reverse complement strand
CAGCAGCGATGGCGAGAGATTTCATCATTGTGCCGACCTCACGACTGTGTGTGGAATCATGGACCCGCCGATGATCTCGAGCCAGCTAAGCGGGCCGCCATAGGCGCGGGAAATGCCCGTATCGATGCGGGCGAGACGCCCGTCCGCTGAGATCTCGATGCCCTTGAGATCAGGCGTGTGGCCGATGACCAGTCGCTGCGCGCCATATGCCGAGAGCACGGCCCTCAGCTCCTCGCCGGGCTCCATTGGCGCTGGCGGCGGCGAAGCCTTGGATCGGAGATCTTCGGCATCGGCATCCTTCATGACGAGGCCTCGATACCAAAGCGGTCCGAGCGGGTCGTAGAGCACGGTTGTCGGGCGACCATCGCCTGTCGTCATTGCAGCGGCGACACGATGGTTGATCTCCTCTAGCGTCAGCTTCGAATATTCCGCGCTAAGCCCCCCGTGCACGAACAGCGTGTTTCCAATCCTTACGATTGCCGGATTGCGCGCCGCCCACCTTCCAAGGTCGCCCGATGGGCTCCAGGCGAATTTGTGCTCGAGCCAGCCGAGGGGATGTTCCGCCATCCAGCCGTTTCGGATCTGTTGCGAAGTCAGCGCGGGGTTCGTCGCTTGAGCGGCTTTCTCGATCGCGGAGCGGTTCTGCTCATATATCCGGTCGCGCAGCGCAGCCGAGCCAGGCCCGGCGAAGGCCGAGAATTCACCCGGCGTGGTGTAGCGAAAGTCGCCGAGCAGGTTCATGGCTTCGTGATTGCCGAGGACGACGACAACGTGACCGCCCGCTCGCGACGCCTCCTTTTGCAGCTCCTGGAGGCTGCGTACGATCTTCAGCGAGTCCGGCTCGCGGTCGAGAATGTCGCCGAGCTGGACAAGCGTCGCTTTTCCCGCCGCCCAATGACCGGCCTGGTCAGTCAGGCCCGCGGCTCGGGCTATCTGAACCCAAGCGTCATAATCGCCATGGAGATCGCCGACAGCAACGATTCGGCCCGGCAGCGCTGCTGGAACCGCGGCTGGCACGAGGAGGAGCAAGGCCGCAAGCGCGAGGAGCGCGATGCGGATGGTCCGCCAGAGCGGGGATCGTTCGATGACTTCCCCCATTCCGGACACTGTCGCACTACGCGGTGCAGTGGGCAATGGCGTTAATCTTGCTTAAAGTTTAGCGTGGCGAGGCGGCTGTCGCCAATCGCTGCCTTGCCCTCCTGACGGTCGAGATCAAGGCTTGGACCATTCTCTCCCTTTTCAGTCTCGCCACGTTCAGCCCTTTCGAGGATACCCTTATTTCTCGGCGCTGGCTTATTCGTCGATTGGCTATGGCGGCGTGCTGATGCCGATGTGGCGGAGGATCCTAGAGAGGATCGAGTGGATGTTGAGATGATCTCATGGGCTGATCTACCGCGCCCCTCGTGCCCGTCCAGGCGCGCCTGACGCTGCTTGGACGCGAAAGGGCATTTGCGCGAGGGAAGGGGCCGATCCGGTTTCGCTTGAAGTCCTTTCGGGCATCTACGATATATTTGTCATGCGTTACGGGCCAAATGCCCTGCGCGAAGGAGATGAAATGGCTGAATGGAATGACCCGCGCACGACAGGCGTGAACACTGCCGCAACGGTTGGTGTGCCGCGCGCCGCCCGCGATGTGGGCCTTCGGTCGTACATGCTGTCGGTGTACAACTACATGGCATCGGGCGTGCTGCTGACCGGCATCATCGCCCTCTTGTTCGCGCCTTATGCCGCGGACGTCCTGATTTCGCCGACGGGCCGCTCGATGAGCCTCATCGGATGGGTGGTAACCTTGTCGCCGCTCGCGATCGTGTTCGCGATGAGCTTCGGAATGGCGCGCATGCGTACATCGACGCTGCAGATGCTTTTCTGGGCATTTGCCGCGCTGATGGGCCTGTCGATGTCGACCCTGTTCCTTGTCTACACCGGAGCATCGATCGCACAGACGTTCTTCGCCACGGCCGCGGCCTATCTCGGTCTCAGCCTATATGGCTATACGACGAAGCGTGATCTCAGTGGATTCGGCACGTTCCTGATCATGGGCGTTGTCGGCATCCTCGTCGCAATGCTGATCAACCTCTTCCTTCATTCCAGTGCGCTTGCGCTGGCAATCAGCGTCCTTGGCGTCCTGCTGTTTGCTGGTCTCACCGCATACGACACGCAGCGCATCAAGAGCATGTACTTCTACGTCGAGGGGACGGAGATGGCAGGCAAGACGGTCGTGATGGGAGCGCTGACACTCTATCTCGACTTCATCAACATGTTCCAGTTCCTGCTCAGCTTCATGGGCAATCGCCGCTAAGCGGAGTAGGATTGAGCAAGAGGGCCGGCGGAGCAATCCGCCGGCCCTTTTTTCGCGCCTCAAGCAGGCTGCGGCTGAGCGGACTGCATCTGCGCCACAGCCTCATTGTCGATCTGGCTGGCGCGCTGGTAGGGCTCACGCGCCTGCAGGCGGTCGCGATAGCGCCTGAAGCTCTCTTGCTCCGGCAGCATGCCAAACTGCATGGAGAAGATGATTTGTGAGCCGACATAGACGTCGGCCGCAGTGAAACGCTCACCGCACACATAGTCGCGCAGGCTGAACAGCTCATCGAGAACGGCGACGACCTTGTCGAAATTGCCATAGCCGAACATGCGCTCGCGCTCCGGCGTCGGGACCCATCCCATCGCCTGGTTCGACACAGCGGCTTCGACCGGACCCGCAGCGTAAAAGAGCCAGCGGTAATAATCCGCCTTTTCTTCGGTGCGTGGGGCAAGACCCGCTTCCGGGAAAACGTCGGCGAGATAGGCGCAGATGGCGGCGCATTCCGTGATCACATGCTTGCCGTGCCTGATTGCGGGCACCTTCCCCATCGGATTGACGGCGAGGTAGGATTGGGCCTTGATCTGGTCGTAGCCGATGATCTCGGTCTGGTAGGGCTGCCCCACTTCCTCAAGCATCCAGCGGACGATCCGTCCACGAGATTGCGGGTTCGTATAGAAAATGAGGTCTGCCATGTTCGCGCCTCCAATCGTTGAACAGCAGCCGGCGGATTACGCCAGTTGGACTGCCTGCTCCAGCATCCAGGGTATCGTCTCGAGGGGTTTCACCTTGGCGGGCTCACGACCAATCGCGCTGAAACGTTGAGGCGCGGCGCACCCCCATGTCCCCCGCGCCAGCCTCGATAAGTCGACGAGTTCGCGCTTAGGATCGGCAAGAGATCGGCCAAGCGTTTCGCTTAACCGCGCTCCCCTTTGCCGGGCTGAGGCTTAGCGGGAGCGGGCGCGCCGCTGCTGCGCTCGGCGGCACTGGCGTCACGTGCCGAGCGGAATTCGCTGTCGCTCGACCAGTTCGGCCACGCGCGCGAATTCGCGAGTTTCAGACCGACCTGGTGCAGAAGCTCGGCGTTCTCCGCAACGCCGCTCCAATCCCAGTTTGCCTGCCATTCATCGCTCGGCTGATGATAGTGCAGCTGGTTGTACTCATGCGCGAGCTGCTCTCCGCGCGCTGTGCCGCCGTTCACCAGGTCGAGCCCCTGCGAGAAGCTGATCGCTGGAACGCCTACCTTGGCGAATGAGAAGTGATCCGAGCGATAGAAGCCACCTGTCTCCGGATGCGGGTCCGGCGTGTAGTAGCGTCCCTGGCTCTTTCCTTCAGCTACGACCATGTCGACGAGGTCGAGCTTTGCAGTGCCGCGGATCGTGAAATCCTTCTGTCGGCCGACAGGCTGCCATGCATCGACGTTGAGGTCGGCGACGGTCTTGCCCGGCGAATAGAGCGGGTGGGTCGCATAATATTCGGACCCGAGCAGTCCTTTTTCCTAGCCGGTCACGGCGAGAAAGAGCACCGAACGATCCGGCCGGGGACCGGCGGCGAACACGCGGGCCTGCTCGATCAGTTCCGATACGCCGGTGCCGTTATCGACAGCGCCGTTGTAGATGCGGTCACCGGTCGCATCGGGCTTTCCGATGCCGAGATGATCCCAATGCGCCGAATAGATGATCGTCTCGTCCGGATATTTCTTGCCTGGCAGGATTCCCGCAACGTTGTGGCTCTCGATGACTTGGGGCCTGGCGGCATAGTGAGCTGATAGCGTCGCCTTGAGCGGGATCGGCCGGAAAGTGGAGCTGCGGGCGGCGACCTTCGCCTTGTCGAGGTCGAGGCCCGAGCGCTCGAAGAGCTGCGCGGCAAGTGGACGCTGAATCCAGCTCTCCAGCTCCGTGTGCGTCGCGCCCGGGTTTTCGCGAACGATGTCGAACTGCGCATTGGTGTTCGAATTCTGGACGACTTCCCAGCCGTAGGATGCCGGAGCGGTCTCGTGGATCAGGATCACGCCCAGGGCGCCCTGGCGCGCCGCTTCCTGATATTTGTATGTCCAGCGGCCATAATAGGTCATTGCCTTGCCGCCGAACTTGCCTGCGACGGCTTCGCCCGGTTGCGCTTCAAAGTCGGGGTCGTTGACAAGCTCGACGAGGATCTTGCCGTGCATGTCCTCGCCCTTGAAGTCGTTCCAGCCGCGCTCGGGCGCATCGACGCCATAGCCCACGAAGACGAGAGGCGCGTTCTGGATGTCTACGCGATTGGCTCCGTTGAGGGGGGCAAGGACAGCAAGGTCCGTACCCTGGCGGAGGGAGAGAACCGTCCCATTCTCGTTGAGGCTGATTTCGGGTGTTCCGACGATTTCGGACTGGAGCAGCGGTACCTTCTGGAACCAGGTGCGCTGACCATTCACGACGTCGCCGCCCGGCTGGACTCCCGCGGCCCTGAGCTGGTCCGCGATATATTTGATGACGGTCGGCTCGATCGGGGCAGCCGTTCCGCGTCCCTGGAAGGCGTCGGACGACAAGGCCTTGTCAACGTTCGACAGGCGCTGCGTGCTGAAGCTGCCGGTAGATGCGGCAAGCGCGGGGACGGCGGCAGTAAGAAGCGCAGTTGCCAGGAGCCAGCGGGTGGTTCTCACGTTGATCATTCTCCCAGATGCTTACTCGTCTTTGCGGCAGCTCGGTTGAGCTGCGCAAGGACCTTGCGATATGCCAACTAGTTAGCGCGCGCGGGGCGGGGAAGCCCTTTCGTTAGCAGCCGTTGGAACTTCTCATTTGCCTGTTCGGTAACGGTCGAACCAGGCGAGGATGGCGCTTGCCTTGGCCGCGGCCTGGCTCGGCCGCGCGGCGATACCGCCGTGGCTTGCTCCTGGAACCTTGACGAACTCGGTTGGAACGCCGCGCAGCTGGAGCGCTTCGTAGAATTGCTCAGCTTCGCTGTCGGGCGTGCGATAATCCTCGCTTCCGACCACCACGAGAGTCGGCGTCTTGACGTTGCCGACAAGGCTGAGCGGCGAGCGCTGCCAATAGCCCATCGGATCCTCCCACGGCTTCTTCGCGAACCAGTAGGGCGAATAATAGGGTGCGCCATCGCTCGTCAGCACGAAGCTCGCCCAGTCGATCACCGGCTTTTGCGTCGCTGCGGCGCGGAAGCGATCGGTTTTGCCGACGATCCAGGCGGTCAGGACGCCCCCACCTGAGCCGCCGGTAACGAACAGGTTATTGGGATCGACACGCCCGGTTGCGATCGCCGCGTCGACCGAGCTCATCAAATCGTCATAGTCGTGACCTGGATAGGCCTTGTCGATCTGGTTTGCGAACTCCTCGCCGTAAGAGGTCGATCCGCGCGGGTTCGTATAGAGGACGATATAGCCGCTGGCGGCGTACAGCTGGTCGTCGCTTGAGAAGGTCGGGCCGTAAGCCGAGAATGGACCGCCGTGGATCTCCAGGATCAGGGGATATTTCTTCGCCGGGTCGAAGTCGGGAGGCGTGACCATCCAGGCGTCGATCGGGCGCTGGTCGACACTTGATGCGACTGGCAGCTTTTGCACCTGCGCCAGCGCCTTCCCGTCAAGGTCCTGATTG
>DATIQO010000063.1:0-24508 GCA_035470745.1 Sphingomicrobium sp. | reverse complement strand
AGGAAGCCAGCGGCGGTTAGCGGCGGAATGGCGATGACGATGAGCTTCACTGCGGCTTCGAGGCCCAGCAGCTTGCCAAATGGGATCACGAGCAAGTCGACGCCGAGATTGCCGATCGCGGCCCAGTGATAATCGAAATATTGCCGGAGCCACGGAGATCGATCGAGGTCGAGCTCGACCCGGTAGCGGCCCATGTGCCCGAACAAGTCGACGAGCGGCGGGACCGGCGGATAAAGGAGCGGCAGCATCGTCGCGAGGACGACAAGCGACAGACACAGCCGCGATTCCCACCAAGGGCGAGCACTAAGCTTCACGTCGGCCGCCAAATTAGGCTCAACCCCCATTAGTCACAAACCTGCAACCTTGTCCCGCCGGCGCTCCTAGCGGGATCGGGTCAATTGTCCATGCGCAGTGGAATCGGATTACAGCTTGTTAAGAGGGCGGTTAGGCGGCGACGCCCACGGGATCCTTGCGGACTTGCCAGACCTGGAGGGTTTTGAGCCCCGGAATCCGAACCGGTGCCAGCCAGTCGGGAGCGCGGCCACCGTTCAACATCGATGCGAGGCCGCCCGGTCCGTGGATCGCCCAGCGGATCGACTCCGGCGCGTTGGGGCAGAAGACGACATAGTCGATCTGCCTCTTGGCCATGATCTGCCTCGCGACCGGCAGCGCACCGGCAAAAGTCAGGATCACGTCGTGAATACCGCCGTCGTTGCGGTGATAACCGCTGGCGATGGCGCGATGATGGGTGCTGGCCAGGATCGAGGGCGTGATGTCGAGCGGCACCGCAAGATTGCTCGCCGGCAGTTGATTGAGCTTCTCGAGCTGCGTCCTGGTGACACAGGAATCGGAGGAATGCATCGCTTTGATGAGACGCGGATCAGCGGGCATGACAAGCGCCGGGGCGGCATAAGCGGGAGCCATGATGAAGACGGCCCCCGTGGTCGCAAGAACCCGTGCCGGCATCAGCGACACGGTTCGCGCGCGGCGAAGGGCATAATCGCAAAGGAATGCCGTCCCGGGGAGGCTTAGGACGCTTGCCGTCGTTGCCTCGCGGATGACGAAGACCGAGGCGAGCGTCATCGCCGCCATTATGTAGGTGAATGCAATCCAGCCCGCGCGCTGCTCGGCCCTGCATTTCCAGATCGCGAACAGGCCTCCGGCGAGGCCGACTAGCGGCTGAGCGAGCCCCGCGGCCGCATCGCCGCCTGCGAGACGCCAGATCGGCTGGCCCTCGTCGACGCCGTCGTACCAGAGGGTACGAACGAGCGGGTCGAGGAAGGAGAAAGGCCCGTCGAGGAAATGCGGGTCGACCGCAAACATGGCAGCCACGGCAACGATCCCGACGCCGCAAAGCACAGCCAGCCGAAGCCGCAGGTCGCCAATCGTCGGGCGAATGGCGAACCAGCAGCACAAGGCTGCAACCGAAAAGCCGGCAAGGTGGGCTATATTGAGCACGTCATGGGGGTGGCTCAGCCATACCGAGGGAAAGTGGGTCAGCATGAACAGCGCCGCGCTGCCGAGCGCGAGCGACGCGAGAAAAGTCCTGAGCCGCTCACCGGCCACTCCATTGGCAAGCCACTCGAAGGCGAACCAGGCGCCGACCGCGGCAACGAATGGAAGCGCTTCGATCGAGATGTTGACCCAGAGCGCCATCGCCGCTCCGGCAACGATTCCCGAGCGGCGGGGCCGCGTGTCGAGAACCGCAAGAAGGGCCGCGAGCGCGAGCACGATTTGCCAGCCGTGGTGATCGATGCGCAGGATCCGCATCTGCTTCATCGCGCCGAGGGACGCGGGGGTCGCAAGCACCGCCAGCAGGGCCGAGGGCGATCCCATCAGGCGCAGCGCAATGCGGTGCACGAGCAGCATCGCAATGCCAAGCGTCAGAAGCGGGACGGCAATGAGGGCGGCGGTTTCGGCGCCGTGCTGGCCCAGAAACGGCCGGCCAAGGAGGATCACGGCGGCGATCGGAAGGTCGACCAGGCGCGACCAGTGCATCGGCCCGCCAGCCGGCGGGTTCAAGCGATACTGAGTGACGTCGAACCAGCTCTGCCCGGCAAGCCAGTCGCGGACCTGGACGAGCCGCATCGCGTCATCGGGGTCGGGGAAGGTCCATTCATGGATGGCCGGAAGGGCCTCGAGGATCATCCATCCGGAAACGAAGATCCAGATTGCAAGCACCAGCCAAAGCTGCCGCTTCAGGTCCATTTGCGGCGCCGCCTCGCTGCTCATGCGAAGACCACTTTCTTGCGCAGGACATAAGTCGCCTGGAAGCTGACGACGATCGCCACGCCCTTTGCGATTCGCGGATCCAGGCCGAAGTGGCTGCCAATCCCCACGATGGCGGTCGTAATCCCCAGGCCGACTAGAGCGGAGAGGACGAACAAGGCCTGTTGCTGCCGGCGCCCGGCAGCGCTCGATGCGATCTGCGCGGCGAATACGAGGCGACTGGAGATCGCCCAGTGACAGACGATGCCCGCGAGATAGCCGGTCGCTGCCGCGAGCGCTGGCGGCACGCCAAGCGACAGTGCTGCCATGAAGACCGCGAAATCGAGGCCAAGCGAAACAACGCTGGCGCCGATGTAGCGCGTATAGACCAGATCAAGCATGGTCAGGCCGCCTTGAGGCGCTTTGGAACCAGGCGCTGCGAGCTGAGCGCGGCCTCGGCGCCCTCGTCGCCCGCCTCATGATATTCGGCGTCCTCATTGACTGCCCAGATGTCATAGGCGCGGCGACCGGCCTGAATGTTGCGGACCGTCAGCATCGCCGTCATCATTGCATGGTCCTGGTTATTGTAGCGATGCATGCCATTGCGTCCGACAAGGTGGAGCGTCGGATAGGCAGTCTCGAGTTCGTCCCTGATCGCCTCGACATTGTCGCGGTAGTGATCGTCGTAGACGGGATAAGCCTTCTCCTGACGGACCACGACGCCGCCTTCGACGTCGGCCGGATCGCACAGGCCAAGAAGCTCCATTTCCTTCTTCGCCAGCTCGACGAGGTCCTCGTCCTTCGACGCCCACAGGCCATCGCCCTCGAAGCAGAAATATTCGAGGCCGACGCAGGCGAGCGAATCATCGGGCACCATTTCCGGAGACCAGCTGCGAAAATTCTGGATGCGGCCGACCTTCACCTTGGAATCGTGGATGTAGATCCAGTTGTCGGGGAAAATGTCCTTGGACCTGATCATCAAAGCCACGGTCAGGAAGTCGCGATACTTGAGGTCGAACGCGCGCGGCATCGCCTTGGGCAGCGGATGGATCCGGCTCACGAGCTCGCGCACTGGCGCGGACGAGATGACGTGGCTCGCCTTGATGATGACGCTCCGGCCTTCGCCAGTCGTTGCCGCAACGCGCCAGCGCTGGAGCTTGTTGTCGAACGAGAGTTGCTGGAGCGCATGGTTCATGAGCACGCGATTGCCGTTCTTGACGACATAGTCGCGCGCCGCCTCCCACATCATTCCCGGCCCCTTGCGCGGATAGCGGAAGGTTTCGAGCAGCGTCTTCGTCTCCATGCCGTCGTTCGGCCGCCTGTTCAGCCCGAGCGAACGCTTCAAGCCGTCGAGCACGGCGCCGCCGAGGCTCAGTCCCTTGATCCGCTGTGCGGCCCAATCGGCAGAAATCTCGTCGCACGGCATGCCCCAGACCTTCTCGGTGTAGGTCTTGAAGAAGATGTTGAAGAGCTGCTCGCCAAATTGGTTGATCGTCCAGTCCTGGAAGGACTTCACATCCTTGCGCGGGAAAAGCCGCGAATAGCCGTAGGAAGCCATGCACTTGGTCGATCGCCAGATGCCAAGGTTCCGCAGCGCCTCGAACCCGCGCAGCGGATAGGAGTAGAACTTGCCGTCGTAGAAGATGCGGCTCATCCGCGGGCGCTGGATGAAGTCGTCCGGAAGGATCTCGTTCCAAAGGTCGACCACTTCGCGCGACTTCGAAAAGAAGCGGTGCCCGCCGATATCGAAGCGAAAGCCGTTGTGCTCGACGGTGCGGCTGATGCCGCCGACATAGACGGGGTCCTTTTCGATCACGATCACCGAATAGCCGGCTTTCGTCAGCGCATATGCGGCGGTCAGTCCGGCTGGACCGGCGCCGATTATCGCGACATCGGCCGCGGCTTCGCTTGCAAGTGGCATTGCTTTCCCCGTCTTAGTGACGGTCGCACCCTGTCTGCCAAGTTCTAAATCTTGGTTAATTGGGTGGTCAGAATTTCGCCGGGCATGCGCATTCAACAGGCGTACAGCATCTTTTCCCTAGCCCCCGATCCAACCAAAGGGAGGCGTATCGATGATGAAGTTCGTCCTTATCGGCATTGCGGCAGCTGCGGTGGTCGGCGGCAGTGCGGCATTTGCGCAGGCAGCCCAGCCGACGGCGGGCATTGCTGCTCATCGTCCGCATACACCCAGGGCGATCACCCGCGCAGATGTCGAGGCACGTGTCCGCAAGGTCTTTGCACGGCTGGACACCAATCACGACGGCTTCATCACCAGGGACGAGCTGAGCGCGATCGATGCGCAGCGCGAGCAGCGGATCGAACAGCGAGCCGAGCACTTCGACCCGGCGAAGGCCTTTGCTCGTCTCGATCTCAACCATGACGGAAAGATCACCGTCGCCGAGGCCGAAGCAGCGCGCGCGCAGCATGTCGAAAGCAAGGCGGGCGAGCCGGTCAAGGCCCAGGCGACCGCGATCGGCGGCCTCTTTGCCCGTGCCGACACGAACAAGGACGGAGTCATTACACGCGCCGAGTTCGACGCGATGGGCGAGCAGATCAAGGCTCGGCTGGAGCATGCGGGTGCCAAGCGCGGCGATGCGCAGACGCGCATGTTCCTCATGGCAGATACCAACAAGGACGGCCGGATCTCGCTCGCCGAGATGGAGCAGGCGGCGCTTGCCCGCTTCGCAAGCGCCGATCTCAATCACGACGGCACGCTCAGTCCCGAGGAGCGCCAGCAGGCGCACAAGCTCTTCAAGGGGCAGCCGAACCCGCGCTGAACTGAAGCTGCCTCGCAACGCTTGATCGCAAGACCGTGGCCGCAACGGCCGCGGTCACGACATCATTTGGCGAGCGCCGGAGTTTCCTGGCTGCGGCGCTTGGCCGCCGGCTTCTTCGCCGATGCCGCCTTCTCGGCGCCGATTTTCCGGTAGCGGGCTTCCGCCTCCATCATATAGTCGCGCGTGATCGGGAGCGCGGTCCGCTCACGGATGTATTGGACCTGGTAATTGCAGGCGGCGCCATTTTCGAACATCACGATCCCGCCGGCGAGATAATATTCCCACATGCGGAAGAAACGGTCGTCATACATGGCTTCGATCGCCGCACGCTTCTTGGTCGCGCGCTCGAGCCAGTGCTCGAGCGTCAAGGCGTAGTGGAGCCGTAGATTTTCGACATCGCTGGCGATCAACCGCACCTTCTGGCTCGACTCGACCATCTCGCTGAGGGCGGGCAGATGATAGCCCGGGAAGATATATTTGTCGGTGAACGGATCGGGTCCGCTCGAGGGCTCCCCGAGCTTGCCGATCGTATGCAGGAGCATCACCCCGTCGGGCTTCAGCAGCTGCCTGCACTTTGAAAAGAACTCGTCATAATGACGAGCGCCGACATGCTCGAACATGCCGACCGAGACGATGCGATCGAACTGTTCTTCGAGCAGGCGGTAATCCTTGAGCTCGAACTTGACCTTGTCCGAAACTCCGGCCGCCGCAGCGCGCTCACGCGCGATCTTCAACTGGCGCTCGGAGAGCGTCACGCCGAGAACCTCGACCCCTGCAACCTTGTTGAGGAAAAGGGCCATCCCGCCCCAGCCGCAGCCAATATCGAGCACGCGCTGACCGGGCTCCAGAGCGAGCTTCGCCGCGATATGCGCCTTCTTGTCGAACTGTGCCTGTTCAAGGCTGTTGGCGGGATCGGTGAAGTAAGCGCAGCTGTACTGTTTGTCGGCGTCGAGAAAGAGTTCGTACAGTTCGTCGCTGAGATCGTAATGGTGAGCGACGTTCTTTCGCGCACGCCTGAGATTGTTTGGCAGCAGCACTTGCTTGAGCGTCTTCGAGAGCTTGCCCTTGGCAAGCGCCTTTCGCCCTTCGCCCCAATCTTCCCAGCGGTTCGCGCCCACGATCATGCGCATGAGATCAAGGATGGTGCCGTCCTCGATCACGAGCCGGCCATCCATGAAGGCCTCGCCAAAGCCGAGCCGCGGATTGCGCAGGATGTCGAAGGCGACCCTCCTGTCGGTGAAGCGAACGGTAAGATGCGGCCCGCCGCCCGGCCCGTGGGTCTGCGGCGGCTTGCCCGGCGTGATCAGCGTCACGCTGCCCTTGGTGATCAGCTTGGCGACAAGCTTGCCGATCAGCGACATCAGTGCATCTCCTTACAATTGCGGCGGACTTGCCACGGCATCGCGCTCCTCGCAATCGACCGCGCGCAAATCAGCTGGAGCTGCGGTAGCGTTCGCCCGCAAAAGCCCAGCGAACGGTGCTGGCAAGCCCAAGGGTGGCGCCGCGCACGACGGGGCGAAGAATGGGCCGGTCAAGGCCATGCATCTCCCGGGCGAACGGCGGCAGGAGGTCGACGGCTGCGTTCATCAGCAAGGACTGCAGCGGCGCTTCGGCAAGCGAACGCGCCGGCGCCTTCAGCACGAGATCGCAAAAGGCTCTTGTCCTGCCATCGACTGCGAGTTCGCTCCTGAAGCTCCCGATCAACCGCTCTGCTTCGGCGCGGGTTCGCGGCACCGGATCGGCATCGAGGAGCCGGGCAATCTCTCCGCTCTCGGCGAAATAGCGGTCCTGGTCCGCGCCGCTCATCCGCGGCTCCGCGTAACGACGCCAGCCGTCGAGAAAATTGACTGCTCCTGCAACATGCACCCAGGCAAGCAGCCACGGATCCGTCGCTCGATAGCTGGAGCCGTCGGCGAGCGATCCGCTCACCTGCTGGTGGATCGACCTGACCTTGGCGACCGCGCCCATCGCGAGGTCGCGATGGCCGAACGTCGTCGTCGCAATGAACCGCGCGGTGCGCCGCAGCCTTCCCAGCATGTCGACATCGACGGCGCTGTGGTCCCAGACACCGGCAAGAGCCTTGGGATGCAGCATTTGCGTCAGCAGCGCCGCGATCCCGCCGACCATCATCGACGTTACGTCTCCGTGGACGCGGCGAATCACCGCTCCGGGAGGAAAGAGCGCCTCATCGGACGATGGAACGGGCTTCTCGCCCTTTGACTGGTCATTGAAGGTCGAACGGACCTGCCTCACCAGAGCTCGGCGGACAGGGGCAAGCACGGCTAGGCTGCCTCGCGGCTCCGGCGCTTGCGCTCGGCAGCGGTCTTGAGCTGACCGCATGCAGCGTCGATGTCGCGCCCGCGCGGCGTCCGCACCGGCGCCGAAATCCCGGCCTCGAAAATGATGTTGCTGAACGCCTTGATGCGCTCGCCGGCGGAGCATTCGTAAGGAGCGCCGGGCCATGGATTGAAGGGGATGAGGTTCACCTTTGCCGGCAGCTTGTACTTGCGGATCAGCCGGACAAGCTCGCGAGCATGCTCGTCGCTGTCATTCTTATCCTTCAGCATCACATATTCGAACGTGATGCGGCGGGCATTATTTGCTCCTGGATAGGCGGCGCAGGCCTCGAGCAATTGCTCTATCCCGTACTTGCGGTTCAAGGGCACGATCTCGTCGCGAATCTCCTTGGTGACGGCATGCAGCGAGACAGCGAGGTTGACACCGATCTCTTCTCCAGCGCGCGCCATCATCGGCACGACGCCCGATGTCGAAAGCGTGATCCGTCGCCGCGACAGGCCGAGCCCGTCCCCATCCATCACGATCTTGAGCGCGTCCCGGACATTGTCGAAATTGTAGAGGGGCTCGCCCATTCCCATCATGACGATGTTGGTGAGCATCCGGCCCTCGGGCTGGCTCGGCCATTCTCCGAGCGCGTCGCGGGCGAGCATGACCTGGCCGACGATCTCGGCAGGCTCGAGGTTGCGCACGAGCGCCATCGTTCCGGTGTGGCAGAAGCGGCAGTTCAAGGTGCAGCCGACCTGGCTCGAGACGCACAGCGTGCCGCGATCAGCGTCCGGGATGAACACCATTTCAAAATCGTGACCGTCGTGGGTCTTGAGCAGCCATTTCCTCGTGCCGTCCGAGGAAACCTGCGCTTCCACCACTTCGGGGCGAGAAATGATGAAATGCTCGGCAAACCAGCCGCGCTGTGCCTTTGCGATATCGCTCATCTCGGCGAAGTCCGTGACGCCGCGATTGTAGATCCAGTGCCACAATTGCTTCGAACGAAGCTTCGCCTGCCTCGCCTCGAGGCCAGCAGCCTCGAGAGCGTCGCGAATCTGCACTTTCGACAAGCCGACGAGCTCGACCTTGCCGTCGGCGCGCGCGACGCTGCCCCGCGGCACAGGCACAGGATCGGTAGGCCCAGGAATGGGCATGATGGCGGTATCGGCGCTCATGGCAGGCCGCCTATGTAATTAACGAGGCTCGCTTTTGCTAGCGCACGCTGCCGCCGCTGCATCGATTGAGGTTGCCGCTCCGTCGAGGGCATAAGCATCGACGAACCGCTGCCCTGCCATGTCCCGCGATTCTACGCTCATGCCACTTCCCTCGCGGAGCGCCGCGATGATCGCCTGTTCTTCGAGCGGCCCGTCGCTCCACGCCCAATTACCCCTCGAGACGAGCAGGAATGGCCGATTGTCGATACGAAGCATCACTGCCGCGCCTGGCCTCGGTAACCGACGGAGCCGCGCATGGAACTCGCCCCATTGACGATGGTCGGAAGAGAAGGTGAACCCGGCGAGCGCCTGGGTTTTGCCTGGTTGCGCGATGCGGAGCGAGCGAGAGAGCGCCTCGCAGGTTGCGCCCCTGTCGATGGCTGCCCAAGCCCCGCCCGCATAGACGATCACGCCCCGCGAAGCGGCAGACGACGCCACCAGCGACATTGTAGCAAGGAACGCCCAGGACCTTCGCACGAGTTTCAGGCTAGCGCCTCGAATGAGCCCGCGCCACCGCCGTTCAAGAGGCAGCCTTGACCCGCTTCAGCTTTTCGCCAGTCGATGAGATCACGTATCCGCGGCCAGCTCTTTGCACGAGCTCGCCCGTGCAAAGCTCCAGACGCGTGATTGCGAACAACCCGAACAGCAAGGCGCGTTCGCGAAACTCGTATAGCGTCAATTGGTCGCCATTCCCGTCGACGACAGGTATCTTTCTGAAATGACTCGTCACTGGTCCGCCCCCCTTCGCGGACGATTCGGCGACGCCAGAATTAATTGAAGTTATATTTCCGTGCAGTAAAAATCCGAAACGGAGGTAAATCAACGGCGCACCAATAGGCTGTTGAAGGAACTGAACGCGGGAATGAGCGGTCACCGCTTGGCCCTTACTGCCGTTTGCGGCTAGTCTCACAAGAGGGCTGATGCACATCTACCTTCCCATCGCAGGCCAATCGGTGAATGCCCTGTTCATCATCCTGCTTGGCTTTGGCGTCGGCCTTCTCTCGGGCATGTTCGGGATCGGCGGCGGTTTTCTGACGACGCCGCTGCTGATCTTCTACGGGATCCCAGCGCCCGTCGCAGTTGCCTCGGCAACTACGCAAATCACCGGCGCAAGCGTCTCCGGCGCGATGGTGCACATGCGCCGCGGCGGCGTCGACCTGAAAATGGCGGGGGTGATGACAGCCGGCGGCTTGCTCGGTTCCATCGTCGGTGCCGCGCTGTTTCGAGTCCTGCTCGCAACCGGACAGATCGATCTCGTGATCGGCTTCCTCTACGTTCTGATCCTCGGCTGGATTGGAACGATCATGCTGAAGGACGCGCTGATCGCCCTTGGCCTGATCGTTCTTCAGAAGCGGAACGAGAAGCAGGAGCCGCCGCGGCACAACCGCTGGGTCGCATCGCTCCCGCTGCGCTGGCGCTTCTACGTATCGGGCCTCTATATTTCGCCAGTCGCGCCGCTCGCGATCGGCTTTGCAGCCGGCGTGCTGACAGTCCTTCTCGGCATCGGCGGCGGCTTCATCATCGTTCCGGCAATGATCTACCTGCTCGGCATGCCCGCGCGGGTCGTAATCGGGACGAGCCTCGCGATGGTGCTTGCGGTGAGCGCGGCAACGACTGTCGTGCACGCTCTTACAACCCGCTCGGTCGACATCGTGCTTGCGGCCTTGCTTCTCGTCGGCGGGGTGATCGGCGCTCAATATGGCGCCATGCTTGCACTGCGAACCAAACCCGACCTGCTGCGCCTTGCGCTCGCGTGCATCATCCTCCTCGTCGGCCTTCGAATGCTGCTCGGGCTCGCCTGGCGACCCGACGAGATCTTCTCGATCGAATATCTGTGAAGCCAGCGATCGCCTCGGTCGGGCTCGGCTTGCTGGCGCCCCTCCTGATCGGTGCCGCCAAGCCTGTCCTCGTCCCCGACATCTCGGCACGCCAAGTGCAGATCAGCTACAGGTTCGCAGGTGCGCAGCTGCTGCTCTTCGGCGCGATCGCCTACCCTGACGGACGCGCGCCGAGCCAGCCCGCCGATATCGCGGTCGTACTGCGCGGACCAGTCCAGCCGATCCTCGTGCGCGAGAAGCAAAAAATCGCCGGCATTTGGATGAATGCCGATTCGAGCCGGTTCCGCTCGGCGCCAAGCTTTTACGCCGTCGCATCCTCGCGTCCGATCCGCGACCTCGTCGACGATCGCACGGCGTCGATCTATGAACTTGGGATCCACAATCTTCAGCTTTCGCCGGGCGGCGGTTCGTTACCGGAGAAGGAGCAGCATTTCGAAGCCGGCCTGCTCGATCTGAGATCGCGTGCCGGCCTCTATTCCGAAAATCCGCATGGCGTCGAAATCAACCATGGCATTCTCTACCGGGCGGTCATGACCATCCCCGGCCAGGTGCCGGTGGGGACCTACACGGCCGAGACCTTCCTCATCGACAGGGGCCGCGTCATTGCGGCAGCGACGCGTGACATCGAGATCGACAAGTCGGGCTTCGAGCGTGACGTTTGGCTGGCATCGCGCCGACACCGTTTGGCCTATGGTCTGGCCTCGGTCGCGCTCTCGCTTGGGCTCGGTTGGGCGGCTGCAATCGCCTTCCGGCGCCGCTTCTAGGGGCTTCGCCTAAGCTAATCTTAACCGCTTTTCGCTAGCTCGCTTTCCCGAGCCAATAGTGTTGGGAGCGTTTAAGATCATGGACGAGCAGCCGAACCTGCGCGAATTCTTGAATGAAGTCAGCAGCTTCAGCGAGGACGCAAGTCCCGCTCCAGTGCGATCCGCACCCGCCCAGCTGGGCGCGATCGGCGAGGTCGTCGAAATCGCCGGTTCCGGTTCGCAGATCCGATTGAATGGTGCCGCGCTAAGCGCGCTCCAGACGCACGCCGATCCTTCCATCGCCATGTCGGGTCAGGTCGGAAGCCAGGTAAAGATGGTGGTTGGCCATGCGTGGCTGATCGCCAATGTCCGAACCTTGCGGGGTGAGACGAATGGCGAACTTGTCGCCCATGTCGATTTCCTCGGCGAAGGCAGCAAGGACGGCTCGGGCAGGCTCAGCAGCTTTCGCCGCGGCGTCACCCGTTACCCGATACCGGGCGCGGAAGTCATGCCCGTCACGACCCACGATCTTCACGCCATCTTCGCCGCGAGCGATGAGCCGCACATCGAGATCGGCACCGTCTACCCGACCGACGATATTCGCGGCGCGCTCTATGTCGACCCGATGCTCTCGAAGCATTTCGCGGTCCTCGGATCGACCGGCACCGGCAAGTCGACCTCGGTTGCGCTGATCCTTCACCGGATCTCGGAGCTCTCGCCCGAGGGTCACATCCTCATGATCGACCCGCACGGCGAATATTCGGCGGCGTTCAAGAATTGCGGCGAGCTGTTCAACGTCGACAACCTCCAGCTCCCCTACTGGCTGATGAACTTCGAAGAGCATTGCGAAGTGCTTCTCACGACCCATGGGCCCGAACGCCAGCGCGACGCCGATATCCTCGCCAAGTGCCTTCTTGCGGCGCGGACGAAGGGCAAGGACCTTAGCCAATATGGCAAGGTGACGGTCGACAGCCCGATCCCCTATCTCCTCAGCGATCTCCATGCGATCATCGTCAATGAGATGGGCAAGCTCGATCGCGCCGGCGACTCGCTGCCGTTCCAGCGCATCAAGACCAAGCTCGAAGAGCTGCGCGCCGACCCGCGCTACACCTTCATGTTCTCAGGAATGCTGGTCTCGGATTCCATGCCGGGGCTGCTTGCCAAGCTCTTTCGCCTGCCAAGCCAGGGCCGCCCGATCTCGATCGTCGACGTCTCGGGCGTTCCGTCCGAGATCACGTCCGTCGTGGTTTCGGTGCTCGCGCGCATGGTTTTCGACTATGCGATCTGGTCGCGCACCGAAGCGCAAAAACCCCTGCTGCTCGTTTGCGAGGAAGCACACCGCTACGTGCCCAAGGACGAGCACCAGGAGAATGGCCAGGCTGTCCGCAAGATCCTCGAGCGCATTGCCAAGGAAGGCCGTAAATATGGCGTGAGCCTTGGCCTCATCACGCAGCGTCCGTCGGATCTTGCCGAAGGCGTGCTCTCGCAGTGCGGCACGATCGTCTCGATGCGCTTGAACAACGATCGCGACCAGGCTTGCGTGCGGGCCGCGATGCCCGAGGGCGCGCGCGGCTTCCTCGATGCGATCCCGGCGCTGCGCAACCGCGAATGCATCGTTTGCGGCGAAGGTGTCGCAATCCCGATCCGGGTTCGTTTCGACGATCTCGAGCCCGAAAAGCGCCCCGCCTCCTCGGATCCGAGCTTCGCGCGCCTGTGGCGCGAGACCGGCGACGAGGCCGGGATCATCAGCCGAACGATCAAGCGCTGGCGCGGCCACGGCCGCTAAGGCTTATTCGGGAATTTCGGCGAGTCGGCCCTCGAGCGAAACTTCGACCCGCAGCGACAGGCGTTGCTCCCCGCGCTCATAGCCTAGCTGGCGCGGCATCAGGATCGGCTGCTTGCCGACGAAAACCGTCATGGCGACCTGGTCGCGCTCCGAGCCGAGCGTCGCCACCGCCTCCCTGGCCGCCGAATAGAGATTTTGCCTCGTACGGAGCGGAAGCTCGAGTTTGCGTCCCATCGCGAGCAGCGTTCGCTTCGCGGTTCGATAAAGGAGGCCCGCGGCATAGCTGGTGCGAACGGGATAGGCGTGGTGCTCGGTCCTGCTCGCCGCGTCATGCTGGATGATCGACTGAATGATCGAAGGATCGAGCGGATGCCTCGCCAATCCGGCGACCAGGAGTCGCTCCTCGAGATCCGTATCTGCGCCCGCCGCATAGCCTTCGAGGACTTCATCGTAGCCGCCGAGGCGCCGGAAAGCGGCCGCAGGGATCACTTGGAAGCCCTTCAGCTGGTTCGAAGCGAGCCGCGGACCACCATCATTGAACGACCTCGAGGTGTCGGTTGGAAAGAAGCCATAAGCCTTCTCGGGCAGGTTGTTCCCGAGCCAGTCGATCGCACCGTCGGCAAGAACCGTATCGGCGTCGACAAAGACGAGGAGGTCGGAGCGGGCGACCGCGGCGCCTGCATTCCTCGCCTTCCAGTTTGAAAAATGCACCTGTCCCGGCACCGAGACGAGCCTGACCGAGGGATAATTTTCGGCAACGAATTCGCTCGTCCCCTGAGGACAGGAATAATCGACCACGATCACTTCCTCGGCGCCCTGCGCGAGCATCATCGAAAGGCTCGCCTTGAGATGCTCGAGCCTGCCCTTGCAGGTGGTGATGATGCTGAATGTCCGCGCCAAGTAAGAAACCCAATCTCACTGAATTCCTGTGAGCTTTAAGGCGCTGCCAGCCCGGTCGGCAATGTCGAAATCCAGCGCGTCCCAAGCGACTTGGGAATCGCGCGCATAGCAGGCGTTCAGCTCCGCGCGCTTCGGCCAGGGAAACTCAGCAGCGCCTTAAGGCGCGCCTTCACCGCATCGGCAAGATGGGTGTCGACGACAGGAGCGCTGGCGAAGCGGACGCCCAGCGGATTGACGGGCGTTCCGCCCATCCTCACTTCGAAATGCACGTGGGGGCCCGTCGAGAGCCCGGAGGAGCCGACATAGCCGATCACCTGCCCCTGGCGCACGAAGCTCCCCGGCGCCGCGGCAATCTCACTCATATGGCCATAGAGGCTGACGAGCCCTCCGCCATGGGCAATCTGCACTTCGCGGCCGTAACCTCCTGCCCAGCCCGCGGCGATGATACGCCCGTCGCCGGCGGCGACGATCGGGCTTCCCCATGGAGCGCCAATGTCGAGCCCCGCGTGGAAGCGCGTGAAATGAAGGATCGGATGATAGCGGTTGCCAAAATAGGAAGTGATGTGCCCATCAACCGGCATCATCATGCCGCTCTCGACCGGCGCCGGTCGCTCGGCATTGGCGGCATCGATCCAGCGCCCCTGGCCGCTCGACGCCCACCTGACGAGCTGAAGGCTTGATTGCCCGGCACGCTGCAGGCCGGCGTAAAGCAGCTGCTGATTGTTTCCGACCACGAGGTCGAATGCATCGCCGGGCGCGATCTCCCCGACGTCGATCTCGGTCGCCAGCGCCGCGAGATACTGGGCCGCGACCGCGGGGTTCGCCCCCGCTGCGCGCAGCGACCAATAGAGGCCATCGCCGGCCCGGCCACGGATGCGAAGCGGTCCGGCATTGGCCTGCCCAGTCTCGATCCTGGGCTGCGCTGACCTGTCCTCGGGCAGCGCCGATCGTCTCGGCGCAAATTCAAGCGGCTCGGCAGCAGGCGTCGGGGCCATCGCCATCCCGGTCGCTCCGCCGCTGGAGAGCGGCGCGAGGCCAAGAGCCTGCCATTGCCTCTGCTCGTCCGTAGAGGTCTCGACCGCCCGCGGCAGCGAAGCCCAGGCAACGGTGCTGCAGAGGAGCGCGGTCACTCCTGCAGCCTTCCATCCCGGCCGCCGCCAAGCAGGCGCGAGCGAGCGCCTCAGGGGATGTGCGTGGCTTCGTGACGTCAACACGAGTGCCGGTGTCGCGGATCGAGGTTAAGACCGCCTTAAATTCGACGAACGGAACTTGCGCCGCAACCAAGCGCTGCCAAAGTTGAAAGCCTATGGCGCCGCGTTCAGACGCTCCGGTTCGGGCCATCCTTGGACCAACCAACACCGGCAAGACGCATCTCGCGATCGAGCGGATGTGCGGCCATTCCTCGGGCGTGATCGGTTTCCCGCTCCGGCTGCTCGCCCGCGAAGTCTACGACCGCGTTGTCGCGATCAAGGGAGAGCAGCAGGTCGCGCTCCTTACTGGCGAGGAGCGAATCGTCCCTCCGCAAGCACGTTATTTTCTCTGCACTGCCGAGAGCATGCCGGTTCCCGGCGGGGACACGCATCACAGCAGCGATCTCAAGCGCGACTTTGCCTTCGCCGCGATCGACGAGGCGCAGCTTGGGATCGACCCGGAACGCGGCCATGTTTTCACCGACCGAATGCTTCGCGCGCGCGGACGCGAGGAAACGCTCATCCTCGGGTCGGATACCTTAAGACCGATTGTTCGCGAGCTCCTCCCGGACGCCGAGATCGTCAGCCGGCCGCGCTTTTCGACCCTGCGCTATGCAGGCAGCGTCAAGCTGTCGCGGCTTCCTGCGCGATCGGCGGTCGTCGCCTTCTCCGCGGAGCAGGTTTACGCCCTCGCCGAAATGCTTCGGCGATTTCGCGGCGGCGCCGCAGTCGTGATGGGCGCGCTTTCGCCCGCAACCCGCAACGCACAGGTCGAGATGTTCCAGCGCGGAGAGGTCGATTACCTCGTCGCGACAGACGCAATTGGCATGGGCCTCAACATGGATGTGACCCATGTCGCATTCGCCGGACTTGAAAAGTTCGACGGCACGCGCGAGCGCCGCCTGACCATTGCCGAGATGGCACAGATTGCCGGGCGCGCCGGTCGTCACCAGCGCGACGGCACCTTCGGTACTCTCGGCCTGTCCGAAGAAAGCGGCGGGTTCTCGGACGCGGAGATCAGTGCCATCGAGGAACATCGGTTCCGACCGCTCGATTGGGTCTACTGGCGCAATGCCGAGCTCGATTTTGACGATGTCCGTTCGCTCATTGGAAGTCTCGAGGAAAAACCAGACCAGGACGGGCTTCGAGGAGCACCCGAAGCGATCGACCTTGCCGTCTTGAAGCATGTCGCGGAGGATCCGGCGATTGCTGCACGAACGGGCGCGCAGACCCGCAGGCTCTGGGCCGTCTGCGGCCTTCCCGATTTCCGCAAGGTCGGGCCGATGCACCACGCCCGCATGGTGAGACGCCTGTTCAGCTATATCGGCGAGGGCGGTCACGTGCCGCACGAATGGTTCGCGGCCGAAGTAGCACGGCTGGACAATATGAGCGGCGACATCGAAGCGCTCGCCGATCGCCTCGCGGGCATTCGGAGCTGGGCCTATATCGCCCACCGCGCCGACTGGCTGAAGGACCCGCCCAAATGGGCCGAGCGCACGCGCGAGGTGGAGGCACGGCTCTCGGACGCGCTCCACGAGCGGCTGACCCAGCGCTTTGTCGATCGCCGCACCGCCGTCTTGGTTCGCGATATCGGCGCGCGCGGTGCCGATGCTCTGCCTGTGACCGTCGCCGCCGACGGCGAAGTCAGCGTCGGCCCGGAGCCGATCGGTCATCTCAGTGGCTTTGATTTTCGCGTCGACCCAGGCGCGAGATTTGCGGACAAGCGCCTGTTGCTGGCCGCCGCCGAGCGCCGGCTCGGCGAAGAGCTGGAGAGGCGCGCAACGGCGCTCATCGAAGCTTCCGACGAAAGCTTCTCGCTTGTTGTCGAAGAAAGTGGCGGTCTTGCGGTCGCCTGGGAGGATCATGTGCTGGCTCGCCTTGCTCCGGGCCGGTCGCTGCTCGAACCGGCACTTCGCACCGCGCGCGCCCTCGATCGCTTGTCGGCGCACAGTCGAGCGGCGCTAAGGGCCCGGCTCGAGCGCTGGCTCGATTCCGAAATCCACCGCCATTTGCGCGTCCTCGAGCAGCTCGCGGGCGCGGCGAGCGATCCTGCCAATTCGCCTGGGGTTCGGGCACTCGCTGCAATGCTGACGGACGCCAGCGGCGTTCTTGCGCGCAAGGCGGCGCTTGGCGCGATCTCGCACCTCGAGCAGGCGGACCGGCAGGCGTTGCACCGGCTTTGCGTCCGCCTCGGGCCGCTCGACGTCTTCTTGCCCCCGCTTCTCAAGCCCGCGGCGCAATATTGGCGCGCTGCCCTGCTTGCGGTCCGGCAGGGGCAAAGGATGCCGGTCATTCCGCCGGCGGGCGCAGCGACGCTTCGCGCCGACGCCGATCCCGCCGGTGCTTCGCTTGCCTATCGCAGGGCAGGGCGGACCTGGGTTCGCATCGACCTTGCCGATCGTCTCGCCAGCCACGCGCGCAAGGTTCGCTCCGCAGGCGGCAATGATCCGCTCGATGCCGCGCTCGCAACGTCGATCGGACTCGACGAGGAGGCGGTTGGAAAGTTGATGAACGACATCGGCTTTACGCGTGCTGGCGATTCGTGGCGCTGGCGAGGACGGCGCGGCGCGCGCGGCGCCCGCCCCTCGGCGGGGTCCCACGCCTTCGCCGAGCTCGCAAAGCTGCGCAAGAGGTGAGGATCGACCGCTTCCTGTACTGCATCCGGCTGGTCAAGAGCCGCACGCTCGGACAGGCAGTGATCGATGCGGGCTACGTTCGCATCGACGGCAGGCGTGTCGGCAAGCCGAGCGAGGATGTGCGCGTCGGAAGCGTCATCGCCCTGCCGCTTGGCGACCGCGTGCGCATACTTCGTGTCGTCTCTCTTCCCGATCGGCGCGGTCCGGCGGCTGAAGCCCGGCTCTGCTACGAAGAGCTGGGCGTTGACGAGGCGAAGCCCTCGACATAGCGAGGCAGCAAAGGAGCCAAGCACTCATGACCTACGTCGTCACCGACGCCTGCATCAAATGCAAATATATGGATTGCGTCGAGGTCTGCCCCGTCGACTGTTTCTACGAGGGCGAGGTGATGCTGGTGATCAATCCCAACGAGTGCATCGACTGCGGCGTCTGCGAACCGGAATGCCCGGCCGAGGCGATCCTGCCCGACACCGAGAGTGGGCTCGAGAAGTGGCTTGAGCTCAACACGAACTTCTCGGCCGAATGGCCTAACATCACGCGCAAGAAGGACAGTCCCGCGGACGCCGACGAGCACAAGGGCGAAGAGGGCAAGTACGACAAATATTTCACGCCCGAGGCTGGCTCGGGGGACTAAGCTGCCGGACGCGTCGGTTTTGTAGGCGAAATTCAGCGCCCCTGTTGTATGTTGTAGGGCCAAACAGGGGACATAAGATGCGTTTTCTTGCCTGCATTGCGCTTGCCGCTTGCCTCTCGACGCCTGCCCTTGGCCAATCGGCGACGTCTGGAAGCTCGATGCCGAGCCCGGACGAGATTGCCAGCCGCGATACGCTGACGATCGGCGTCGGCGGCGCGATCATGCCCGACTATGAAGGATCGGACGATTATCGCATCGTCCCGGCGGGCGGGATCCGCGGCCATTATCACGGCATCTCGTTCGATACGAGCGGCCCCTATCTCTACGTCAACCTGATCCCGATGAAGGGCAAGGTTACGATCGAGGCCGGTCCGGTCGCCGGACTAAGGTTAGAGACGCGCAAGAACATCGACGATGCTGCCGTCAAGCTTCTGCCCCACCTTCATACGGCGGTGGAGGTGGGAGGCTATGCGGGCATTGCCGTGCACGCGCTCACCAATCCTTATGATTCCTTGTCCCTGCGCGTGGACGCCGCCCACGACGTCGCCAACGCCCATAAATCCACCGTGATCGACTCGACCCTCACCTTTGCCACGCCGGTATCGCGCAAGACCTATGTCAGTGCCTCGGCCGGCGCCGAGTTCGTGAGCAACAAGTTCGCCGATTATTATTTCAGCGTCACGCCCGAGGAATCGCTTGCGACCGGGGGTGCCCTCCCGGTGTTCAACGCCGGCGGCGGGCTCAAGGACTGGAATGTTGGTCTGCTCGTCAACCAGTCGATCACCGGCGACCTTCTTGGCGGCCTGTCGATCTTCGGTCTTGGCCGATATTCAAGGCTGGTCGGTGACTTCAAGCGTTCCCCGCTCGTCGCCCAGCGCGGCAGCGCCGGCCAATGGCTAGGCTCCGTCGGCCTCGCTTACACCTGGTAACGCTCAGCGGCGGCCGAGCAGCTTTTCGACGATTAGATCGGCGGCTTCATCGGCACTGAGGTCGCTGGTGTCGATGCGGATCTCGGGGGCCTCGGGCGATTCGTAAGGGCTGTCGATGCCGGTGAAATTCTTGAGCTCACCCGCGCGCGCCTTGGCATAGAGCCCCTTGACGTCGCGCTTCTCGGCCTCGGCAAGCGGGGTATCGACGAAAATCTCGAAGAATTCGCCCTCGGGGATCATGCGCCGGACCATGTGCCGCTCGGCCCGGAACGGAGAAATAAAGGCGGTAAGGACGATGAGGCCGGCATCGGCCATCAGCCGCGCGACTTCACCGACGCGGCGGATATTCTCGATACGGTCCGCCTCGGTGAAGCCGAGGTCCCGGTTCAGCCCGTGCCTGATATTGTCGCCGTCGAGCAGGAAGGTGTGGCGCCCTCGCGCCGCGAGCTTTTTCTCGACGAGGTTGGCAATGGTCGATTTGCCTGCGCCGGAAAGCCCGGTGAACCACAGAACCGCCGGCTTCTGGCCCTTGAGATTCGCGTGCGTCTCGCGGCTCACATCCAGGTGCTGGCGGTGAATGTTCAAGGCGCGTCGAAGCGCGAAGTGCAGCATCCCGCAGGCAACCGTGGCGTTGGTCAGCTTGTCGATGAGGATGAAGCCGCCGAGCGCCTTGTTGGGGCTTGAACCTTCGGGTGCATAGGGCTCGAAGACGATCTCGCGGTCGGTCGAGACCTCGGCAACGCCGATGCCGTTGAGACCGAGCGTCTTTGCAGCAAGATGCTCGAGCGTGTTGACGTTGACCTCGTACTTGGGCTCGTGGACCATCGCGGTGACGAGCTGGGCCCCGAGCTTCATCCAATAGCCGCGGCCGGGCAGAAGCTCGTCATCCGCCATCCAGACGATGGTCGCTTCGAACTGGTCTGCTGCTTCAGGCGGGTCGCCGGCCGCAGCGACGACGTCGCCGCGCGAGCAGTCGATCTCGTCGGCGAGCGTCAAGGTGACCGACTGGCCCGCAACCGCTTCTTCCTGCTCGCCATCGAGGGTCACGATCCTGTCGATGCGGGTGGTGCGACCCGAGGGCAGAATTCGCACTTCCGCGCCGGGTTCAACACGTCCCGATGCGATCTGGCCCGCGAAGCCGCGGAAGTTCTGGCTTGGACGATTGACCCATTGCACCGGCATCCGCAGCGGCTTTTGGGCATCCGCATCGGCATCGAGCGGCACGGAGTCGAGATGTTCGAGCAGCGTCGGGCCCTCGTACCAGGACGTGATCTGGCTCCGGCTCATGATGTTGTCGCCATTGAGCCCCGAGACGGGGATCGCGATCCAATCGTGGATCCCGACCTGCTCTGCGAACGCGCGATATTCCGCGGTGATCGCATCGAAGGCTCCGCGGTCGTAGTCCACGAGGTCCATCTTGTTGATCGCCAGCACGAAGCGCCTGATCCCAACCAGCTTCGCCAAATATGAATGGCGACGGGTCTGGGTCAGCACTCCCTTCCTCGCATCGACCAGCAGCACGGCGAGGTCGGCAGTCGAGGCGCCCGTCACCATGTTGCGCGTATATTGCTCGTGGCCTGGCGTGTCGGCGACGATGAACTTGCGCCTCGCGCTCGAGAAGAAACGATAGGCGACATCGATCGTGATGCCCTGCTCTCGCTCTGCCGACAGGCCGTCGACGAGAAGCGCGAAGTCGATCTTCGTCCCTTGCGTCCCGTGCCGCTTGCTGTCGCTCTCGAGCGCCTCGAGCTGGTCGTCGAAGATCTGCTTGCTCTCGTAGAGCAGCCTGCCGATCAGCGTCGACTTGCCGTCATCGACGCTTCCGCAGGTGATGAATCGCAGGAGTTCCTTCTGCTCCTGCTCGGCGAGCCACGCGCGCACGTCGCGGCGGATGAGATCCTGGTCGGAATCGAGAGGGCGGCTCATCAAAAATAGCCCTCTTGCTTCTTCTTCTCCATCGAGGCGCTGCCCGCGTCCTTGTCGATCGCGCGGCCTTGCCGCTCGCTCGTCTTGGTCAGCAGCATCTCGGCGACAATCTCCTCGACCGTTGCCGCTTCGCTCTCGACCGCACCCGACAATGGGTAGCAGCCAAGCGTGCGGAAACGAACCTTCCGCAGGACCGGCTTTTCGCCATTGAGCGGGAAACGCTCGTCATCGACCATCAGAATGAGGCCGTCCCGCTCCACCGTCGGCCGCGCGGCGGAATAATAAAGCGGAACGATCTCGATCCCCTCGCGCATGATATATTGCCAGACGTCGAGTTCGGTCCAGTTCGACAAGGGGAAGACGCGCATGCTCTCGCCCTTGTTCTTCTTGACGTTGTAGAGCGACCATAGCTCCGGGCGCTGCCGCTTCGGGTCCCAGCGGTGGTTGCGATCGCGAAAGCTGAACACGCGCTCCTTGGCCCGGCTCTTCTCCTCGTCGCGGCGCGCACCTCCGAAGGCGGCGTCGAACCCATATTTATCGAGCGCCTGCTTGAGGCCTTCGGTCTTCCACATGTCGGTGTGGAGTGGACCGTGATCGAATGGATTGATGCCGCGGCTCAACGCCTCGGGGTTCTTGTAGACGATGAGGTCAATTCCAGGCTCCGCGCCGATCTTGTCGCGAAGCGCATACATGTCCTTGAACTTCCAGGTCGTGTCGACGTGGAGGAGCGGAAACGGCAGCGGGCTCGGGAAGAAGGCCTTCCTTGCAAGGTGCAGCATCACCGCTGAATCCTTGCCGATCGAATAGAGCATGACTGGCTTGTCGGCCTCCGCGACCGTCTCGCGAAGGATATGGATGCTCTCTGCCTCGAGCCGATCGAGATGCGTCAGTGCGCCCACGCTTCGATTAATCTCCGCTTGAGGTGTCGGGGGCGCGCTTAGCACGCGCCCCCTGTCTTTGCTCAAGCGTTCTCTTTGACCTTGGTCTTGCCCTTGGGCTTGGGCGCCGGCTTTTCGGCGGTCTCCGCCTTGCCGTCGATCGCATCGACCAGCGGCTGGAGGCCGGAACCATATTTCTTCCAGCGCTGCACCGAGGTCTTGTAGATGGGCTTGCGCACCTGGGCGACGCTGGCGGTCTTCACCGGGCGGTCGGACTTGTGGAAATCGACGCACTTCGGGTCCCAGGGAAGGCCGAGGAACTCGATGAGCCGCTTTGCCTCCTTCTCGGTATCGGCAACCACGTCCTCATAGACGACCGTCGTCATGAAGCCCTCGGGAAGAACCTTCTCCCAATGCTCCATCAGTTCGCGATACTTGCCGTAATATCGGCCGAGCTCCGAGAGGTCGTAGCTGTGCGGCATGTCGTCCTTGAAGAGCTTGGTGAAGCCCGAGAGGCAGGTATCGACCGGATCGCGCCGCGTATGGATGACCTTGGCCTTCGGGAACATGAGGTTGATGAGGCCGAGGAAGAAATAATTGGTCAGAAGCTTGTCGGTGATGCGTTTGGCGTCGCCGGCGCCCTGGCTAAGCGCCTCCTGGTAATTCTTGGCGACGATGCCGAGCTGCGCGGGCGTGATCTTTTCAACCATCTCCGGATATTTCGGAAGCGAGGGGAAACGATCGCGTAGCTGGCCAAGCGCGCGCGCCAGATACTTGACCTCGCCTGCACCATAGATGTCCGGATGGCTCGAGAGGATCTGCTCGACGAGCGTCGAGCCTGAGCGCGGCATGCCGACGATGAAGACCGGGCGGTCATCATCGAGACCCTCATATTTGCGGTTCTCGAAGGCCTCCTTCGGGAAGGCATTGCGGATCGAGTCGAAGAAGCCGTGCGTCTCGTCTTCCTTATATTCGAGCTGCGCCCGCTTCATCCGGCCGCCGGTGATATAATGCTCGAGCGCCTTCTCCGGCTGGCCGCGGTCGTCGAGCGCCTTGGCATAGGCGAAGTGGAGCGCCAGGAACGGTTCGGCCTCGGTGTTTGGCGCCGATTCGAAGATCGCTTCCATGCGATTGAAGAGCTCTTCGCCAATCCCTTCCGAGAAATCGACGAGATCGTTGAGGTTGGCATAAGCGCCATACATCGAATCGTTGAGCTTCAGCGCCTTGAGGATGTATTCGCGCGCCTCGTCGAGACGGCCGACCGACTTCAGCGCGACGCCGTAGAAGTTGAGCGCCTCCGGGGCGTCCGGCGCCTTCTTGAGCGCACGATCGAGAACGTCGATCGCTTCGTCATAACGATCGGTCTCGTGGAGGACCTGGCCGAGTAGCGTCAGCGCCTCGGGATTTTCAGGCTCCTCGTTGAGCGCCAGGCGCGAGGCCTGCTCGGCTGCCTGGAGATTGTTGCGCTTCAGCTGGATCTTGGCCGTCAGAAGCAGCGTCTGGACGTTCTTGGGAGCAAATTTGAGCGCTTCGCCAAGAATGCGCAGCGCCTCGACCTCGTTCTTCTGCGCGAACAGCAGCGTTGCGAGATTATTGTGCGCCTCGACGTAGCGCGGATTTTGCTGGATCGCCTTGCGCAGCGCGTGCTCGGCTTCCTCGAACTTGCGGTCTTGCTGCAAAAGGGTGCCGAGATTGTTGTAAACTTCTGGATAGACTGCGCGCTGGGTCAGCGCTTCCTGATAGGCATGAAGCGCGCCATCGATGTCCCCGGTCATGCGCGAGGCGTTGCCGAGGTTGTTCAGGGCCTCGGCCATGTTGGCATTGAGCGCAAGCGCACGGCGATAATAGTCGACCGCCTCCGCGAAATTGCGCTTTTCATATTCGATGATGCCAAGGTTGTTGAGCGCCTGGGCATTATTGGGATCGAGCTGGACTGCGCTCTGCAGCGCTTCTGCAGCCTCGTCGAGCTTGCCCGCCTGGCGCAGGATCTCGCCGAGGTTGGCTTGGTAGCTTGGCGCCTGGGCATTGATCTTGATTGCGCGCCGCAGCTCCGTGACGGCATCCTTCCGGTTGCCAAGGGCAGCTAGCGATACGCCAAGGATGTTGTGAGCGTCGGCATTGCCTGGACGCGATGCAATGATCTGGCGGCAGACACGCTCGGCTTGCGCATATTGGCCGCGCGCATAGAGGTGCCCCGCCATCTCGACCGCCTTTGCAGGCGTCACGTTGACCCGCCCGTGCTGAGCCTTTGCGATCGTCTCGTCGATCGTGCTCGGGCGACGGCCTTGCTGCTGTTGCGGGTTCGCGCCAGCGCCCTGCGCCTGCTGCGGACGATTCCCGGCGGCACCGGGTGCGCCCTTGTTGGTTGCGGCTTTCGGCGCGCTGCTCGACTTGCTGTTGCTCATGGTAATTCTTTTACCTGTAAGTTCCGGTAGTTAAAGGCCCCTGCCCCCAAAAAAGCCCTGGCCCTACCCCCAAATGGAAAGAAGAGGGAATCACTTCCCTCTTCTTCCTTACTTGAACCTTTGCGCTTCGTGGAGGGGTGGGGCTTTGGAAACCCCACCCA
>DATIQO010000062.1:0-3545 GCA_035470745.1 Sphingomicrobium sp. | reverse complement strand
GCGCTCCAGGAAACGGAGACCGCGCTGTCCAATTATCAGCAGGCGGTTCGCCGGCGCGAGGCGCTGCGGAGCGCGCGCGACGAGGCCGAAGCTGCAGCCCGCATCACGCGCGCGCGCCAGCGCGAGGGCGACATCAGCTCGCTCGAGCTGCTGGATGCGGAGCGCACCGCGGCCGAAGCCGCGGCCGCGCTTGCCGAAGCGGACGCAAACATCGCCCGCGCCCAGATCGACCTCTTCAGGGCGCTCGGCGGCGGCTGGAGCGAGGGTACGCTAAGCGCCGCCGCGGCCCGCGCAGCTCAAAAGGGGTAAAGGCGATGCTGAGCGCTCGCCCCATCACTTGGGCTTTGAGCGGCTGGGTCCCCGAGCCTTTGCAATCGCGCGCTCGAGGTCCGGCTGCTCAGCCGCGAGATATTCGCCGGCGAAGCGCGCAAGAGCGCTGAATTCAACGACCGGTTCGTCCCGCTCGTGACCCGACTTTCGCGTTGCCCGCGGCGCGTAGACGGGGGCAAGGCTCCTCATCCAGTCTTCGAACGAGGACTGCTGCTCGATGAGCGTCGCAACCTCGCCGAATTCCGCATGCTCGAATGCATCGATGCGTTCGGTCCCCTCGATGCCGCGGGTCAATTTCTCGACGCTGGGATCAAGCTCATTCGGCCGTGGCCAGCAGTCACGCCGCGCGGCGGCGTGGAGGAGACGCCAGCCCATCGGCTCGATTGACTTGCGATACTCACCAAGGGCGTCGAACAGGCGCCTGCCTTCGAAGCTCGGCGGCGTATCTTCCCTGATCTCCTCGGGCGTCTCGGCAAGTGCGCCGATGAAGCAGCGAAAACCGCGCTGGTGCGATGCATTGTAGCGCATCGGGATTTCAAGGACGGACCCGTCGGCCTTGCCGATCCGCAGAACCACATGTTTCGTCCACATCCTTGCACCTTTCCCGAGCACCCGGCTCTTGAGCTTACGCGAGACGCGCTAGCCTGCACAGATGATCAAGATGCATCGAGATGAGCGCGCACGGTGCTGCTTTCATGGCCTTTCGAACATCCTTGTCGCCGCGCCCCGATATTCAGTCTCCCCGACGTTCCTGTAGCCGAGCCTCGCCGCCAGCCGCATCGAGGGCAGGTTGCCCGGCTGAACGAGGCAGACCGTCCGCTCCGGGCGATGGGTCGCGGCCATCCAGTCGTGCGCGGCAGTCAGCGCCTCGGTCGCATAGCCTTTGCCCTGCGCCCAGCTCGCAACGACCCAGGCTGCTTCTGGAAACGGGTCGAACGAAGGGCCAAGGCCGCGCGAAAAATGGGCAAGGCCGACCTCTCCCACATAGTCACCGCCCTCTTTCAGGCGGACAGCGAAGATGCCGTAGTCGAATGCGGACCAGTGACCGATGTTGCGAAGGAGCATGCTCCATGCGCCTTCCCGCGTCGCGGGCTTTGCGCCAACGAAACGAGCGAGGACCTCGTCGCTGCTGATCGCATAACTATCCTCGAAATCAGCCGGCGAAGGTGGCCGGAGGATCAGCCGGTCGGTTTCGATCATGTCCTTTCCCATGACAGCCACGCTGGAGCCATCGACGCCGATCGTGCCGTGCATTCACATGGCAACGATGGCGGCGGCGAACAGGCCGTAAAGCAGGGCAACGGCCGCAAGCGACCTTCCCCGCACGCGCCCCTTTCGAAACATGACGAAAAGCGCCCCGGTTGCAAGCATCGTCACAGCCGCTGCAACGACAAGCTCGGGAGCAAGCAGCCAGGGCGTGAAGAACAAGCCGAATGCCGTCGGCACCGTCGCCTGGATCATCATTGCCCCGCTGATGTTCGCGAGCGCGAGACGCTCCTTTCCCTGCCGCACCCAGATCAGGGCGTTCATCGTCTCGGGAAGTTCGGTCGCGATCGGACTGAGGAGCAGCGCGGTCAGCTGCGGCGACATTCGAAGCCATGGCCCGATATCGCTGAGCTGCGCGACGAAGGTTCGCGACGCGACGAAAATGACGATGATCGCCATTGCAACCTGGACGAGCGCCCAGCCGAGCGAGGGATCGGGGTGTCTTGGCCGGATCTTGAGCGCTTCGCGTTCTCCCTCGTGCGGATCCGACCCTTCGCGAAGCTCGCTCCAGACATAGACGCCGTAGACGGCGAGGAATGCGAAGCCGAGCAGCGGCTTGTAGCGGATGAGGACGAGCCCGAGCGCGACCTTCACCGCGAAGACGGCGAGGAACCAGAGCTGGTCGTGGCTGAGCCTGCGCCCATCCACCTGCACGACCGGGTTGGCCGTCCGGCCCAGGCGCTTGCGATTGGCAAGAAGCGCAATCCCCACCACGCCATAAGCGATCGTTGCAAGCGCCAGCGGGCCGCCAAGCGCCGCACCGACGCCGAGCTCGCGCTGCGCATCGGTGTGGCCGAACGCGGTAGCGACAAGGGTGACGACGCTCTCGGGAAGCGCAGTGCCAAAAGCGGCGAGGATCGTGCCGGTGGCCGTTTGGCTAAGAGACAGGCGGTGGCCCATCCACTCGACGCCGTTCACGAAGCTCTCGCAGGCAAAATAGATCACTGCGGCCGAGCCGATAAGCAGAAGAAAAGTCGTCAGCATCGTCGAACCAGGGCCAGGCAGCAGGCAGCCAATGACGGCGGCAATCCCGCCCGGCCGGTGCGGATCGCCGACGCCAAAGGTCTCGCCAAGCTCTTGAAAGCCGCGCAGCCCACGGCGACAAACGCCGAGTTTGTTGAGCTGAGCCCTTCTTGGTTGAAGGAGGCTACTCCCCTAAGGGTGCGGCTCGACTAAGAGCAGCTGGCGCCCATTGCAAGCGGCGGTGAATAATCCGCACGCACCTTTACGGCTGAGCTTCCCCGGCGCGCTGTTGACCAGGCCCTCGAAAAGCCGGCGCCGGGACCGCGCATCGTTCGGCGCATCAATCCGGGCGGTTGTGAAGGACGCAGTCCGCGGCCGTCGCGTAAATCGAATAGAATAGCTCCGGGTCATAATAAGCAAGCGCCCGGCAAAATGGCGGCACCCAGTCGCTCTCCCTTGGCGCTGCCGAGGCCTCAAGGTAGCCAAGGCACTGAGCTACCGCGACACTTGGATCTTCCTCGTGCATGACCCGGCATGCTTCGACCAGCGGACCTGCGCTCAGGAGCGGCGCTGCTCGCACCGGCACTGCTGGTTCAGCGATGGAGAGAAGTGCGATCATGGTGAGCTTACTCACGATGCGCATTCGTGCCTCCGGCCGAGCTACTAGTTTCTCTTCGAGCGAACGCTATTTCGGACGATAGAGGATGCACCAGCCTGACGGCGATATCGATCCGTCGACGAGCTTGCACGATGAGGGCGGCTGGAAATTGGCGCAATTGGCGCAGCTCTGGTTGCCGTTCGGACTTGGCTTGTAGGACATGGCTCTCGGCGACATTTTCGCCGCAGTCGCCGGCGTTGCCGCAAGGCTCGCACCGATGACGGCGCCGCCCCCTGCCGCGGCGACGAAAAGGAAATCGCGGCGGGATACCTTGTTGCCCGGGGGTAGTTGCTGGCTCATTCACGTCTCCATCGAGGCGGCGCTTGTT
>DATIQO010000061.1:0-25761 GCA_035470745.1 Sphingomicrobium sp. | reverse complement strand
GGACGAGCCGTCGATCTCAGGATCTTCGCCAAGCCAAAAACGCTGAAGAACCGGCGAATGGGTGTCGCCTTGGCGCGCGGCGACAATGCTCAAGAAGCGGTCGAGCGCGCTAGGGCTGCAGCCGCGCGCGTCCGAATTCGTTATGAAGGAGGCAAGGAATGATCCGCTCGCCAACTGCAATTCTCCTCGCTTGCGCCGCGCTCACCGCCTGCAACAGCCAATCGGCACAGAACGGGACGAAGGCCAAGGAAATCCGGATCGTCGGCGAGGAGCAGAAGCAATTGCACCAGCTGGATGCATTCAATCTCGCGATCGGCCTCAAGCGCGCAATCTACGATGCGGGATATAGCTGCAAACGGATCACCGACGCGGGCTTCGTCGGAACCTGGCAGAACCTCGACGAATGGACTGCCCACTGCCTGTACGACAACGGGACTTCGCGCGACTGGGCGATCTTCGCCGGGCCCGACGGCAGCGCTCAGGTTCGCGAGTGCAAGGACGTCCTTACGACCAATCTTCCGCCATGCGTCATCAAGCAGCGCCCAACGGGCAGTTTCACGTTCAAGAAATAGGCGAACGAACGGCTTAGTTAGGATTGCACTGGCGAGTTTCCTTATACTCGCCGGTAGCCGACTTTTCCTTCACGGTGACGCAATTGCCCTGCTTCAACTCTTCGCGCCAGCTGCCGTCGGCGTTCGTTACCCGGTTACCCTTGGGTACGCGCTGGCCATTGCGGATCTCGTAGCTCCAGCCCCTCGGAGTCTGGACGTTCTGCTCGGTTTGCGGCGGAGCGGCCGCATAAGCCGCGGTCGCGCAAAGCGCGAAAGCGCCGGCGATCAACACGGTCCTGACGGTCTGTTTCATCAACAAGCTCCTCGAGTTCCGTACCTAGCCCGGCCGACGTTAACCCTCGCTGACGCAAGTGGCGGCAATGGCTCGATCGGAACGTCCTTCTCTATCCCTGCACATGAGAAATGTGGGGATGAGGACGGAGGAGCGCAATCGGTCCCGCAAAAGCGGAAGTGTTAGCCCTGGCGAGCCTTGAACCGCCGATTGGTCTTGTTGATGACGTACGTGCGCCCACGGCGGCGGATGACGCGGCAGTCCCGGTGGCGCGACTTGAGCGACTTTAATGAATTGCGAATCTTCATGGCCGGGCGCCTGCCTCGTTCTTTCGATATCTCGGTTGTCGGATTGGTCGTAAAACCGGCGGCTCACCTAGATAGCGGGCGGGCTTAAGTCAAGCATTGAGCCCGGCACCCGGACTTCGATCGCGCTTCCCCGCCGAGGTGCGATCGCACTCGAAATCTTCCTGTTCGCCGTTGCGGTGAGGCTTGCGATGACAATCTTCCCGACATCTCGCTGCGTTCGTCGTCCCGGCGAAATGAGAGCGTCCCTACGCGAACGGCAGCTGGCGAGCTCCTAGGTCGCAGCCGGCGGGCCCCGTTCGGCAAGCCTTCGTTCCCAGCTCAGCGCATCGCCGACGATGCCGTCGATATCGGCATGCCGCGGACGCCAGTCGAGGCTGCCCAGAAGCCGGCCATTCCCCGCGACAAGCTCCGGCGGGTCACCGGCGCGCCGGCCTTCCATCACCCGCTTGAGCGGCCGGTTGGTATGCCGATCGACAGCGTCCAGCACCTCGAGCACCGAAAGACCCTTGCCGTAGCCGCAGTTCATCACGAGGTTGTCGCGCGGATGCTCGACTAGCCATTCAAGCGCCGCGACGTGAGCATCGGCAAGGTCGCTCACATGGATATAGTCGCGAATGCAGGTCCCGTCCGGGGTCGGGTAGTCGGTGCCGTAGATCGCGATATGGTCGCGCTTTCCAACCGCCGCCTCGCAGGCCACCTTGATGAGGTGCGTCGAGCCCTTTCCGATCTGACCCGTCCGCCCCTTCGGATCCGCTCCCGCGACGTTGAAATAGCGTAGCGCGCCATAATTGAATGGATGCGCGGCCGAAGCGTCGGCGAGCATGCGTTCTGTCATCAGCTTCGAAGCGCCATAGGGATTGATCGGCGATTTTGGATCTTCTTCATCGATCGGAACGCGCTCGGGTGCGCCATAGACCGCGGCAGTCGATGAAAAGAGGATGTGCTTCACGCCTGCTTCGACCGCCGCACTGATGAGCGCGTGGGAGGCAAGCGTGTTGTTGGCATAATATTCAAGCGGGTGCTCGAGGGATTCCGGAACCACGATCGATCCCGCAAAATGCATGATCGCCTGGATTTTCTGTTCGCCAAAGATGCGCTCGACGAGCGCGCGGTCTGCGATATTCCCCTCGTAAAAGGGGACATCTGGCGGGACGACGCCCCGAGTCCCATTCGTAAGATTGTCAATGACTGTGACCGGCCATCCGGCATCCTTGAGGGCGAGGACGGCATGGCTTCCGATATAGCCGGCACCGCCGGTGACGAGCACTGGAACCTTGTTCATTCGGCCGGCGCTAGCCGAGGACCGGTCCTGCTGCCAAGCCACTGCACGAGGTTGCGGGTCTTTTGATTTCGTCTATCAGGCGCCGCAAACTTCCCTGCAGCCGAGTGACAATCGCATGGCCCTTTCAGTTTCGAGCTCCTTCGATGCCGGCAATATCCGCGTGATCCGCGAGGAGGGCGAGCGCATCGACCTCGAGATCGTCAAGGATCACATGAGCGACTTCTACCAGTGGTTCTATTTCCGGCTGGCGGGCGCCGCTGGGCGCGAGGTGACATTACGGATCACCAATTGCGCGGGCTCGGCCTATCCCAACGGTTGGCCCGATTATAAGGCGGTCATGAGCCTCGACCGCGAGGATTGGGTCCGGATCGAGGGCACGAGCTACGCCGATGGCGTGCTGACGATGAAGCTGACGCCTCCCCAGGACCTGGTTTGGATCGCTTATTTCGCGCCTTATTCGATGGAACGACACCACGATCTGGTTACGCAGACCGCGGCGCTCGAGGGCGTTCACTACCGCTCGCTTGGCAAGAGTCTCGATGGACAGGATATTGACTGCCTGACGATTGGCAGCGGGCCGCTCAACGTGTGGCTCTACGCGCGCCAGCATCCGGGCGAGAGCATGGCGGAATGGTGGATGGAAGGCGCACTCGAGAAACTGACCGACGAGGACGACCCGGTCGCGCGCGTGCTGCGCCGCGAATGCACCTTCAGAGTGGTTCCCAATATGAACCCAGATGGTTCAAGGCGCGGACATCTTAGAACCAATGCGGTTGGAACCAATCTCAACCGCGAGTGGCACGCGCCGTCTGCGGAAAAGAGCCCGGAAGTGCTTTGCGTTCGCAACGCGATGGACGAGACCGGTGTCGACTTCGCGATGGACGTCCATGGCGACGAGGCGATACCTGCGAACTTCCTCGCCGGCTTCGAGGGCATTCCGTCAATCACGGAGCGCCAGCAGAAGCTCTTCGAGCTATTCAGCGAAACGCTTGAGCGTATCTCGCCCGACTTCCAGCGCGAGCAGGGTTATGAGATCCCCTCGCCGGGCGAAGCGAACATGAGCATGTCGACGACCCAGCTCGCCGAGCGTTACGGCTGCGTGTCGATGACGCTCGAGATGCCGTTCAAGGACAATTTCAAGCTCGCCGACGAGGTCTACGGCTGGTCGCCGCAGCGCTCGAAGCACCTCGCTTATTCATGCCTCGATGCGCTGCACGCGATCCTTCCCGCACTCAAGCGGGCCGCCGCCGAGCGAGGGTCAGCCAAGCTCGAGAAGGTGGACGCCTGATGCCGATGCTCGTGCTGCTGCGGCACGGGCAGTCGCAGTGGAATCTGGAGAACCGCTTCACCGGCTGGTGGGACGTCGACCTTTCGGATGCCGGCGTTGCCGAGGCCCGGTCGGCTGGCCGGCTGCTGTCGAGCAAGAGCCTCGACTTCGACTGCTGCTTCACGAGCGTACTGACGCGCGCGATCCGCACGCTTCATCTCGTTCTGCACGAGATGGACAGGCTGTGGCTCCCGGTCACGAAGGACTGGCGCCTGAACGAGCGTCATTACGGCGGCCTGACCGGGCTCAACAAGCAGGAGATGATCGACAAGGTCGGGGCAGAGCAGGTCAAGATCTGGCGCAGGTCCTACGACATCGCACCGCCGCCGCTCCCGGCCGACAGCCCCTATGACGTCAGCCACGACCGCCGCTACGCGAATGTCGATGTGCCGCGCACCGAGAGCCTCAAGGATACGATCGCGCGCGCAGTTCCATATTATGAGGCGGAGATCGCACCAGCGCTCGCCTCGGGCAAGCGCGTGCTGGTGTCGGCCCATGGCAACAGCCTGCGCGGCATCATCAAATATCTGTCGCACATCAGCGACGAGGAAATCACGGGCCTCGAAATCCCGACGGGAAAGCCGATCGTCTACGAACTTGCGGACGATCTTTCGGTCAAGCGCCGCTACTATCTGGAAGACGCGGCCTAGGCCGCGGCCTTGATCCTGTACATTTCGCGGTCGGCCCTTGCGAGCGCCGCATCGGCAGTGTCTTCGGCATTGATGACCGCCGCGCCGATCGCAACGCTGAGCGGCAGCGCCTGCCCGTCATGAGTGAAGTCGGACCCGGCGATAAGGTCAATGAGACGGCTCGCCGTCTCGCGCGCCGATTCCTCGTCCGAATGGCCAAGAAGGATCGCAAACTCGTCGCCGCCAATCCGCGCAACGACATCGCTCTTGCGAACGCCGCCGACAAGCAACCGCGCCACCTGGATCAGTGCCTTGTCTCCGGCCTGGTGACCGAACGTGTCGTTGATGAGCTTGAGCCCATCAAGGTCGACGAACAGGAGAGACGCCTTTTCCTTATAGCGCCCGACGCGGTCGATGACGCGCTCGAGCGCCCGCATCAGCCCGCGACGGTTCGGCAACTCGACGAGGCTGTCCTCGTGGGCGAGCATGTCGAGCTGTTCGACGCGTTCCTGCAGCTGAGCGACCCTGCCGCGCAGCACGCTGATTTCCGCAACTAGCTGTTCGACGTCAGTGACGTCGGTAACCTGATCAGACATTGCCCCCGAGCCTCTGCTCCTGTCTGCGGCGGATGTCATAGCGCGATTCCAAGGCCTTGAAAATGCAGGATCTTGGCGAAGCCAACACAAGGCCACCAACCGGCGCGGCCAAGCGACGATTGCCTAGCGCGAATCGGACCCCTAAACGAGCCGGCTCATTCCACTTGGTTCAAGGCGGGACAATGGCTGAGCCGCTTGTCGGTATCATCATGGGATCGAGCTCCGATTGGGAGACGATGCGCCATGCCGCTGACACGCTCGATCAGCTCGGCGTCCCGCACGAAACGAGGATCGTATCGGCTCACCGCACGCCCAAGCGGCTTTACGACTATGCAAGCTCGGCAAAGGAACGTGGACTGAAGGTGGTCATCGCAGGCGCCGGCGGGGCGGCGCATCTGCCTGGAATGACGGCCTCCATGACCTTGTTGCCGGTTCTTGGAGTGCCCATCGAAAGCAAGGCGCTCAAGGGGATGGATAGCCTGCTCTCGATCGTCCAGATGCCTGCCGGCGTGCCGGTTGGAACACTTGCAATCGGCAAGGCGGGAGCGGTGAATGCAGCGCTCCTTGCAGCCGCCATGCTCGCCAGCGCGGATGAGGCGCTGGCACTTAGGCTCGAAGCCTGGCGCGACAGGCAGACGGGATCGGTCGCTGAAGTCCCGGAATGACGATCCCTCCCGGAAGCACCATCGGAATCGTCGGCGGCGGCCAACTTGGCCGGATGCTGAGCGTTGCCGCGGCCCAGCTTGGCTACAAGTGCCACATATTCGACCCCAGCGAGCATGCGCCGGCAGCGCAGGTCTCGGCCAATTTCACGCGAGCCGACTACGATGATCGAGATGCGCTGCTCGAATTTGCGCGCAACATCGACGTCGCGACCTACGAGTTCGAGAATCTTGCCGTAGCCCCGCTCGAGGCGCTCGGCGACAAGCTTCGGCCCTCGGCACGTTCGCTCGCCATCGCGCAGGACCGCGCTCACGAGAAATCGTTCATCGAGGAATGCGGAGCGCGCGTTGCGCCATGGCAGGCGGTCTCGAGCCTCAGCGACGTTCGAACCGCAATGGCCGAGATCGGTCTGCCAATGGTGCTCAAGACGCGGCGTTACGGCTACGACGGCAAGGGCCAGGCCTGGATCCGTTCGCCAGGCGAGCTCGAGGAAGCGTGGCGCGCAATCGGAGAGGAACCCGCGGTCGCGGAGGCGGGAATCGATTTCCTTGCCGAATTTTCGGTGATCGTCGCGCGTTGGGCCGACGGCAGGCACGTGTTCTGGGACTCGGCCGAGAACGAACACGGGCTGGGCATCCTTCGTCGCTCGAAGGTCCCGTCAAGCGAAGCCGTCGCGGTGCAGGTCGCGCAAGCACGCGAGGCCGCAATTGGCATTGCCGAGGCGCTCGGCCATGTCGGCGTGCTTACGGTCGAATTCTTCGCCGGCCGCGACGGGCCGGTCGTGAACGAAATCGCGCCGCGCGTGCACAACAGCGGCCACTGGACCATCGAGGGCGCGGTCACCTCGCAGTTCGAGCAGCACATCCGCGCCATCTGCGACCTTCCCCCTGGCCTGACCGATCTCGTCGGACGAGGCGCCGTCATGAACAACCTGATCGGCGACGAGGTCGGCCAGTGGCCCGCGCTCGTCGCCGAGCCGGGACTGCACGTCCACATCTACGGCAAGGGCGAAGCCCGCCCAGGCCGCAAGATGGGGCACACGACGCGCGTGCTTTAAGGCGCTTCGACAACCTCGATCGGGATTCCGAGCTTCTCGAGCTGTGGCCGCACCTTTGCGGCATCGCCGACCACGATCCAGGTGAACCCCTTGGGATCGAGCGCCGAGCGTGCGGCCCGATCGAGCGTAGCCGTCGTCTGGGCACGATATTCGGGAGCAAGCGTCTCGTAATAATTGTCCGGCCGCCCCAACATGTCGATGTTCATCATCGCGCCAAGCACTGCGCCCGAAGTCTCGAATTCGCCAGGCAATTGGTTGATGTCGTTTTCGACCGTGCGTTCGAGCTCCTCCTGGGTGACGCCCTTGGTCGTGAGGAAATCCGTCAGCTGCTTGTTGAGCTCGACCAGGGCATCGCCGGTGCGATCGGCCTGGACGGGCGCCGAAATGACGTAGGGGACGGCGTGCAGCATCACGTCCTCGTCGCCGCTGACGCCGTAGCTCCAACCCTTCTCTTCGCGCAGATCCATGTTGAGGCGCGACAGGAAAGTGCCGCCCAGAACCTGGTTGGCGGTATCGAACGGGATCACGTCGGAATGGGGATCAATGGGAGTGACCTGGCCGCCAACAATGCTCGACTGCGGCGCGCCCGGGCGATTGACCAGCAGGATCTTGGGCGAAGTCGGCCGGGGCGGGAGCGCGGTGAACTTCTTCTCGCCCCTTGCAGCTGACGGCGCCGTCCACTGGCCGAAGCGGGCTTCGAGGAGCGGCTGGATCTCCGATAGCGGCCGATCCGAGACGACATAGAATTTGACATCATCGGGCCGCAGCCATCGCTGCTGGAAGGCGATCAGGTCATCGCGCGAGAATTTGGCGATCGCCGCAGGATCGCCGCCGGCTGGCCCTCCATAGGGATGTTCGGATCCATAAAGGATTGTCGGAAGGAGGCGCCGCGCGACCCGCGTCGGGTCCTTCTGCAGCTGGGCGATGCCAGTCAGCATCTGCGCACGAATGCGATCGATATCGCTGGAACGGAATGCCGCATCCCGCACGGTCTTCGAAAGCAGATCGAGCGACGGCGCAAGGTTCGGCGAGAGCGCGTTCAGCGACACGTAGGATCGGTCGGCGCCGTTACCCGCGCTGACGTCGGCACCCAGCCGCTCCTCGGCCTCCGCAAATTGTTGCGAGCTGAGGTTCGACGTACCCTCGTCGAGCAGGTCCATCGTCATCGAGGCGAGGCCGTGAGCCTGCGGGCTGTCGGCCGCCGAGCCGGCATCGAATGCCATTGCGACCTGGGTCACCGGAACCGACTTGCGCTGCACAAAATCGACCGGGATGCCGTTCGAAAGCTTCGTGTGCACGATGGTTGGAAAGTCGAGCGCCGCGAGCTTGCCGACTGGCGGAACGGGGCGATTGCCCTTCACCGCGCCGTCACTCTTGTCGCCCGTCGTCTTGGCCGGCTTGACGGCCTTCGCTTCCTCGTAGGCCGGACGCTCGCCAGGAGAGAGAGTGATCGTCAGCGCAGGGCGCCTCAGCCACTTCTGCATTGCCGTGCGAACGGCAGCGGGCGTGATCGAAGCATAAGCTGCAAGCGTCTTCTTGTAGAAGTTGCTGTCGTGCGCATAAGTCTGTCCCTCTGCGAGCGACACGGCCTTGCCGCCAAATCCGCCGACCTGTTCAAGCCCGCGAATGCGCCCCGAAACCTCGCTCATGACCGCGCGCTGGACTTCGTCCGTGGTCGGCCCCTTGGCGATATAGTCAGCCATGATCTCGTCGAGCCGCTTCGACACGAGAGCGGGATCTACCCCCGGCTTCACATTGGCGCTGACGGAGAAGATGCCGACGCGTTGGAGCGGGTTGAGACCCGCGCTGACGCTGACTGCGAGCTTCTCGTCGCGCACCAGGATCTTGTCGAGGCGCGAACTTGCAAGCCCGCCGAGGACCGACCCGCCGATGTCGAGCGCGGTGAGTTCCTTGTCGAGAAGTCCCGGAACCGCCCAATAGCGCTGGATGATCGTGGTCGCGACATGGTCCTTCATGTCGATCGACTTGGGTCGGGCGAGCGTCGGCACCGCAGCCAAGGCAGGGTGATTGACTGGACCTGAGGCTATCGGGCCAAAATATTTCTCGACCAGCGGCCTGACCTTCGCCGCCGTCACGTCGCCGGCAACGACCAGGACCGCGTTGTTCGGCCCATATTTGTCGCGGAACCACTGCTTGACCTCTTGCAGGCTGGCAGCGTCGAGATCGCTCATCGAGCCGATCACCGTGTGGTGATAGGGGTGGCCCGCGGGAAAGAGGTTCTCAAACAGCGCGTATTGGATGAGGCCGCCAGGCCGGCTGTCGTCTTGCCGCTTTTCGTTCTGGACGACGCTGCGCTGGTTATCGAGGACGCCCTGCGTCACGGCGCCGAGCAGGTGCCCCATCCGGTCGCTTTCCATGAACAGCGCGCGCTCCAGCGCGCCGGTCGGAACCGTTTCGAAATAGTTCGTGCGATCGAAATAGGTCGTGCCGTTATAGTCGGTCGCGCCGATCTGCTGCAGGTAGGTGAAATAGTCGCCCGGCAGGTCTTCGCTGCCGTTGAACATCAGGTGCTCGTAGAGATGCGCAAAGCCGGTCTCGCCCTTGGGTTCGTCCTTCGATCCGACATTATACCAGACCGACACTGCCGCGACGGGCGCCTTGTGGTCCTCGTGCACGATCACGGTGAGACCATTTGCAAGCCTGAAGATCGTGTGTGGGATCGAGACCTCGCTAACGAGGCTCCGCATCGGGACGGACGCGCCGATTCCAGCGGCGGCCGGCGCTGCCGGAGCGGCGAGCAAAGGCTGCGTCAGGAATGTCGCGGCGGCGAGCAGGGCGAGCTTGCTGAGATGACGCATCAGCTTGAAATCTCCGACTAAATTACAGTTCGAACAAGGCGGTTTTTAACGGCCGCGCAGCGGCTGGCAAACGCTTGTGGACAATGCGCCTGTTTCTTCGATGAACGCCGCGGCGTCACTCGAACTCGACGATGACCTGGTCGACCGCAAGGCTGTCACCAGCCTTTGCTGCCGTCGCCTTGACGGTCGCGGCCTTTGGCGCGCGCAAGATGTTTTCCATCTTCATCGCTTCCATCACGGCGACCGGTTGGCCGGGCTCGACCTTGTCGCCGACGGCAACGTCAAGGCGGGTCAGCAAGCCGGGCATGGGGGCGAGCAGGAGCCGCGAAAGGTCGGGCGGCGGCTTGTCGATCATGTGCCTGGAAAGCTCGGCGACGTGGGGGTCGAGGACCTGCGCCTTGTGGCTGGCGCCCCTTGTCTGAAGCTCCCAGCTGCGTCCAGCGCGGCGCACCTGAACGATGCGCTTGCGGCCATCGACAAGCACGGTGAGAAGCCGCTGGCCGGGCGTCCAGCGCCCGACGATGTCGACGAGGCCGCCAGCATCGGAGACGACCAGCGTTCCACCCTTGTAAGGCTTGATGCGCACTCGATGTGAGGCGCCCCCATCCAGGCGAACGATGCGCTCGCACGACAGCGGGGGCCGCTCGCCGAGCTGGTCGCTGATCTCGGCCGCGCGCTCGTCCATCGTCACCGAGATCATCGCTGCGATCGCGACCAAATCCTCCACCAGCTGTTCGTCGCAAGGAGCGCCCTGGAAGCCGTCGGGATATTCCTTGGCAATGAAATCGGTCGCGAGCTTCCCGGCGCGAAAGCGCGGATGCTGCATCAGGGCCGACAGGAAATCGACATTGTCGCTGATGCCGTCGACGATGAACTGGTCGAGCGCATCGACTTGCGCGTCGATCGCTTCTTCGCGCGTCGCTGCCCAGGTGACGAGCTTTGCGATCATCGGATCGTAGAACATGCTGACCTCGCCGCCATCGGCAACGCCATCGTCGACACGGACGATCCGCTCTTCCTCGCGAACTTCAGTTGGCGGCCGGTAGCGGATGAGCCGTCCCGTGCTCGGCAGGAAATGGCGATACGGGTCCTCCGCATAGACCCGGGTTTCGATCGACCAGCCGTTGATTGCGATATCGTCCTGCAAGAAAGGCAGCTTCTCGCCGGCGGCGACCCGGATCATCTGCTCGACCAGATCGAGCCCCGTGATTTCCTCGGTGACCGGATGCTCGACCTGGAGCCGAGTATTCATCTCGAGGAAGTAGAAGCTCTTGCCCGTCGGGTCCGCGCCATTGACGATCAGCTCGACGGTACCTGCCGAATAATAGCCGACCGCCCGCGCGAGCGCGACGGCCTGCTCGCCCATCGCCTTGCGCATCTCGGCGGAAACGAAGGGCGAAGGCGCTTCTTCCACCACTTTCTGGTTACGGCGCTGGATCGAGCATTCGCGCTCGTTGAGATAGAGAATGTTGCCGTGCTTATCGCCGAGGACCTGGATTTCGATGTGCCGCGGCGCCTCGATGAATTTCTCGATAAAGACGCGGTCATCGCCGAAGCTCGACAAGCCTTCGCGCTTCACGCTTTCAAAGCCCTCGCGGACATCCTTCTCCGACCAGGCGAGCCGCATGCCCTTCCCGCCGCCACCGGCCGATGCCTTCATCATGACCGGAAAGCCGATGTCAGCGGCGATCTTCACCGCTTCCTCGGTGGTGGCGATGTCGCCGAGATAGCCGGGCACAACGTTTACGCCGGCTTCCTTGGCGAGCTTCTTGGATTCGATCTTGTCCCCCATCGCCGCAATTGCGTTGGGCGGCGGCCCGATGAAGGTAATCCCGGCCTCATCGAGCGCGCGCGCAAAGCTCTCGCGCTCGGACAGAAAACCATAGCCCGGATGCACGGCCTCGGCGCCGGTCTCCCTGCATGCAGCGATGATGAGTTCGGCGTTGAGATAGGATTCGCTTGCCGGCGGCGGTCCCAGCCTGACGCTTTCGTCGGCCATCTTCACGTGCGGTGCGCGCGCGTCGGCATCGGAATAGACGGCGACCGTCTTGATGCCCATGCGCCGCGCCGTCCGGATTACGCGGCACGCGATCTCGCCGCGATTGGCAATGAGGATTTTCTTGAACATCAAAGCTCGCCGTCTTTCATTCCCGGGCGGTAGAAAATCCAGCGCACCGCCACAAGCAGCAGCTCAGATCGTGACCCGATCGAAGCGACGTGCTGCTCCATCAAGCTGCGGCCCATCCGCCGACACATGCAATCACGAAACGCGAACGGCAGGATCGCGGCCTCAAGCGCAGCCTTGTTGGAAAAGCAGGAGCAAGACAGGCAACGCGGCCTGCGCCCAAGCTCACTCCGCCGCCTCGTCGAGCGGCGGGCGATTGTGCCCGAGCAGGCGCAGCACTTCATCGGCCGCATCTGCAAGATTGGTGCCCGGGCCAAAGATTGCCTGCACGCCGGCAGCGCGAAGCATCGCATAGTCCTGCGCTGGAATGACCCCTCCCGCGACAACCTTTATGTCGGCGCGGCCGAGTTCCTTGAGCGCTTCGATCATTTCGGGAATGAGCGTTCGATGGCCCGCGGCGAGCGAGCTTGCGCCGACCACGTCGACGTCGTTTTCGACCGCCATTGCCGCCGTTTCCCGCGGCGTTTGGAAAAGCGGCCCTGGAATGACGTCGAACCCAAGATCGGTGAAGGCGCTCGAGACAAGGTTGGCGCCGCGGTCGTGGCCGTCCTGGCCCATCTTGGCGACCATGATGCGCGGCTTGCGGCCGAGCCGCTCGGCAACTGAACGCGTGCCCTCCTCGGCGAGTTTCCAGCGGCCGTCCCTTCGGGCGCTGCCGTAGATGCCGCGAACGGGCTCGGGCTTGGTGCCGTAGCGCCCGAAGGCCCGCTCGAGAGCGTCCGAGATTTCGCCAAGGGTCGCACGCGCTCGCGCTGCGTCGATGCTGAGCGCGAGCAGGTTTGCATTGCCTCTCGCCCCCTCCTCCAGCGCGTCGAGCGCGGCACGCACCCTTGCCTCGTTGCGCGAGGCGCGCATCTTCTCGATCCGCCCGATCTGCTGCGCTCGCACCTTGGCATTGTCGACTTCGAGAATGTCGACTGCAGCTTCATTCTCGAGCCGGTAACGATTCACTCCGACAATCACGGTCTCGCCCGTGTCGACCTTGGCGGCGCGCGCCGCGGCGGCTTCCTCGATGCGATGCTTGGGCAGACCTTCGGCAACGGCCTTGGTCATTCCGCCGTGCGCCTCGACTTCCTGGATGAGTTCCCAGGCGCGGTCCTCGAGCTCGCGGGTCAGTTTCTCGACATACCAGCTTCCGCCGAGTGGATCGGCGACGGCGGTGACGCCGCTTTCCTCGGCGAGGATCAGCTGCGTATTGCGCGCGATGCGCGCCGAAAAGTCGGTCGGCAGGGCAATTGCCTCATCGAAGCTGTTGGTGTGCAGCGACTGGGTGCCGCCGAGCACCGCTGCGAGCGCCTCGATCGTCGTGCGGATGACATTGTTATAGGGGTCCTGCTCGGTGAGGCTGACCCCGCTCGTTTGGCAGTGCGTGCGAAGGCGCTTGGACTCGTCCTTTCTTGCGCCGAGATCGGTCATGATCCGGTGCCACAAGGTACGCGCGGCGCGAAGCTTCGCCACCTCCATGAACAGGTTCATGCCAATGCCCCAGAAGAAACTGAGGCGCCCGGCGAACGCGTCGATCTCCAGCCCCTGCGCCATTGCCGCGCGCACATATTCCATACCGTCGGCGAGCGTGTAGGCGAGTTCCTGGACCGCCGTCGCTCCAGCCTCGTGCATGTGATAGCCGCTGATCGAGATCGAGTTGAACTTCGGCATCTCGCGCGCGCAAAAAGCGATCACGTCCGAGACGATCCGCATGCTTGGTTCGGGCGGATAGATGTAGGTATTGCGGACCGCGAACTCCTTCAGAATGTCGTTCTGGATCGTCCCGGTGAGCTTTTCATGCGGTACTCCCTGCTCCTCGCCCGCGACGATGAAGAAGGCCATGACCGGGAGCACCGCGCCATTCATCGTCATGCTCACCGACATTTCATCGAGCGGAATCCCGTCGAAGAGCAATTTCATGTCTTCGACGCTGTCGATCGCGACCCCTGCCATGCCGACGTCGCCCGCGACCCTTGGATTGTCGCTGTCGTAGCCGCGGTGGGTGGCAAGGTCGAAGGCAACCGACAGCCCCTTCTGCCCCGCCGCGAGGTTACGCCGGTAGAAGGCATTCGACTCCTCGGCGGTTGAGAAGCCCGCATATTGGCGAATGGTCCACGGCCGCCCGGCGTACATCGTCGCATAGGGACCGCGAGTGTAGGGAGGCAGGCCTGGGAAACCGCTGTCGAGCGAGGCGGCGTCGTCGGGCCCGTAGACGGTTTGAAGGCGGATGCCTTCGACGGTTTCGCGGCAAAGATCTTTCCCGCGCGATTCCTTTGCGGAGAGCTTTTCCCAGTCGGTTCTTGTCGGCTTGTCTGTCACGGGCCGGGGCTTAGCGCTCTCCCCTCTCAAATCCAATCAGTGAGCGCCTTTGGGCGTTTCCATGATCTCGGTGAGCACGCCCCCCATGTCCTTGGGGTGGACGAAGAACACTGGAGTTCCGTGAGCGCCGGTGCGCGTTGGTCCAAGAATGCGAGCGCCCTTGCCCTCGAACCAGGCGCGCGCTTCCTCGATGTCCGGGGCTTCGTAGCAGAGATGGTGCTGCCCGCCGGCTGGGCTCTTTTCGAGGAATTTCACGATCGGCGAATTCTCGCCGAGCGGCTCGATCAACTCGATTTGGCTGTTGGGCGTGTCGACGAAGCAGACGCGAACACCCTGCGCGGGCAGATCGAACGGATCTTTGTGGGGCTTGGCGCCGAACATGACGCGGTAAAGCTCGAGGCTCTGCTCAATCGATGGCGTGGCGATGCCGACATGGTTCAAACGGCCAAGTTTCATCTGCAGGTCCTTTAACCGTCGCGGCGCATTGCGCCGCGACCTACATTCTTTCGCGCTCGTCACTAGGAAAGCTTCCCCCGGCGTCAAGGCGGGGAAGTCAGGGCCTGATCAGCACCGCTGAAGCCGGCTCTGTCCGCCCGAAGCAAGCACGTAGGAATCGCCTTTGCGGACATAGTGTTCGGTGAAATCCTTCGAGCCGAAATAGACCACGTCGAACGACTTGCCCGGCTGGATGTTGTCGATGCGGCCGCTGACCTGCAGCGCGCTCTTGCCCTGGACCGCGCCCGAATTGTCGTAGGTCATCGGGATGGTGGCTAGCTGCTTTGGACCATCCTCGGCGAGCTCGACGAGAGTCGCCGTGCTGCAGGCATAGCCCTGCCAATTGCCGGCGCCATTGACGGTGACGATGGGGAGCTTCCCAAAGCTACTATTGACGCTCCAGTCGACGATCTTTCCAAAGGAGCCCGTCTGCGTTGCGGGAACGAAGCGCTTGGCGACGGCAAATCCCTTGTCGGATTGCTTGAGGTAGAAAATGGCGAGCTTGCCGGCATTGACGTGCGAGGCATCCTGTACTTCGCCCGGACTGAGCAGCACCGGCCCGAACGGCGCCTGTACCACCTCGCCAGGCGTGTATCTGATATTTTCCTTGAGCTCGCCCTGCTTCTTGAGAAGGACGCTGCCTTCCTTGCCGAAGGCAGCACGAAATGCGGCCGCGGCCTGCTTGTCGACCGCCGCGGCACTGCTGGAAAGCAAGACAAGTGCGAACAATAAGCGCTTCATTCCGGCCTCCTTTCGCCCCTCAAGGCGGCCCGATTCGTTAGCGCTCGATAGTTACATCGCTCGTGACACTATTTGCAATGAAGCAGGCTTCGTGCGCGCGGTGGTGGAGTTCGGCGATTTCGTCGTCGCTCGGCATGCCGCTGCCCCAGGCGATCCGCGGGCGAAGCGTCACCCGGGTCATGGTCATTTTTCCGTCGGCGCGTTTCTCGAGCACGCCTTCGGCTTCATCGACATATTCATTGACGATGAAGCCGGAACGCCGCGCAAAGTCGACGAAGAACAGCATGTGACAAGAGGCGAGCGATGCAACGAACGCCTCCTCCGGGTCGACGGCTTTAAGGTCGCTCCAGGGCTGCGGCACGATATGCGGGCTCGGGCTTGCCGCAACGACGGCGCCGCCGTCGAATTCCCATATGTGCGCGCGGCTGTACCGACCCTTGGCGAAATCGTCCTCGTCCTTGCGGGTCCACCGGATCGTCGCGGTGTAGCTGCTCATTTCCAACTCCCTCGCGGAAGGCCGCCAACCGATCGAAGGCCATGGCGGGCGCCTGATATTGTCAGCTAGTCGGGAAGACAGCGTCCTTGCCGTTCATAGCGGGATATTGTCGTGCTTCTTCCAGGGATTCTCGAGCTGCTTGTTCCTGAGCTTGCGAAGTCCGATCGCCACCCGGCGCCGCGTGGAATGCGGCATGATCACCTCGTCGATGAAGCCCTTGCTCGCGGCCACGAAGGGATTGGCGAACCGCTCTTCATATTCGCGCGTGCGTTCGGCGATCTTGGCAGGGTCGCCAATATCCTTGCGGAAGATGATCTCGACTGCGCCCTTTGCACCCATGACCGCGATTTCGGCGGTGGGCCACGCATAGTTGAGATCGCCGCGCAGGTGCTTTGAGGCCATGACGTCATAGGCGCCGCCATAGGCTTTGCGCGTGATGACGGTGATTTTCGGCACCGTGGCCTCGGCGTAAGCGAAGAGCAGCTTTGCGCCATGCTTGATAATGCCGTGATGCTCCTGGCCAACGCCGGGAAGGAAGCCGGGCACATCGACAAAGGTCAGGATCGGAATGTCGAAGGCGTCGCAGAAGCGAACGAACCGCGCCGCCTTCTTCGACGAATTGATGTCGAGGACGCCAGCGAGCACCATCGGCTGGTTGGCGACGATGCCGACGGTGCGTCCCTCGATCCGGCAGAAGCCGACGATGATGTTCGCGGCATGCCCGGGTTGAAGCTCGAAGAAGTCGCCTTCGTCAGCGACCTTTCGGATCAACTCGTGCATATCATAGGGGGTCGTGGCGCTCGGCGGGACAAGAGTGTCGAGGCTCTCGTCAATTCGGTCGATCGGGTCTTCGCACGGCCGCTCGGGAAGGTCGTGGCGGTTAGAAAGTGGCAGGAAGTCAAAGAATTCGCGCGTCGCCAGCAAGGCATCGATGTCATTCTCGAACGCGACGTCCGCGACACCTGATTTGGTCGTGTGCGTGACGGCACCGCCAAGTTCTTCTTGCGTCACGACCTCATTCGTCACTGTTTTGACGACGTCGGGCCCGGTGACGAACATGTAAGAGCTGTCCTTCACCATGAAGATGAAGTCGGTCATCGCAGGCGAGTAGACGGCGCCCCCCGCGCATGGGCCCATGATCAGGCTGATCTGGGGGATGACGCCGCTTGCCAGCACGTTGCGCTGGAACACCTCGGCATATCCCGCAAGCGAGGCGACGCCCTCCTGGATTCGCGCCCCGCCGCTGTCGTTGAGGCCGATGAGCGGGGCTCCGACCTTCATCGCCATGTCCATGACCTTGCAGATCTTCTGCGCGTGGCGCTCCGACAGGGAACCGCCAAAGACGGTGAAATCCTGGGCGAATACATAGACGAGACGCCCGTTGATCGTACCGGACCCGGTCACCACTCCGTCGCCCGGGATCTTTTGGCTCTCCATGCCGAAGTCGGAGCAATTGTGCTCGACGAACATGTCATATTCTTCAAAGCTGCCGGGATCGAGCAGGACCGACAGGCGCTCGCGCGCGGTCAGTCTGCCTTTCGAATGCTGTGCCTCGACGCGCTTAGCGCCGCCCCCCAGGCGCGCGAGCTCGCGCCGTTCCTCGAGTTCCTCAATCGTCGTCGCCAAGCGCCTCTCTCCTCGTTCGCCGCTCCTTTCACGCTACCTCGGCGATGGTCAACCGGGCGGATGGTTTCCGGTCCGTAACATTGCGGATTCACAACGGCTTGGCGCGCGCCCATAACAACCGGGCGATGGTGCGCTGCACAATAGCGCCCTTTTAGCGCTAACGCTAACCCAGGTTACGGAACCGCAAAGCCAGACCACCCGTTCAGCATGCAAGGGCAAACCAACAAGCTATGGAGGTCAAACGAACAATGCTGACTCGCGTCGGGGTGCCAGTGGAGTTGGAAGCCGAGCCCTCGGCGCCGTACCCAGAGCCCACAACTTTGATCTGCTTTTCGCACTTGCGGTGGAATTTCGTATTCCAGCGGCCTCAGCATCTGATGAGCCGCTTCGCGCGCGAGATGAACGTCATTTACTGGGAAGAACCGGTCGACATTGCCGCCAAGGAAACGGCATATCTCCAGGTTCGCGAAGCCGAGGACGCGAAAAACGTCCGCATCATCGTTCCGCATCTTCCGCAAGGCATGCCCGAAGACGCGCGCGAGGCGACCCTCAAGCGACTGCTCGATGCCCATCTCGCATCGCTCAAGGGCCCGCTCGTCGCCTGGTATTATACGCCGATGATGCTTCCCTTCTCCAAGCACGTCGATGCGGACGTCACGGTGTTCGACGCCATGGACGAACTTTCGAAGTTCAAATTCGCGCCGACGCGGCTCCTCGATCTCGAACAGGAGCTCATCGAGCGCGCGGACATCCTCTTTACCGGTGGATCAAGCCTCTACGAGGCGAAGAAAGACCGCCACGCCAACGTCCATTGTTTCCCATCATCGGTCGACCGCGCGCACTTCTGCAAGGCGCGCGCGCGCCAGTTCGATCCGGCTGACCAGGAGGACCTGCCGAAGCCGCGTCTTGGTTTTTACGGCGTCATCGACGAGCGCTTCGACACCGAGCTCCTGGCAAAGGTCGCCGAAATGCGCCCGGATTGGTCGTTCGTCATGGTCGGGCCGATCGTCAAGATCAGCGAAGACGAGCTTCCGAAGCGGCCGAACATCCATTATCTTGGCGGCAAGACCTACGACCAGCTCCCGTCCTATCTGTCGGGCTGGGACGTTGCATTGATGCCGTTCGCAATGAACGAATCGACCGAGTTCATCTCGCCGACGAAAACTCCGGAATATCTCGCTGGCGGCAAACCCGTCGTCTCAACCCCGATCAGGGACGTTGTCCGGCATTACGGAGGGCTCGAGGGCGTGAAGATCGCGTCGACGCCCGAAGAGTTCGTTGCCGCCTGCGACGAGGCTCTCGAGCTTTCGCACCATCCCGAAGGCGGCTGGCTCGCGGAGGCCGACCTCATCCTCTCCGCCTCGAGCTGGGACACGACCCAGGCACGGATGGCCGGGCTCGTCGCTGACGTCCTCGGGACCCGCACCGGGGCATCATCGCCTGCGCTGTTGGTAGCCGCCGAATGAGCGGGCCGCCCAAGCCTGCGAACGGCGCTCGCTACGATTATTTGATCGTTGGAGCCGGTTTTGCCGGCTCCGTTCTTGCCGAGCGCCTTGCATCGCAGCACGGCGCGAGGATCCTGTTGATCGATCGCCGGCCGCATATCGGCGGCAATGCCTATGACGAGCCGAACGAAGCCGGGATCCTCTACCATAAATACGGACCTCACATCTTTCACACGAACAGCGAGCAGGTCTTCGAATATCTCTCGCAGTTCACGAGCTGGCGGCCATACGAACATCGCGTCCAGGCGCTCGTTCGCGACAAGCTCGTGCCGATCCCGATCAATCGAACGACGCTGAACGAACTCTTTTCGCTTGATCTCAAGACCGACGAGGAAGCGGCCGACTATCTCGCCTCGCGCGCAGAGCCGGTCGAGGAGATCAAGACGTCGGAGGATGTCGTCATCAACGCTGTCGGGCGCGAGCTCTACGAGCTCTTCTTCCAGGGTTACACGCGCAAGCAATGGGGCCTTGATCCATCGCAGCTCGACAAGCAGGTCACCAGCCGGATTCCGACGCGAACGAACACCGACGACCGCTATTTCGGCGATACCTACCAGGCGATGCCGTCCGAAGGTTACACGGCCATGTTCGAGAAGATGCTCGACAATCCGTTGATCGAACGGCGGCTCGGCACCGACTTTCGCGACTTCAAGGAGAAGGCGTCCGAGATCGCGGACCATGTCATCTACACCGGGCCGATCGACGAATATTTCGACTTCCGTTTCGGCAAGCTGCCCTATCGGAGCCTCAAGTTCGACCACCGTACGATCGAGGAAGAGTGGCACCAACCGGTTGCGGTCGTGAACTACCCTGATCCAGACGTGCCCTACACGCGTATCAGCGAGTACAAGCATCTGACCGGACAAGATGCGCCGGTGACAACGATCACCTACGAATATCCCTCTGCCGAGGGCGATCCTTATTATCCGATCCCGCGCCCGGAGAACCAGTTGCTGTTCAAGCGCTACGAGGCACTCGCCGATGCTACCGAGGGCGTTACCTTCGTCGGCCGCCTCGCCACCTACCGCTATTACAATATGGACCAGATCGTCGGTCAGGCGCTCGCGACGTTCAGGCGCATCGACGACCGACGAAAGCAGGCGAGCGAGCCTGGCGCGACGGCAGTGGCTGCCGAATAAGCGAGGGTTTCACCGGCACAATCCTGCGCCTCGTGCTTTGAGCGCGAAGGAGGATTGGCGCTGATGCGGCAGAACTGGCCGGAACGGCTTTGGCTTGTCCGGCATGGCCAAAGCCAGGGAAACATCGCGCGCGACGCCGCCGACGAGGCCGGCGCGCACGAGATCGACATCGAGATGCGCGACGTCGACGTGCCGCTCTCAGAGCTTGGCCGCAAGCAGGCGGAGGCGGCGGGCCGGTGGTTTGCCGCATTGCCTCGCGTCGACCGTCCCGAGCTCATCCTCTCGTCGCCCTATGTTCGGGCAAAGGAGACCGCTGCAATCATCTGCCGCGAAGGCGCGCTCGCCGGCGCGCCGACCCATTCGATCGTCGATGAACGACTGCGCGAGCGCGAGTTTGGCATATTCGACCGCCTGACGACGCTGGGCATTCGCGAGCGCTTTCCCGAAGAAGCTGCGCATCGGCGCCGACTCGGCAAATTCTATCATCGGCCTCCCGGCGGAGAGAGCTGGGCCGATGTCATCCTTCGCCTTCGTTCCATGCTCAACACGATCAATCTCCACTATTGCGACCGGCGGGTGCTGATCGTCTGCCACCAGGTCGTGGTTCTGTGCTTTCGCTACATTCTGGAGGAACTCGACGAGGCGGCGATCCTTTCGATCGACAGGCAGGCCGATGTGCTGAACTGCGGCATTGCCGAATATCGGTTCGAACCGGACGCCAGGGGATCGTGCGTCCCTGATCTCAGCTTGTGGAACTACGGAGTGCCGCTCGATGCCGAGGGCGCGCCAAAGACTTCGGCGCCCGACGCTGTCACGGGGACGCGATGAGCTGCACTGCGCTCGACTTCGAGGAGCTTCAGAAGCACCCGCTGCCGCCCGTCATCGATGGCGACAAGGAGACGAAGGGACGCATACTCGTCCTCGCCGGAAGCCGCGATGTGCCAGGAGCCGCGCTCCTCTCGGCAATGGGCGCAATGCGCGCAGGCGCAGGCAAGCTCAAGATCGCGACGGTCCAAAGCGCAGCGATGATGATCGCGGTCACAATGCCTGAAGCGATGGTCATCGGGCTCCCCGAGGCGGACGACGGCGGCTTTGCGCGAGCCGCGGTCGATCGGCTCGAGGAACTCGCGAATGATGTCGACGCCGTGGTCGCAGGACCGGGAGTGAAGAGCTCGGACGTGTGCAAGCAGCTTGCCGATGTCCTGCTCGAGAGCAGGGCTGCGCTCGCCCTCGACGTCGCCTTCCTGCACCGGCTTGAACCGCTTCACCAACGCGAGCTCGGTCGCCCCTCAGCGCCGGTCCTCCTGCCCAATGCAGACGAACTCGCCAGCCTTCTTGAATGCGGCCCTCGTGAAATCGAGGACGACCCCGTCGGATGCGGCGTGCGCGCGGCCGAGCTTTACCGATCGATCGTGCTGGTCAAGGGCGTCACCAGCCATATCGTCACCAGCGACGGTCGCTGCTGGAGCTATCGCGGCGGAGCGCCGGGCGTTGGCGTTTCGGGCAGCGGCGATACCCTTGCCGGCATTGTCGGTGGCCTGCTGGCTCGCGGCGCCGAGCCGATTACCGCTTTATTGTGGGCCGTATGGCTGCACGGCGAAGCTGGCGCCCGACTCGCCGCGAAAATCGGACCGATCGGCTTCCTCGCCCGGGAAATCGGCGACGAGATCCCGGCCCTACTGCCCCCCTGAGCCCGCGTTAGCGTGATAACGGTCGAGTTCGTCGCCTATGAGGCGCACGACGTGGAGAACGTTCGTTGAGCCTGCGGTACCGAACGGAATTCCGGCCATGAGGACGATCCTGTCGCCGCCCTTGGCGATCTGGTGACGCAGCGACATGCGCTTTCCCTTCTCGACCATCTCCTCGAAGCTCGAGACGTCGCGGGTGTGCACGGCATGGACGCCCCACAAGAGCCCCATGCGGCGCGAGGTGTGCAGCGAAGCACTCATTGCGAGCAGCGGCACCGGGGGTCGCTCACGCGCAATTCGGCGCGCCGTGGCGCCCGAGCTCGTGTAGCAGACCATCGCAGTTGCCGAGACCGTGTGTGCGATCTGCCGCGCCGAACCGGCAAGCGCGTCGGCGGTCGTGGGTTCGAGCCTCGTCTGGGTGAAATGAATGCGCGCCTGGTAGGAGGGATCGCGCTCAACGCTGTTCGCGATCCGGTCCATCATCTGCACGGCTTCGCACGGATACTGGCCGGTCGCGCTTTCAGCCGAAAGCATGACCGCGTCGGCACCGTCGTAGATCGCCGTCGCGACGTCGCTGACTTCGGCGCGAGTGGGCGTTGGTGAATTCACCATCGATTCGAGCATCTGCGTTGCGACAACCACCGGTTTGCCGAACTGGCGGGCGCAGGCGACGATCTTGTTCTGGAGCGGCGGAACATCCTCGGGGGGAAGCTCGACGCCAAGGTCTCCGCGCGCGACCATCACTGCATCCGAGAGGGCAATGATGTCGTTCAGCCTGTCGATCGCGGCGGGCTTCTCGATCTTGGCCAGTAGCGCCGCCCGCTCGCCGATCAGCGATCGCGCTTCGGCGACATCTTCGGGTCGTTGCACGAAAGACAAGGCGATCCAGTCGGCGCGCTGGTCGAGCGCAAATTGCAGATCGTCTCGATCCTTGTCCGTCAGCGCCGGGATCGGAACGACGACGTCGGGTACGTTGACGCCCTTGTTGTCCGATACCGGCCCTCCGACCATCACTTCGCAAACGATCTGGTCGCCGTCGGCTTGAACGACCTTCAGCCGGACGCGGCCATCGTCGATGAGGATCTTGGTGCCGGGCTTGACCGACTGGAAGAGCTCGGGATGGGGCAGCTGGACCCGGCTGCTATCCCCAGCCTTCTTGTCGCTGTCCAGGATGAAGCGCTTGCCCTTTTCGAGGAGCGCCCTGCCGCCTTCGAAATGCCCGACGCGAAGCTTGGGCCCCTGAAGATCGAACAGAATTGTCGTAGGGCGATGGAATTCCTTCTCGAGTGCGCGAATGGCCTCGACCAGTTTCGCCTTCTGCTTCTGATCGCCGTGACTCATGTTGATGCGGAATGCGTCCGCCCCAAGGAGCAGAAGCCGACGGATGGTCTTGGGGTCGCTTGACGCGGGGCCAAGTGTCGCAAGGATCTTCACCTTGCGCGAGCGGGGCGGGAGAGTCTCGGTCACGCTGATGCCCTTAGCCGCTTGATAAGACCGTTCAACCCGCTAGAGCCGCGCCTCACACATCGAAAAGCGGAGATTCTTAGCATGGCGGAGGGTACCGTCGCGGCCGATCAGCTGCGTCTGTTCATTGAGCGCATCGAGCGCCTCGAAGAAGAAAAGAAGGGAATCTCGGACGACGTGCGGGACGTTTACGCCGAGGCGAAAGCGAACGGCTACGATCCCAAGATCATGCGCATGATCGTGCGCCTGCGGAAGATGGAGACGCATGCGCGCCAGGAGCAGGATGCGATTCTCGAGACCTATCGCCAGGCGCTGGGGCTGGAGTAAGGAACAGCCATGGCCGGCCATTCCAAATTCAAGAACATCATGTACCGCAAGGGGGCGCAGGATAAGAAACGCTCCGCCCTCTTCTCGAAGCTCAGCCGCGAAATCACGGTTGCAGCGAAGATGGGCATTCCTGATCCCGACGCCAACGCGCGGCTGCGCGCGGCGATAATCGCGGCCCGCGCCCAGTCGATGCCCAAGGACAATATCCAGCGTGCCATCGACAAGGCGTCGGGCTCTGACGCCGAAAATTACGAGGAGATCCGCTACGAGGGTTTCGGTCCAGGCGGGGTTGCGATCATCGTCGAGGCCCTGTCGGACAATCGCAACCGAACCGCGACCAACGTTCGCACGATCTTTTCGAAGAATGGCGGCAATCTCGGCGCGAGCGGCAGCGTCAGTCATGGCTTTGAGCGGCTCGGCCTGATCGAATATCCGGCAAGCGCCGGCGATTCCGACAAGGTCCTCGAGGCGGCAATCGAAGCCGGAGCCGACGACGTCGAGAGCGACGAGGACGGCCACCGGATTTGGACCACCATCGAGAGTCTTCACGAGGTCGCCCGCGGCCTCGAGCCGATGCTCGGCGAAGGCGAAGGCGCCAAGCTCGCCTGGAAGCCGCAGACCGAAGTTGAGGTGCGCGGCGACGATGCGCAGCAACTGATGAAGCTCCTCGATGCCCTCGAAGAGGATGACGACGTCCAGACGGTCTGGGGGAATGAGAAGATTTCGGACGAGGAATTGGAAAAGCTCGCTTAGTCGGCAGGAGTTGCCATGATTATCTCGAACCCGGTCTTCCTTGCCCTACCCGTCGCGATCCTCGTCCAACCCGCGCCAGTCCAGCATTTTCTGAACCCGCGGCGCGAGTCCTGACTTGCGGATCCTCGGCCTCGACCCGGGGCTTGGCACCACTGGCTGGGGTATAATCGAGGCACAGGGCAATCGCCTTGCGCACGTCGGCAACGGCCAGATAAAGACGGACCCGGCGGCAGCGCTGCCTAACCGGCTCGCGTCCCTTGCCGACCAACTCGAACAGCTGATTGCCGACCAGCGTCCGGATTCGGCTGCGGCCGAGGAAGTCTTCGTCAACAAGAACCCGCAATCGACATTGAAGCTTGGACAGGCACGCGGCGTGGTCCTGATGAGCGTCGCGCGCGCCGGGATCGAGATCGGCGAATATTCGCCGAGGCTCGTCAAAAAAGCCGTAGTCGGCACGGGCGGCGCTGAGAAGGCGCAGGTCCACGCCATGGTCTCCCGCTTGCTCTCTAGCGCGAAAATCGCCGGGCCGGACGCCGCCGACGCACTGGCGGTCGCAATCACCCACGCGCATCATCTGGCGACAAGCCGCCGTATCCCTTAAGCCTCAACGCCGATGATCGCGCGCCTCTCGGGCATTCTTGCTGAAACTCTCGCCGATTGCGCCGTGATCGACGTCGGCGGCGTCGGCTATCTCGTCCACCTCAGCGGCAGGACATTAAGCGCGATCGGCCCGGCTGGCGGCGAGGTCGTTATCCTGACCGAGCTGCAGGTACGCGAAGATGCCTGGACCCTCTTTGGTTTCGGCTCTCCAGCGGAGCGCGACGCGTTTCGCGCACTCACGTCCATCCAGGGCGTCGGCGGACGCCTCGCGCTTGCCATCCTCTCCGTCCTCTCGCCCGAGGAGCTTAGCCGGGCAGTCAGCCAGGGCGACAAGGCGATGATCGGCCGCGCCAATGGCGTGGGTCCAAAGCTTGCTGCGCGAATCGCGAACGAGCTCCAGGGCAAGCTCGGCATGGTTGCAGTTGGAGCTCCGCTCGCGCCGCGTTCCACTGCTGCTGCGGATGCGCTCTCGGCGCTCGCCAACCTCGGGTTCAAGCCAGCCGAAGCAAGCGCTGCCGTCAATGCGGCCGAGGACGAGCTTGGTCCAGGCGCCTCGCTTGACGCGCTGGTTCGGCTGGCGTTGAGGAAGGCTGCGAAATGACCGTTCGCATCGCCTCGTGTCGGTGCGGGCAGCTCAGGGCAAGCGCGACCGGCGAGCCGGTCCGCGTTTCAGCCTGCCATTGCCTCGCGTGCCAGAAGCGTTCGGGGAGCGCCTTTGCAACGCAGGCACGCTGGCCGGCGCTGGCGGTGAAAGTCGAGGGCAGGTCAAAGGAATGGGTCCGGACCGCCGACAGCGGACAAGCTGTCATCTACAGTTTCTGCCCCGATTGCGGCTCAACCGTCCATTACACCGGCGGAAACTTCCCCGACTTGATCGCCATCGCGCTCGGGGCATTCGACGATCCTTATTTCGC
>DATIQO010000060.1:0-2351 GCA_035470745.1 Sphingomicrobium sp. | reverse complement strand
TTTCAAATGTGTGGCAGCAGCTGATCGGCGAGGAGCAGGCGAGCGCGGCCTATCGCGGCAGGCACCGAGCCCAGGGCTCGCTCTTCGATACGCATCCATCGGACGACCAGCGCATGGCCGATCTCAAGGCCGATGCGCTCGAACTGAAGGTGCCGGGACGAACTTACGACAATTACCGCGCCCGCTACCTTTCGACCATCGCGGCGATCCGGCCGATGCTCCTCGACGACCAGGTCAAGCTCAACGACCCGGGCGCGAGCGAATATCTCATCGAGACGCTGGCGCAGGACGGCTGGAACGGGCTCCTTCGCTTTTATGAAGGCGAGGTCTGGCGCCTGCGCAACCGCAAGGGCGACGAGGTTCGGGCTGCACAGAGCTATGCCGCTGCCGTCGTTTATCCGGATGCGCCGGCCGACGCCTGGCGCTGGCACGGCATCTCGCTCTTGAAGGAAGGCCGCTCGCTCGAAGCGAAGGCGGCGTTCGCCAGATATCTGACCATGAAGCCCGATGCGCCGGATGCCGCCTGGGTGCGGCAGATGACGAGCTAGAAGGAGGAAGAGTGAAGCGTACCCTCGGGCTCGGCATGCTCTTTTGCGCCTGTCTCCTCGCCGGCTGCACCAGCCTTGGCGAGGGGGGCTATGGGCTCAGCGATTATGCCGAGGTCAAGGTCAAACGGGTGAAGGTGGGGGACGGCAGCTTGAGCGTCGTTCCGCCGCGGCCCTGGAACCGCAGGAAAACGATCCTCTTCGACGACGTGCCGAGCGTCGAGGAGTGGACGCAAAACGGGCCGCTTCTCGATGGCATAACCTTCATCACGGGGCTCAAGAGCGGCCATTTCATGGTGAGGCAGCGCCGCTCGAGCGAGCAGCAGGTGCCCAAGTTCCGCTCCGACATGACCCCGCCCGAGATCGCGGAAATGCTCGAGGGGCTATACCGCGTGCGCGGCGGCGCAGTCGATTTCAGGACCCTGTCGATCGAGCCGCGCGCGTTCCTTGGGCTGAACGGCTTCCAGTTCGACTATGAACATCTCGACGACGACGAGCTGTGGCGAAAGGGGCGCGCCGTCGGCGTCGTCGTCAAGGGCGAGCTCTACCTCGTGATGCTCGACGCGGCGCGGTCCCATTATTATCCCTCAGCGCTCCCTGATTTCGAGGCGATCGTCGCCTCTGCGCGCCTCGAGGCCTAGCCGACCGGCGAGATGGGGCCGGGCGAAGGGGCGGTGCCGGGCGAAGCGGGAGAGGGCACGTCGATGTCCGGGGCGTGGACGGGTGTCTCGGGGGGCGGCTGGGTCGGCTGGCCGGGCTGCGAGGGCTCGGGCATTGGCGGCGCGGGCGTCGTCGGCGGTTCGTCGGGAAGCTGTTGCATCAAGGGCTAACGCGCCTCTGACCGGTCAGTTGCCGCCGATCTCATGCAAGGATCGCCTTCGCGGTCCCAATGCCGATCGAGGGCGATTGGCCAACGGCTAACTTATTCGCTGCGCGCGCGCGGCATCTCCGGCTCTGCAGTCTCTTCCATCCCGAGGCGCCGTTTGGCCGAGGCAATCATCTTGACGAACCTCGGGTCGCTGCGGATCTCTTCAAGATCGGGGTCGGCTTCCGCGTGCCAGATCCACGTCGTGCTCGTCACGATCTCGAAGAATGGCTGAAGGGTCTTCAAAGCCTCCTCGGGGTCGCCGAGCCTGCGAAGAAGCGTGCAAGCGGTATTGTAGCGCATGACGAGGTTGTCGGGGTCGAGCAGGAGTGCCCGGCGCATCCATTGCCTCGACCTGTCCATGTCGCCCAGTGCAGCAAGGCAGTGCGCGCCGCAGGCAAGCGCAGTGCCATTGGTCGGGTCCATGGTGATCGCCCGCTCGACCCGGTCGCGGACGACTGCCGCTGCCTTCAACATCTCCGCCTTATCGCCGATCGCCTCGTAGCAGGTGACGAGCATGTTCGGATTATGCCAGTCGGTGTCGTTGAGCGAGGCGGCTTTCTTGAAATAGGGTATCGCCTCGCGAATGTGGCCATGCCGGAACAGCATGCGCGCCGCCTCGCGGTTCACTTCCCACGATTCGGGATCGAGCTTCAGCGCTGTCCTTATCTGCGCTTCGGCATCGTCCGTGCGGCCTTCCTCTTCGAGGTAGCGAGCCTTGATGCAATGAGCTTCGGCAAGGCCGGGATTGATCTCGAGCGCCCGTTCGGCGGACGAGAGCGCATCTTCCTCGTGGCCATGCACGAACCTCAGTTCGAGCTGCGCAAGGCCCATGAGCGCCCAGGCTTGCGCATACTCAGGGTCAAGCTGGGTTGCCTGCTTGCAAAGTCGCGCGATGGATTGCTCCCGGCGCACGGTACCAAAGGTTCCGCTGATCCATT
>DATIQO010000059.1:0-6604 GCA_035470745.1 Sphingomicrobium sp. | reverse complement strand
TTGATGTGGTCGACGACCGCGCTTTCGGCGGCATTTACATTGTCTTCTCCGGCGCTCGCGAAGGATCAGGCGGCAGTGCCGCCCAATCCCAACTCGACGGCGCAGCAAAATCCCGCGACTCCGTCGCAAAACGCCGACGCTCCGCAGAGCTCGGCAAGCCAAGCTGGAACGAACAATGAGAACGCAATTGTCGTAACTGGGCAAAGGCGCGCTTTGCAATCAGCGCGCAACGTCAAGCGCAACAGTCCACAGATTGTGGACGCGATCGTTGCCGCCGACATTGGCAAGCTACCCGACATTGCCGTTTCCGACACCGCAGCACGTATCCCCGGCATTCAGGTCACGCGCGAAAGAGGCGAGGCCAATCTCGTCTTGCTCCGCGGTCTCGATCGAAATTTCTATACGACGACCTACAACAGCCGCGAGATCTTCACGGCGGAGACGCGCTCGGTTGCGCTGCAAGACTTCCCATCGGGGGCCATCGCTGCGCTCGAGGCGTTCAAGACCTCAACCTCCGATCTGATTGAGCCAGGAATTGCCGGTCTGATCAACGTGCGCTCGCGTCGTCCGTTTGATTTCAAGGGCTTCGAGGTCAACGGTTCGTTCTGGGAGCTTCATCCGCGCCAGGCTGGCGGCTGGGATCCCAACGGCAATATCATGATCACCGACAGGTGGCGCGCTGGGGACGGAGAGATGGGTGCATTGCTCAATTTCTCGTACACGGACCTGCGCTATCTCGATTCGGTTGCTGCGAATGCCTACTTCGTCGCGCCCGGTCTCGGGCCACTCCCCGACCGCACGCCGGACTGGCCATTCGTCGAATATGATTCGGCCCGCCGCATCCGCCCGTCACTTAATGGCGCCATTCAGTGGCGCCCCAACCCGGACCTTGAATTCTATATTGAAGGTCTTTGGCAGGGCTTCCGCCACCAGGTTTCCGATCGGCATTTCGAGCAGCCAATCTGGGGCGGGCAGAGCTACACCAATATTCAGCTTCGCGATGGCACCAACCTGGTTGATAGCGGAACCGTGTTCAATCCGTTCCGCGGCCAGGGCTGGCAGGGCGGCACGCACAACTCGACGAACACATATCAATTTGCCGGCGGCGGCAGCTGGGACCATGGCCCGCTGCGCGTAACGGCGGATCTCGCACGCACGAACAGCACGTTCACTGGTCATACCGAAAGCATCGACTGGGTGCTGTGTAATGGCAATTTCAACTGCGGACAGACCGTCGATTTCGTGATTGGCGCGCCGGGACAAATGCCGACGTTCAACATCGAGAACTTCGACTACACAAACCCAGCCAATTACTTCTACCGCGGCTTTTTCGAGGAGAATCAGCAAGCGAAGGGCAAGGATTGGCAGGCGCGGCTCGACTTCGAATACCAGACCCCGGTTGCTTTCATTTCCAAGCTGCAGTGGGGGCTGCGTTACGTCGATCGCGATGCGAGCCGGGTTTACGGAAGCCGCTACAGCACGGTGAATTACGGCACGCCCATCAGCCAGGTACCGCTCGATTACGAATTGTTCCGGGCGGGATTCCGCGGCGCCGATGTGCAACCGGGCCCGCTGACTTGGCCAACGCCGACTTACCAGAGTATTCAGGACAATCTGGAGGCGCTGCGCGCATTCGCCGGTTATCCCGCAGGCCCGCCGCCCTATGATCCGCTGGCGAGCTTCAAGGCGAATGAAAAGAGCCTCGCCGGCTATGCGCAGCTCAACTATCAGTTCGGCATTGTCGATGGGCAGCTCGGTGCCCGGCTCGTGCACGTCAATCGGCACATCAGCGGCACGGAATCGACTCCAGCCGGACTGCAGCCGCTCGATGCCACCAACTCGGAAACATATCTGCTGCCGAACATAAACGCGCGCATACGATTCACGCCCGAGCTGCAATTGCGGCTTGCCGCGACCAAGACCCGAACCCGTCCGCAGTTCGGCGACCTTAATCCGTCGAGGAGCGTCGGCGAGCCGCCGTCTCCGAGCTGCGATCCGACCCAGACGCTCTGCGCGATCTTCGAGGGTGGCGGCAATCCAAATCTCAAGGATCTGAAGTCCACCAATTACGACGCGAGTCTGGAATATTATTTCTCACAGACCGGTTTTGCCGCATTCGCCGCCTTCGACCACGAACTCGAAGGCTTCGTGACGCCGTCCTCGGTTACCGTTCCAGGAACTCCCTACCCGACGGTTATCAATGCGCCGATAAACTCCGGCAAAGGGCACGTCCGCGGCTTCGAGGCGCAGATCAACACCTTCTTTGATTTCGCGGGCACGCCCGAATGGCTGCACTGGTTTGGTATTCAGGCCAACGCCACTCGGATCAACGCCAGTGCAAAATATCCACGCGAAGTACTGGAGACGACCTCGAACGGAACGCCGATTTTGGGGTCGCTGACGACCGATCCCACGGACCAGATTTCGCGTCCACTGCTGAACGTTTCGAAATGGTCTTACAACTTGATCGGGATCTTCGAGCGTGGTCCTGCGTCTGTTCGGCTCGCCTACAACAAGCGGAGCGACTACTGGTCCAATATTCTGGGTCACTCTGGGTGGGACGCGGCGGCTGACTTCTCCAGCGGCGGATACCCTTATGTGCTTCGACAGCGTTTCCACTCGCCGGGGCGGCTGGACCTGTCGGCAAGCTACACCTTCTTCGATCGCTTCACGCTGTTCGGAGATTGGACCAACATTTTGTCGAAGCCCGACAAGATCGATCTCGTTCGCTTGGATCCGACGGGCGCTCGCTTCGATCCGACCACCAGTGCTGTCGTCGAGTTTCCTTACGCGACCCGGTACACCGAGAGAATTATATCGCTCGGCGTCCGCTTCCAATTTGGGGGTGGGGAGCCGCATGCTGCTCCCCCGGCGCCAGCCTTCGTTCCGCCACCGCCCCCGCCAGTCGCACAGCCGGCACCACTCCCTCCGCCTCCGCCTCCTCCGCCGCCACCGGCAAAACCGGAACGAGGCTGAGCAGGCGAGGCATAGTCAAAACTTCGCCAATTCGGCCGGGGGACTTTCGTCCTCCGGCCTTTCTTTTAAGTTGAGGGCGTGACCCAGCAGCCGCCCAAGACCCGCGTCGTTGTTCTCGGCGGCGGGACTGCCGGCTGGATGACGGCTGCAGCCCTCATCAACCAGCTTGGCCATTGCTGCGACGTACAGTTGATCGAATCCGAAGAGATCGGAATCGTCGGCGTCGGCGAAGCAACCCTCCCCCACATCCGCTTCTTCGTGGAGAGCCTCGGGATCGACGAAGCGGATTTCATGAAGACGACTCACGCGACATTCAAGCTGGGTATCGAATTTCACGATTTTGGTCGGATTGGTTCGAGCTACCTTCATCCGTTCGGAAGCTTCGGCGCACCGCTCAACGATGTTTCGTTCCATCAATTTTGGCTTCGCCTGCACGATGCCGGCCGCGGCGGCGAGCTATGGGACACGTCCATCTGCAATGTGATGGCTGCGCGCTGCAGGTTCGAGCCGCCGCCGCCGGGAAGTCCGCTCTATAATTACGCCTACCAGTTCGATGCCACGTTGTTCGCGCCGTACCTGCGCAACTATTCGATCGGACGGGGCGCGGTGCGAACGGAAGGAAAGGTCGTCGACGTCGAGCTCGACGGTGAAACCGGTCATGTTGTCGCGCTCAAGTTGGCGGATGGAGAGCGGATCGAAGGAGACCTGTTCGTCGACTGCTCCGGCTTTCGCGCGCTGCTCATCGGACAGGCGCTGAACGAGGAGTGGGAAGACTGGTCGCAGTGGTTGCCGTGCGATCGCGCAGTGGCCATGCCGTGCAAGCCCGTCGATGGTCCGCTCGAGCCGTACACCCGTGCCCATGCAATGAGCGCTGGGTGGCGCTGGCGCATTCCGCTCCAGCACCGGGTCGGCAACGGCTATGTCTATTCGAGTGCGCACGTCGGCGATCAGGATGCCGCCGACGCGCTCCTTGCAGCTGTCGAAGGAGAGCCGCTTGCCGAGCCGCGCCTGCTCAAATTTCGCGCTGGCAGGCGCAAGCGCAGCTGGTCGCGCAACGTGGTTTCCATCGGACTTGCTTCGGGTTTCCTGGAGCCACTCGAGTCGACCAGCATCTACCTTGTCCAAGGAGCAATTGCGCAGCTCATCGAACTGTTCCCGATCGGCGGCATGAGGGAAGAGGACATCGCCGAGTTCAACCAGGCGACCGACATTGAATATGATCGCATTCGCGATTTCCTGATCCTCCACTATCACGCGACCACGCGAACGGATTCCAGCTTCTGGAACCACACGCGCACGATGGAGGTGCCAGACACGCTCCACGAGAAGATCGAGCTCTGGCGCCGCTCGGCGCGGGTCGCGAAATATAGCCAGGGCCTGTTCTTCGAACCGAGCTGGGTGGCGGTTTACCTGGGACAGGGAATTATGCCCGAAGGCTGGGATCAGCGCGTCGATCGCGCAGGTATTGCCGAGCTTGAGCGGGCAATCGACCGGGTGCGTCAACAGGTGGCAGGCCGGGTCGCTAATATGCCCTCGCAAGCGGATTTCCTGAAGCGGCACAACGTTGATGTCCGAGCTGATGATGGCCGCTGACCGGGCGATCCGTAGCATCGCGGTCGCTGGCGGCGGGATTGTCGCATTGTCCGCGGCGGCAGCATTTTCTCGTGCGCTGCCCGAGACCCGCGTGATGCTCGTCGCTACCCAACCCGACCCGGCGGCGCTTGCCGATCGCCTGCCGGCGACGTGGCCGGCGATGGCCCGATTCCACGCGCACATCGGGATCGACGAACGGGAGCTAATCAGAGCTGGGATCGCGACTTATCACCTCGGCACGAGGTTCGAGGACTGGTCATCGACAGGCGAGCCCTGGGTTCACGCCTTCGGCAACTACGGCAGGCCGCTTGGAGCAATCGCATTCGACCAGATCTGGTGGCGCGCTCATCAGGCAGGCGACGCCCTTGCCTTCGACCGTTATTCGGTCGGCGCAACGCTCGCACGAGCCGGCAAGTTTGTTCATCCCGCGAGCGATCCGAATTCACTCGGCTCGCGCTACCGTTACGCGTTGCGGTTGGACCCGGAATCATATCGAGATTTTCTTGAGCAGCACGTCGCAAGGTCGGTGACAATCGTGCGCTCCGAGATCGGGGAGGTCGAGCGCCGCGACCAAGCCGTTGCGGCGCTGGCCCTAAAGGACGGAACACGCGTCGAGGCGGATTTGTTCGTTGACTGCACCGGCCCTCGTGGTCGGATCATCAGCAGTCTCGATGACAGCCTCGAGGATTGGAGTGCTTGGATGCCCTTCGATCGAATGCTTCTCGAGTCTGCTCCGCCGCCTAACGTGACGCTCACCTCTGATCTAGCGCGCGCGACGGACGAGGGCTGGTCTGTCGAATGGTCGCTCAGCAAACGCTCGCTTCGCGCCGATTTACGGATCGGGGGAGGAGGCATTCCGATCTCACGCGCAAGGAGGCTTCGGCCGTGGGTTCGAAACGTGCTTGCGCTTGGCGATGCCGCGATCGCGCTCGATCCGCTGCACGGCATGAACCTCGATCTTGCCCAGCAGTCGATCCTTCTCGCCCTCGAACTTCTGCCCACGCGAGATTTCACAGCGATCGAAACGAGCGAATATAATCGGCGTGCACAGCTGCTCACGGGTCGCGTTCGCGACTTCATCGCGCTTCATTACCTGCGATCGGGCCGAACGTCCGGAGTGTGGGCGGAATTCGCGCGAAGCTCGCCGCCCGACAGCCTCGCGCGCACTCTCGATCAATACCTCTTCCGGATGCGCATGCCATTCCACGAGGAGGAGACCATCAGCCGTGACGATTGGTCGGCCGCCTTGATTGGCCTTGGTCTCGTTCCGCGCAATCTCGATCCCCAGGTGGCGGGAGTGCCGCTCGAGACCATCATTCCGGCGATGCGTCAACTCGCAAGCGAAATCGAGGAGAGTGTCGAACGTGTACCGTCCTATGCCGCTTATCTTGCGGGGATGATGCGCTAGCCGCGCTCGGACGGATTGTTGGGCCGCACGCTTGGCGCAATCTGCGGCTTACCGTCCTTCCAGAAAATTGGCGCGATGTAGAGATAACGGCGATCGTCGACCTTGCGGCAACTGCTGCTTGCTTCCCACGCATGGAAGCTGATGAAATGTCGGTCGCCAACGGCGAATATGCTCTGGTGGCCCGGCCCGCTGAGGCAGCCGGCCTGGCGATCGTAGAAACTGTGAAGCACGGGATTTTCGGCGGCGGGCGCGCACGGTCCAAGCGCGGCGGTGCAGCTAGCGTAGCCCATCGCATAAGGGGAAAGGCCGCCTTCTTCGGGGTTCCACCCAAAGAATCCGCCCGAGAAGAACAATTCGTATCCCACCGGCGAGCGCACCATCGTCGGCGCCTCGACGACCCGTTCCTCCCAAGCCTGACTGTCCTTCACGAGTTCGACCGCCTGGCCAGTGACGGAGAGCCCGTCCGGCGCGAGCGGCTGCCCCCAAAGGGAGGTCCGGGCATGAACCCGGTTGCCGTCATTCTTGAAGTACAGATAAAGCTTGCCGTCGGCATCGCGGAACGGGCTTGCATCGATGCTTCCGCCAAGCTCGGTCTGGCACACGATCGGTTCCGGTCGATTGTCGACG
>DATIQO010000058.1:0-17134 GCA_035470745.1 Sphingomicrobium sp. | reverse complement strand
GTGACGAGGACATCGGCAAGAGCCGGCTTGAATGCACCAAATCCCTGTCCCGCGAACCGCGCGAGCACCTGCTGCACGCTCTCGCCGGTCACCGCGGCGTAGATGCCGACGAGGTTGCGGGCCTCGGCACGTTCGGCGAGCGCCTCTTCATTGTCGGGAAGCGGTTCTGGATCGGTCTTGGCCTTGCGGATCTTCTGCGCGATCGCCTCGTCGCTGTCGGTAAGATGGATCCGGCTCATCTCCGAGGGGTCCGACTTCGACATTTTCGCCCTGCCGTCGCGAAGGCTCATGATCCGCGCCGCCGCACCCCCGCCGATGTAGGGCTCGGGCACGATGAAGAGCTCGGTGTCATAGTCATTGTTAAACTTGAGCGCGATGTCGCGGGTAAGCTCGATATGCTGCTTCTGGTCCTCGCCGACGGGCACGTGCGTTGCCTGGTAAAGCAGGATGTCGGCAGCCTGGAGCACTGGATAGTCGAACAGCGCGACCGACTTGCCTTCGCGATCCTTGCCGGCCTTGTCCTTCCACTGCGTCATTCGGTTCAGCCAGCCCATGCGGGCCGTGCCGTTGAGGATCCAGCAGAGCTCCGAATGGGCGGGAATCGCGCTCTGGGCGAACAGGGTCGACTTGGCAGGGTCGATCCCGCTCGCGATGAGCGCGGCGGCCATTTCACGAATGCTTTCGAGCCGTTCCCTGGGGTCGATATATTCCGAAAGCGAGTGGAGGTCGGCGAGGAAGTAGAGGCACTCGACCTCGTCCTGCATCCGTACCCAGCGCAGGATCGCGCCAAGGAGGTTGCCGAGGTGAAGGCTGCCGGTCGGCTGGATGCCGGAAACGACGCGCATTTTGCTGTTAGTTGTCATGCTTCCCGAGTGCGTCTGGTCAAAAGCTTGATGTCATCGAGCACGAACGCGCGCGTGACGAGGCAGGCAATGGCGTAAACGACCGCCCCGGACGCGACGAGCGCGACGAGCCCGCCCAGGCGGCGCACGAGCGATCCGGTGAGAAAGGGATCGATCAGCGGCGCGACGAAGAAGAGTGCAACGCCCATCAGGAGCGACGCGAGCGCAAGACGAGGGATCCGGCGACGAAGGCGCGCGTCAGGCTCGAAGTGGCCCCGCTTCTTTAGCGTGTGATAGAGCATCCAGACGTTGACCGTTGAGGCTAGCGCTGTCGCAAGCGGCGGTCCGACGTGCTTCAGCGGAAGGATCAGCGCGACATTGAGCACAAGATTTACCGCGATCGAGATCATCGCGAAGCGCATCGGCGTCTTGGTATCATGGCGCGCGTAATAGCCAGGCGTCAGCACTTTCACGAGGATGTACGAGGGCAGGCCGACCGAGAAGGCGGCAAGGGCCTGGCCGGTGTTGATTGCGTCCCTCGCATCGAATTGCCCGTGCTGGAACAGGCCCTGGATGATGGGCACGCCGCAGACGACGAGGGCGACCGTTGCCGGCAGCGTGAAGAAGAGCGCGAGCTCCAGGCCGCGGTTCTGTGTCTGCATTGCCTCGTTCTCGGCGCCGCGTCCGAGCTGGTGCGAGATGGTCGGGAGCAGCACGGTGCCAAGCCCGATCCCGATCAGCCCCAGCGGCAGCTGGTTCAGGCGATCGGCGTAGTAGATGTAGGAAACCGATCCGTGCGGCAGTAGCCCCGTCGCAAGGGCGGTCGAGACCAGCAGGTTGAACTGGACCGCGCCGGCTCCGGCCGCAGCGGGCGCAATCAGCCTCATCAGCCGTTTGACGTCGGCATTGAGGGTGGGGCGTTTCACCTTCAGGCGGACATGGGTGGCCCAGCAGGCTTGGAGCAACCAGGCGAGCTGAAGGGCGCCGCCGACGGTGACCGAAATCGCTTGGAACCTGGTCGTGCTCAGCGGCTCGTGCGTGTGGAAGAAGAGGAGCGCGACGATCTGCGCAACGTTGAGCAGGATCGGCGCGGCGGCGGCCACCCAGAATTTGTGAAGCGAATTGAGGATCCCGCCCAGCAACGAGGCGAGTGAGATCAGCATGAGGTAAGGGAAAGTGAAGCGGGCGAGCATCACCGCGTAAGCGAACTGCTCGTGCGAGGCGCCGTGGAACCCCAGGGAGATGAGGTAGGTCGCGGGCCAGGCGAACAGTTCGAGGAACACCGTCATGAGCACGAGCGCGGGCAGCAGGACGGAGAGTGCGTCGTCGGCAAACTCGATTCCCGCCGGAAGGCCGGGCCCGTCCCTGTCGGCAACCTTGCGGTTGAACATCGGGATGAAAGCCGCCGAAAAAGCGCCCTCGGCGAACAGCGCCCGGAACATGTTCGGCATTCGCCAGGCCACCGCGAAGGCGTCCGAGGCGAAGTTCGCGCCGACGAACTGCGCGAACAGCATGTCGCGCGCGAGGCCCAGCACCCGGCTGGCCAGCGTCAGCCCGCCGATGGATCCGAGCGAACGGGCAAGGTTCATTGGATAAGCCCCGCGACGGGAGGGATCAGGCGTTGCCGGAACCTTCGCCGGTCGGTCCGCCGCCGAGCGCGAAAGAGCCGGCTCCGCCTTCTGTCTGTCCCTGCTGCGCCTGCAGCTGCGACATGTAGGCGCCGGCAAAGTCGATCGGATCGAGGAGGAGCGGCGGGAAGCCGGTATTGGAGACGGCCTCGGCAACGATCTGCCTCGCGAAGGGGAAGAGCAGGCGCGGCGCTTCAATCAGGAGGAACGGCTGCAGCGCCTCTTCCGGAAGGTTGCGAAGCCCGAACAGCCCGGCGTAGCTGAGGTCGACGACGAAATGGACGCCATTTTCCGAACGCGCCGAGACATCGATCTTGAGCATCACCTCGTGGACGCCGTCACCGGCCGCGTTGACGCCGATGTTGAACTGGACGTCGAGTCCGGGCTGGACCTGCCAGGAGAAGACCTGGGGAGCGCTCGGGCTTTCGACCGACAGGTCCTTCACATATTGAGCGAGGATCGATACCTGCGCTTCGCCGTTGTTTTCGCCCGAGCCGTTGCTGCCCGAGGCCGGTTCCTGGTCCGCCATTTAATGCTGTCCTTGCAAGCTGTTGCGTCGTGTTGGGAGCCGCCGAGCAGGGCGGCACGTTAGGCGGGAGCGCCTAGCAGTCGCGTTTATGGGGCGCAATGCCGCCCTCGTGCGTTGCTCGGTGTTGGAATATTCATGCGCCGCACACTATGTTCAGGCGTGAAGACAAATGGGATTCTCTAATTGACCGTCATCGTCATCCTTGCGCTGGTTGCCTTGTTCATCGGGCTTCGCCTTTACAGCGTGCTCGGTGAGCGCACCGGCCACGAGCAGCAGCCGATCCTGAAGCCGGCCGAGCAGGACACCCGCGTCCGGACGCCGGTCACTCCGCCAACGGTGACGCCGCCGACCACCGACACGAGCGGCGACCTTGCCTATGTGCCGCTTGCCGGGCCCGGCGTTCGGGCGATCCTTGCTGCCGACCCGAGCTTCGACGTCGCGCGGTTTCTCGACGGCGCCAAGGCCGCTTATCGGCTGATCCTCGAAGCCTTCTGGAAGGACGACATCGACACCATCAAGTCGCACGTCGACGCGCATGTCTTCGAGACGTTCGCCGGCGCGATCTCGCAGCGCAAGGAAGACGGGCTGACCCTCGACAACCGACTCGTCACGATCGAGCAGGCGGTCATCTCGGAAGCGGCGATGGAACGCTCGGTCGCCGTGATCACGGTGAGGTTCGAAGCCGATATCGCTGCTGTCACCCGCAATTCAGAAGGCCAGGTCGTCGCCGGGTCGCTCAGCGATGCCGTGCAGACGCGCGACCTCTGGACATTCCGCCGCGACCTTTCGACGCGCGACCCGAACTGGCTCCTGATCGAGACCGACGAGGAAGCGTGAGGCTCATCGCCGGACGCGCCTTCGCAGTCGTTGCTGCATTATTGCTCGCCGCCTGCGCTGCCCAGCCTGCGCCGAGCCCGGTCGCGGCCCCGCCGCCGGCAGTGATACCCTCCGTTCCCGCGGTGCCGCCGCCGCCCGCCAATGCGCTCGCGGCCGGGGTGGCGATCGTCCCGCCTGCAGCGACCATCTATGATGAATGGGCCGCGCGCGCGCTGACCGCCTTTCGCACTTCCTGCCCGGCGCTCGAGAGAAGGCAGGACCAGTCCGGCCTCGCGCAAGGCGCCGATTGGGCGCCGCTTTGCACCGAAGCGGCCACTCTTGCTCCTCAGCAGGCTGCCGCTTTCTTTCGTGACCGCTTCGACTGGGTGCGGGTCGGTGCCGGGAAGGCATTCGCGACCGGCTATTACGAGCCCGAGATCCAGGGCTCGCGCACTCCGCAGCCAGGTTATGCGCCGATCTACATGGTGCCGCCGGACCTCGTCCGTTGCACCAGGCCCGATGGCACGACCGGGCGCGGCAGGGTCGACCAGACCGGCACCTGCACCGCTTATTACAGCCGCGCCGAGATCGAGGACGGAGCTCTTGCCAACAAGAACCTCGAAATCGCCTGGGCCGCAGACCCGGTCGACCTCTTCTTCGTCGAGATCCAGGGCTCCGGGCGCGTCACCTTCCCCGACGGGACAAGCATTCGGATCAGCTACGGCGACCAGAACGGCTTACCCTATACCGCCATCGGCAAGCTCTTGAAGGACAGGGGACTGCTTGCTCCAGGGGGAACGAGCATGCAGGCGATCAAGGACTGGATTCGCGCCAACCCCGACCAGGGACGCGAGCTGATGCGCGAGAATGCATCCTATATCTTCTTCAAGGTGCTCGACGGGCCCGGGCCGGTTGGAGCGCTCAACGTTCCAGTAACGCCGCACGGCACCGTTGCTGCCGATCCAAAGTTCGTGCCGCTTGGCGCTCCGGTCTATCTCGCTGTCGACCGGCCCGAGGCCTACGGCCTTTGGGTCGCGCAGGACACCGGCGGCGCGATCAAGGGTCCCAACCGCTTCGACACGTTCTGGGGATCGGGGCCCGAGGCGACCCAGGTCGCTGGCGGAATGGCGGCCAATGGCGTCGCCTTCATCCTGCTGCCCAAAGGGGTCGCAGCCCGTGCGGTCGCTCAGCACTGAGGAAGCGGCGCTCTGGGCGCGCGTTGCCTCGACCATCCGTCCACTCTCGCGCGACAGAAACGATGCCAAGCTCGATCAGCCGCCGCCAGTAGCAAGAGCGGTGAAAGCGGCGGCAGCGCCTCCCTTGGGCCCTGATGACAGCAAACCCCGGCCGCGCCGGCTCGGCTCAACCCTCGACGGCAGCTGGGACCGCAAGCTCACGGGCGGGAATATCGATCCCGACCGCGTCGTCGATCTCCACGGGATGAGCCTTGATCGGGCCTGGCGGGCGATCGACCGCGCCCTCGATGCCGCGATCTCACGCGGCGAGCGGACGGTGCTGCTCATCACCGGCCACCAGCGCTCGGGCGAGCCGCCGATCAGGAGAGGTGCAATCCGCGCGGCCGTCCACGATTGGCTCGAAGCGTCGCGGCACGCCGGCGATATCGCGGCGGTGAGGGCCGCTCACCGTCGTCACGGCGGAGGAGGCAGTCTTTACATCGTCCTCCGGCGGAGCACGCGCGCGCGCTGACGCTTTCTTAACCCAGCCTCGATAACGCGTGAAACAAGGCGGGAAATCACCGCCGCTCGAGGCGCACGGCGAATGAAGGCAGGTACGGCCCAAAAGATCAGCAACGCGATACTCTCGTGCGTCGCTGGCTTTGCCTCGTTCCTCTTCTCGCTGACCGCGCTCCTCTATCTCACCGAGATCGACGAGAAAGTCCTTGCGGCGCTGGTCGCCGGCGCCTTCTGCCTCCTGATCAGCTATGTCGCCGGCGAACGACCCAACAGCGAGAGCGCAAGGGCGCTCGCGGCGCTGCGCGACCGCCTGCTCGCGGTCGAAGACGGCGACCTCGTTTCGCCAGCGCCGGACTCGGTTCGCCGGGCAATGCCCAAGCTCGCAAGCGCGGTCGACACGCTGTTCGCCGAAGTCCGCGCCTCGATCGAGAATGCCCATGCTCTTGGCATGTACGATCCGGTAACCTCGCTCCCCAACCGGCTCCATTTCAGGGCCGAGACCGACAAGCTTCTCAACCAGGCGGGCGGTGACGCGACGTCGGCGATGCTGTTCGTCGACCTCGACCGCTTCAAGATGGTCAATGACAGCCTCGGACATGCTCGCGGCGACCAGCTCCTCGTGATGGTCGCCAATCGCCTGCGGGTCGTCGTCAACGCCGAGTTCAGCGCCAATGCCCGCTCGCGGCCATTGGTCGCGCGCCTTGCGGGCGACGAGTTCACCATCTTCTTCCCTGGCGTCGAATCCACCCAGGAGATCAAGCGCATCGCGCGCCGAACCGTCGCTGCGATTTCCGAGTCCTTCGAGCTTTGCGGTCACAGCATCGACATCGGCGCGTCGGTCGGGGTCGCGGTGGCCCCAGATCATGGCACGACCATCGAATCGCTGATGCGCGCCGCGGACATCGCGATGTATCGCGCCAAGTCGCGCGGCGGCGGCCAATATTGCCTGTTCAGCTCGGAGCTTGCCCTCGAGCACCAGGAGCGCATCGAAACCGAGAAGGCGCTGACCGAAGCCCTTCAGCGCGACGAGTTCGTCCTTGCCTTCCAGCCACAGATGAGCCTCGTCACCGGCGAACTGTGCGGCGCCGAGGCGCTCCTTCGCTGGAACCACCCCCGCGAGGGGCTAAGGCTTCCTTCGAGCTTCGTTCCGGTAGCCGAGCGCACCGGGCTGATCGCCGATATCGGCGACTGGGTGCTGCTGGAGGTTGCAGCGACGCTCGGCGCCTGGCGCGCGAACGGTTTTTCGGGGCGGCTCTCGTTCAACATCAGCCCCCGTCAGCTCGATCGGCCCGATTTTGTCGCCAAGCTGCGCCAGACGTTCGCTGACGCCGAAACGCCGCTCTCGATGATCGAACTCGAATTTGCCGAGAGCGCGGCAATGGAAGTCAGCAACTCCATTCTCGACGATGTCGCAGCGCTTCGCGAGGAAGGGGCGCATGTAGCGATCGACGATTTCGGCACCGGCTATTCGAACATCGCCCGCCTTCGTTCGATGCCGCTCGATCGGGTGAAGCTCGACCCGTCGCTCATCGCCGATATCGAAACCAGCGAGAGGGCGCGCGTGGTGGTCCAGGCGGTCATCCAGCTCATCAAAGGCGTCGGCTGCGAAGTAGTCGCCGAGGCCGTCGAGACGGTTTCCCAGGCCGATATCCTGCGCGCCATGGGCTGCGACACGGTGCAGGGTTTCATTTTCGCGCCGGCCATGTTCGAGCACGACTTCCTCGCCTGGACGGCAAGCAGCCGCATCGGCAAGTCGGTCGCGTAGCGCCTCGTTATGTGAGCAAGGAGCGCCGGATCAGGACGGGCGCTGCGATAGCTGGGCGGCGCCCTTGGACTCGATCCCGAAGGTTCTGATCCCGAGCATCTTCTGAGCGCGCTCCGGTGACCGCGCGGTCCAGCGCTGCCCGGCAAATCGCAGCAGGCAATAGGTCATTGCGAGCATTCGCGCGGCGTGGATTTCTCGCTTGCCGACTTCCAGCAGCTTGAGCCTGTTCGCAACCCGCATTCGCATGTTGCCGAGCTGCCGGCGCAGTTCCTCGGCGCCGAACACCTTTTCCTCGCCGCCGATGCTCGCACGAGTTGCAAGGTCATAGCCTTCGCTCAGGGCGCGATGGACGAAATGGTGCGGATTGGGCGGCGGATGCGCAACGCGGGCATCCGCGCGGACGAATAGCCGAACCCCGTTTCGGCGCAGTCTGTGGCCAAGGACGGAGCAATGACCGCGATAGAGCGGGAGGTCGGGAAATCGGTAGGCCAGGAAGAGATCGCGCGGGAAAAGGACGTTGTTGGCGAAGAAAGTCGGGGTTTCGTGAAGGCCTTCGATGGCCGTCCGCGGCGGAAAGAACCAGAACAGGGCGAAGGCGCGGCCGAAGAAGGAGCTGGGATCGACATAGGTGCTTCCCGCGACCACCTCGACGCCGGGACGGATCGAGCTGAGAAGCGCCCGCAGCCAGCCCGGCTCCGGGACGACGTCGCTGTCGAGAAATAGGAGATATTCGCGGGCGGCAAGTTCCGCCCCGACATTCTTCTGCCCGTAATAGTTGGAGCCTTGGGTTCCATGATAACGAACGTCGAGCGGGGCTTGCTCGCCGAACGCCTCGCGCACTGCCCGTTCGATCGCCTCGGGCTCAACCTCGCCCTTTTCGTAGAGTAAGATCAGCTCGGGACGCTCGTCGAAGAATCCGGACAGCTCCCGCGTCTGGTCGGCGAGCTGGCGCAGCATCCTTGTTGCCCTCGCGGCACCCGAAAGCCTTGCATTCTCCCACTCCACGACGGCCGAGAAACTGGGCATCCGGTGCATCTTCGCCTCCTTCGAACTGATCGCGCGATGCCGGATCACCTATGATCGGCCGGCTTGATTGTCGCAATGGCGAGAAGCGGTGCGCCGAGGTTTTTCGTGCGCGCGAGGCGAGCTTGCGACTATCCAAGGACCTTGCGCAGGATGCGCTCGTAGATGTTCGCGAGCTGCCGGATGTCCTCGAGCGCCGCGCATTCCCCGACCTTGTGCATGGTGGCGTTGGGCAGGCCGAAGTCGACGACCGGACACAGGCGCGTCAAGAATCGCCCGTCCGACGTTCCGCCGCTGGTCGAAAGCTCGGGCGTCTCGCCCGTTTCATCTTCGATCGCCTCGACGACAACGTCGAACAGCCGGCCCGGCGGCGTCAGGAATGCTTCGCCCGAAATGCGCGCGGTCACCGCCGCGCCCGGCGCCTCGCGCGCTGCGATTTCCTCGACCAGCTTCACAAGGTCCGCGCCCCGCTGGAGATTGTTGAAGCGGATGTTGAGCTGGACCGTCGCTGATCCCGGGATGACGTTGCTTGCACTGGTTGGCGTCGAAACCGCCGTGAACTCGAGGTTGGAAGGAGGAAACTGGTCATTGCCATCGTCGAGATGGAGCGCATCGAGCGCACTGATCACCCGGGCAAGCGGCGCCACCGGGTTCTTGCCACGGTGCGGATATGCGACGTGCCCCTGGATGCCGGGAACCTCGATCCACATGTTGACCGACCCGCGCCGCCCGATCTTCACCGTGTCGCCGAGGCGATCGACCGAGGTCGGCTCGCCGATGAGGATCATGTCGGGCCGGATCTTTCGCTCGTTCAGCCAGTCGATGATGCGGGGCGTGCCGTAGGTAGCATAGCCTTCCTCGTCGCCCGTGATCAGGAGCGACACCGTTCCGGCGCCCTTGCCAAGGCGGGAGACCGCGGCGGCGAAGGCCGCAACCGCGCTCTTCATGTCGTTGGCGCCGCGGCCGACGAGAATTCCGTCCTCGACGAGGGCAGCGTAGGGATCGGCGCTCCAGCCATCGCCCGGCGGCACGACGTCGAGATGGCCTGCAAAGCCGAAATGGGGTGATCCTTCGCCGCGTATCGCGACCATGTTCTCGGTGGGGCCATCGGGCGGCTCCCCCATCACCCAGCGATGGACGGTGAAACCGAGCGGCGCGAGCGCCTGTTCAAGAATGTCGAAGATCTCGCCGCGCGCCGGCGTCACGCTCGGGCAGCGAATCAGCTGTGCGGCAAGAGTGACCGGATCGATCGCGCTCATCAGCCGAGCCCTAGCAACCATCGCGTTCGTGGCAAGCCGTCGACTTCATCGGCGAGGACGGGAGGGCCTGCCGGCCTTATCCACAGGCGCCGGAAAATGGAACTTTCAAGGGCGCGGACAGCGGACTAGACGGCGCGCATGCCCAAGATTGATCTCGCTTCCATCCAGCAGTTGAACCGCACTGGCTATCCCTCGCCGTTCGACAAGGCGGTCGAGGGGCGCTTCTACCGGCGACTTGCCCCGGCGAGCGGCCTCACCGACTTTGGCGTCAGCCATGTGACGTTAAGGCCGGGCGCATGGTCGTCGCAGCGCCACTGGCACAATGGCGAGGACGAGTTCCTTGTCCTCCTCGAGGGCGAGGCCGTGCTCGTCGAGGACGATGGACGAACCATCCTTCGGCCCGGCGATTGCGCGGCCTGGCCGAAGGGCAGCACCAATGGCCACCACATCATCAACGAGAGCGATCGCGACTGCGTGTTCATCGTCGTCGGCGGCGGCACCAACACCGGCGGCGGATATTCCGACATCGACCTCATGTTCACGCCCGAGGGCAGGTTCGCGCACCGCGACGGCACGCCCTACGGGACGGAGCGACCTGCCTAGGCGGCCTTGCCGGTCTCGTACCGGTCGATGACCCAGGGCTCGTCCTGCGCCTTGTCGATCCATTCGTTGACGTCCGGGTGCGACAGGACGTTCTTCATGTAGATGCCCGCAAAGCTCGGGACGTTGACCGAATAAGTGATGAGCCGGGTGACGACCGGCGCGTACATCATGTCCGCGGCGCACCAGTCTCCGAACAGGAAATCGCCGGTGCCGCCGAAGCGGGCACGGGCCTGCGCCCACAATTGCAGGATGCGGTCGATCTCCTCGCGCACCGGCTCGCTCAGCGTCTTTGGCGGGAAGCTCTTGCGCACGTTCATTGGCAGCTCGCGGCGAAGATTCGAGAAGCTCGCGTGCATCTCGGCGGCCATGGACCGCGCCATGCCCCTAGCCCCCTCGTCGTCCGGCCAGTAGAGCGCGGAGCCGTAGCGGTCGGCCAGGAACTCGATGATCGCAAGACTGTCCCAGACGACGATGTCGCCGTCCCACAGGACCGGGACCTTCCCCAGCGAGGGAGCGAACTCGTCGCCTTCGCGGCGCTTCTCCCAGTCCGCGTCGAACATCGGCACCACCAGCTCTTCGAACGGCTCGCCAGCTTGCTTGCAGGCGAGCCAGCCGCGCATGGACCAGCTCGAATAGGCACGATTGCCGATGATCAGCTTGAGCAAGCCGTTCTCCCTAGGACATTGCCGCGTCGAGGATCGCAGTGCGCAGCTCCGCGATCCCGCTACCGGTTTCGCTTGACGTGGTGAAGATCAAGGGATGGGCGGCAGGGTGCTTTGCTGCCTCGACCATCGTCGTTTCGTAGAGCGCACCGAGCGCGCTCGGCTTCACCTTGTCGCCCTTCGTCAGCACCAGGTGGTAGCCGACGGCCGCATCGTCGAGCATTTGCATCATATCCCGGTCGACGTCCTTGAGGCCATGACGGGCATCGACGAGCACCAGCGCACGCTTCAGCACCGCGCGGCCGCGCAGATAGTCGTTGATGAGTTTGCGCCAGCGCCTGACGAGGTCCTTCGGCGCCTCTGCGAACCCATATCCCGGCATGTCGACCAGCCGCAGCTGTCTGGGGCTGCCGATGTCGAAAAAGTTCAGCTCCTGCGTTCGTCCCGGCGTGTTCGATGTTCGCGCAAGACCCTTCCTGTTGGCGAGCGCATTGAGGAGCGAGCTCTTGCCGACGTTCGAGCGGCCGGCGAACGCAATTTCCGGCACGTCCGCGTCGGGCAGGAATTTGAGCTCGGGCGCGGATTTCAGGAACTCGATCGGGCCCGCGAACAACCTTCGCGCGCGCTCCGCCAGTTCAGTTTCCGCCTCGGGCGTCATGTATGCACCGGGTGCGTGTCGCTGAGATGGAGCCCGTACTTCTTGTAGAGGAACCATTGCTGCGCGATCGTCAGCAGGTTGTTCGTCATCCAGTAAAGCTGCAGCCCCGCCGCGAACGGGGCCATGATGAACACCAGGAACCAGGGCATGATCGCGAACACCTGCGCCTGCGCCGGGTCCATCGGCTGCGGATTGAGCTTCATCGACATCCACTGGCTGGCGCCGACCAGGATCGGCAGGACGCCGATCGCAAGCATCGGCGGCGGGACGAAGTGGAGGAGGCCAAACAGGTTCACCGGCGTCAGCGGGTCAGGCGCCGAGAGATCCTTGATCCACAAGATGAAGGGCTGGTGGCGCATTTCGACGCTGACCAGCAGCGTCTTGTAGAGCGCGTAGAAGACCGGGATCTGCAGCAGGATCGGCAGGCAGCCCGCGGCGGGATTGACCTTCTCCTGCTGGTACAGCTTCAGGATTTCCTGCTGCTGGCGCTGCTTGTCGTCCTTGAAGCGCTCCTGGATCGCCTTCATCTTCGGCTGCAGCTTGCGCATCGCGGCCATCGACTGGAACTGCTTGTGCGCGACCGGGAACATGATCGCGCGAACGATGAGGGTCAGCGCAAGGATCGCAACGCCGAAATTGCCGAACGTGTGGAAGAGGAACAGCAGGAGATCGAAGATCGGGATCATGAACCAGTGGAACCAGCCCCAATCGATCGCATAGCTGAACTGCGGAATGCCCGCCTGCTCATAGCGATTGAGCAGCGGCTTTTCTTTCGCGCCGGCGAAAAAACGCGTGGTCGTGGTTGCCGTCTGGCCCGGCGCGACGACTTGCTGGCCAAGCTCGTAATCCGCCTGATAGCTGCCGCTTGAGCCCTTGCGGAACTCGCTCGTCATGGGGGCCTCGGGCGCGAGTGCCGTCAGCCAATATTTGTCCGTGAAGCCGAGCCATCCTGGAACGTTGCTGAAGGTCTCGCTCTTGCCATCGTCGAGGTCCTTCCAGTTGACCGAATAATTGGCCTTGCCGTCGAAGACTCCGAGCGGTCCGACATGGTTGGTCCAGGTCGAGCGATCTGAAGACTGGCCGGCGCGGCTGACGAGGCCGATCGGCCGCACGGCAAAAGGCCGGCCCGAGCCATTGAGAACGCTTTGCGTGACGGTGAAGAGGTAATTGTCATCGACGGCGATCTTGATCTGATAGCGCGTGCCGTCCGGCATTTGCGTACTCAAGGTCACCGGGTGCCCGGGAGAAAGCTGCGAGCTGTCGGTTGTCCAGACAGTATCCAGCGACGGCGTCTGCGCTCCCTGGGCGGCCCAGCCGAACTGGGCGATATAGGCGTTTGGAGCACCGAGCGGCGAAAGCAGCCTGACCGGCGGCGAATCGGCCGCGATAGTCTGCTTCTGGTTGAGCAGCAGGAGGTCGTCGATCTGCGCTCCCTTGAGGTTGATCGAGCCCATGAGCGAGGGCGTTCGGATGCTCACCCGCGGTCCCGACGCGAGCGCGGACGAGATCGTCTGCGTCACCTTGGGCGCGTTGGCGGCGCTCGGCTGCACCTGCGCCTGCGGGAGCGGCTGCTGCTTGCCGCCCTCGACCTTGGTGCTCGGCGGGTTGGCGGTTGGAAAATATTTGTTCGCAGCCCACGTCCAGCCGAACAGCACGAGCATGCTCAAGACGATTGCGAGGACCAGATTCTTGCTGTCGTTCACTTCTTTTCGATCCTCTCGGGTACCGGGTCGTGGCCCTGGCCGCCCCAGGGGTGGCAGCGGCAGATACGCTTCAACGCCATCCAACCCCCGCGCGCGGCTCCATAGCGTTGGATTGCCGTGATCGCATAGGCCGAGCAGCTCGGCTGGTAGCGACAGCTCGGCGGCAGGATTTGCGACGGGCCTTTCTGCCATGCCCGCGCGATCAAGATCATCAGTTGCGCGATCACCGCTTGCGAAGCCTGTCGAGCGCGCTCGAAAGCTCCGAGCGAAGCTGGGCGAAATCGCGCTCGATGCCCTTGGCGCGGCCGATCATCACGTGGTCGGCCCCCGAAAATCCCTTCTCAGCGACGATTTCGCGGGCGAGCGCCCGGAACCTGCGCTTCATGCGGTTTCGAACGACGGCGCCGCCGATCTTGCGCGTGACGGTGAAGCCGACGCGCATCGACGGGTCCGAATCCTGGCGGTCTCGGACGAGCAGGACAAAGCCCGGTGTGCTGGCGCGCAGCCCCGCGTTCGCGGCGAGGAAGTCGGCGCGCTTGCTGATGGTTGCTAGGCGCTGAGCTTCTTGCGGCCGCGCGCGCGGCGGGCGTTCAGAACCTTGCGACCGCCGACCGTCGCCATGCGGGCCCGGAAGCCGTGACGGCGCTTGCGGACGAGATTGCTCGGCTGGAAGGTGCGCTTCATCGCTCATGCCTCTAAATTCAAAGAAAAAGGGCCGCCCTAGAGGCAGCCGCTGTCGTGCGCGCCGATAGTAGAGCAGAGCGCGCAAGTCAATTGCTCGAGCAGTCTTGGCCGGCCTTGCGCAGCGCCTCCCGGCGCCTCGCGCTCGGACGCCGAAGGGCAAGGTCGGTCCATCTGCCTGCTCTTGGCTGCCAGCGCTTGAACTTCACATAGTTGCGCCGCGCCCACATGCTGGTCTTGAGCACGAGCGCAAGGCCAACGCCCGCGACCAATATTCCGCCGGGACCCGGGATCGCGCCGACCACAGGCGAAATCACGAGCAGCAAGACGCCGATCGCAAACAGAGTCCATTCGACCGCCGGATGATCGAAGAAGCGCCGGAACTGCCGCCTTGTGAACATGCGTGTTGATGTGGTGATACACTTTAGCCGCCGCAAGCTCGATTGTTGCCGTCGCGCCCGCGAAGGGGCATCGCTCGTTGGATGAACCTTTCCGGACCGATCGCCGAGCGCCCGCAAGGGATTTTCGACCTTCCAACGCCAGCGCTCATCCTCGACCGCCGCAAGCTCGAGGCGAACGCGCAGCGGATGAGGTCGCGGGTCGATCAGCTCGGCGTCACGCTGCGGCCGCACGTCAAGACGTCCAAGTCGATCGATGTCCTGCGCGTCCTTGCCGGGGGAAGGGATATCCCGATCACGGTCTCGACGCTGGCCGAGGCCCGCTACTTCTTCGCGAACGGCGTTCGCGACATTCTCTACGCGGTGGGCATTGCGCCGGTTAAGCTTCCGCAGGTCGCCGAGCTGGTCTCGGCGGGATGCCGGCTCCAGGTGATACTCGACAGCCTCGAGGCGGCCGATGCAGTCCAGGCCTTCGCATGCGCGCAGGGCCAGAGGATCGAAGCGCTGATCGAGGTCGATACCGATGGGCAGCGCGCCGGCGTCGAGCCCGTGGATGAGCTCCTCGTCGAAATCGCGCGGCGCCTTTCCAATGGACCCGGCGCACATCTCGCGGGCGTCATGACTCATGCCGGCGGCTCATATTCGGGACGGACGCTCGGCGCGTTCGAGGAGATTGCCGAGCGCGAGCGGGGAGGGGCGGTTACCGCCGCCGAGCGGCTTCGCGGCGCGGGCTTCGCGATCGAGACCGTGAGCGTCGGCTCGACGCCCACCATATCCTATGCCCGCTCGCTTGAGGGTGTCACCGAGGCCCGCGTCGGCGTCTATGCCTTCGGCGATCTCGTCCAGGCCGAGCTTGGCACATGCCGCATCGACGACATCGCTATTTCCGTCCTCGCGAGCGTCATCGGCCATCACGTCGGGCACGGCCGCGTGCTCGTCGACGCGGGTTTTCTCGCGCTGAGCCGCGATCGCGGCACCGCCCTATTCCCGGTCGACTGGGGCTATGGCGCTATTTGCGATGCGCAAAGCGGCGAACTCATCGAGAATGTGCGTGTTGAATCGACCAACCAGGAGCACGGCATCGTCACTGCCCGCTCGGGGGAGATCGACTGGTCGCGCTTCCCCATCGGTAGCCGCGTTCGGATCTTGCCGAACCACGCCTGCGCGACCGCGGCCGCCTATGATCGTTATTTCGTCACCGACGGCGGCGATCGCCTGACTGACGTCTGGGAAAGGGTCAACGGCTGGTGAGCGCGGGCCAAGTCAAACCCATGTCAATAACGAGAATAGTTGCGCTCGCGAAATCATAGCTTAGCATTCTCTTTCATCAACGGAGGGGAATGATTGATGAATACGAACAATATGACGCCGATCGACTGGGCAAAGCGGCCGATCCTCGAGAAATACGCCGATTTCAGCGGACGCGCCCCGCGTGCCGAATATTGGTGGTATGGCCTTGCGATCTTCATTGCCTTCCTCGTGCTCAGCATCGTCGAGGGGATCGCGGGCATCAAGGGAATGATCCTTGGCGCCTATGGACCGCTGACCGCGCTGCTCTGGCTGGCGACCATCGTTCCCGGGATTGCCGTCGGCGTCCGCAGGCTCCACGACACCAACCGGAGCGCCTGGTGGCTCCTCCTGGCCGTCCCCTATGCGTTCGTCATGATCTTCAGCCTGATGGCACTTCGCGGGGGCGTGGGCGGTCTTGCCGCGCTAGGTACGGCGGGACTTCTTGCGATCGTCGGCCTGATCGGCGCGATCGTGCTTCTCATATTCATGGTTCTGCCGGGAACGCCTGGCGACAATCGCTATGGTCCAAATCCCTACGGCGATGGTGAAGGAACAGCCGTGGCTGCCGAATGATCGCATCCGCGCGGGCGCCTTTTTAAGGGCGCCCGCGCGAGCTAGCTCGCGTCTTCCTTGTGGAGGACGGCGTTGATCACCTGCCGGGCCGTGTCGAGGATCACGTGACCGGCATCATCGTCCCTTGCCATCGAGGACATGAAATTGCGGGCTTCCTTGAAGCTGATATGGGGCGGCAGGGGCGCAATCTCGGGATCGGTCTTGACCTCGAGCACAACCGGGCGATCGGCAGCAAGCGCCTTCGTCCACGCGGCGGCTAGATCGTCGGGATTGTCGATGAATATTCCCTCAAGCCCGATGAGCTCGGCGAACTTTGAATAGCGCACGTCCGGAATGTCCTGGCTCGCATCGAAACGCGGATTGCCGTTCATCACCCGCTGTTCCCACGTGACCTCGTTGAGGTCCTCGTTGTTGAAGACGCAAACGATGAACCGCTTGTCGGACCAGCGGTTCGCATATTTCGCAACCGTGATGAGTTCGGCCATGTTGTTCATCTGCATCGCCCCGTCACCGACAAGGGCGATGACCGGCCGGTCAGGGTGCGCGAACTTGGCGCCGATCGCGTAAGGTACCGCAGCTCCCATCGAAGCAAGGCCGCCCGAGAGGGATGCCAATTGTCCGCTCTTCACCCGATAGTCGCGCGCATACCAATTGGCACAGGACCCGCTGTCGCTTGTGACGATCGCATTGTCGGGAAGCTGCGGCGACATTTCCCAGACAACCCGCTGCGGATTGACGGGATGCGCCTTCGTCATCGCCCTATCCTTGAGCGTTTCCCACCACTTGCGGTTCCAGCTCTCGATCTTGCTTCGCCAGCTGCGATCCGCCTTCTCCTCGATCAGCGGCAAGAGTGCTCCGAGCGTCGCTGAGGCGCCTCCGTGGAGATTGACCTCGCACGGGTAGCGCAGCGACAGCATTGCCGCTTCGATGTCGATCTGAACGGCACGCGCTTGCCCCTCCTTGGGAAGGAATTCGGACCAGGGAAAGCCGCTGCCGACGATCAGCAACGT
>DATIQO010000057.1:0-11044 GCA_035470745.1 Sphingomicrobium sp. | reverse complement strand
CATCTGCGGAAGCGATCTTTGGCCCTATAACGATTTCGGCCCTGCCGGCGGGAACGGTCGCCCGATGGGCCATGAAGCGATTGGAATAGTCGAGGACGTCGGCAGCGCCGTCGAGAAGATCAAGCGCGGCCAGTTCGTCATTATGCCGTTCGCTTTTTCCGACGGCACCTGCACCTTTTGCGCGCACGATCTTCAAACCTCCTGCGTCCACGGCGGCTTCTTTGGATCTCCCGATGTCGGCGGAGCGCAAGCGGAAGCACTCCGGATCCCGCAGGCGGATGGCACGCTCTACCCAATCGATGTCACCCACGACGACGCCTTGGCGGCATCGCTGCTGACGCTTTCGGACGTGATGGGCACCGGCCACCACGCGGCACTTTGCGCGAGGGTTCGGCAAGGCGGCACGGCGGTCGTGATCGGAGACGGCGCCGTCGGGCTATGTGCCGTCATCGCGGCAAAGCGCATGGGCGCCGAACGCATCATCCTGATGGGCCGGCACAGGGAGCGTACGGAGCTTGGCCGGCAATTCGGCGCGACCGACGTGGTCGCGGAGCGAGGCGAAGAAGCGACCGCGAAAGTCCGCGAGATGACGCAGGGCCATGGCGCCCATTCCATTCTCGAATGCGTCGGCAATGCTTCTGCGATCGAAATGGCGCTTGGCTGCGTCCGCCCCGGCGGCGCCATCGGCCGCGTTGGCGTGCCGCATTATGGCCCGATCGATTGCTCGGCCCGGATCTTCTACGACAATGTGACGATCGCTGGCGGTCCCGCGCCGGTCCGGGCCTATATCGAGGAGCTTCTTCCAGACGTTCTCGATGGGTCGATCGAGCCTGGCCGGGTGTTCGACCGGACGATCGGCCTCGATCTCGTTCCGGACGGCTATCGCGCCATGAACGACCGCGAGGCGCTCAAGGTCTTGATCCGTCCATAATTTGCGGTGGCGCGAGTGCGCCACCGGCGCGCGTCGACCGGCCCTTCGGCTCGGCTTCAGGTAAATCGGATGTAATTTGATCCTGCCCGCAATCGGCGTGAAGGATGTTTCCCGCATGCGCCAGCGAAAGGGATGCCATGGAACACGTGCTTCACATTCCTCATCCACACCTCGAAAAACGCAAGGAGTTCATCAAGAAGCATCGTGAGCAGGTGAGCGGGTTCAATAATCGGCTTGCGGTAAGGATCACCAACATCGTCGGGACGATGTGGTGCGCTTATGCATTCGCGATCCTCGCGCTCATCAGCTTCCCCGAGGCAATCAGGTCCGGAACCAGCGCCCTGATCGCCTGGGTCGCGCAGACATTCCTGCAGCTCGTCCTCTTGTCGATCATCATGGTCGGGCAAAAGGTCGCTGCCGAAAAGTCCGACCGGCAGCTGGAGCAGACCTACCTCGATGCCGAGGCGCTCCTTCAGATCAACGATGACATGCACAAGCTCCTGAAACAGAACCATGTGCTGACCGAGCAGATCAACGAGCTGGTTCAGCGCAACACGGAGCTTGTCGAGCAGATCAACAAGTTGGTTTGCCACAAGGACGCCGGCTGATCGAACCACGGCCGGGCGCCTCGCTGTCCGCCGCTTGAATTGCGGCAAGAGCTCGAGCTGAGCCGATAGGAGCCGGAGAGCGGCGGCGGCATTGGCGAGGCAAGTCTTCCGCGCCCTTCCGGCGGATTGTGCCTCTAGCCTTTTCGGGCGACCTCGGGTAATCGCGCCTTTGCTATCGCTTCGGCGGCAGCAACAATATCTCCAAGCTGCTGAATTGCCTAGGTTTCTAGTGAAACGGCAGCGTGGAGAAAAGCTTTCGGGTGGCCGCGCGCGCGTGGCGGAATTGGTAGACGCGCTGGATTTAGGTTCCAGTATCGCAAGATGTGGGGGTTCGAGTCCCTCCGCGCGCACCACCTTCGCGCGCAGGCGATCCGAAAGGATTGCCGAGCACAGGAAAATCGCGCAGGCCGCCCAGGATTTAGGACTCAGGATTGGACACGTGAGTATCAAGACCGTCGAGACGCAGAACGAGGGCCTCAAGCGCGCCTTCATGCTGACCATTCCGGCCCAGGACATCGAGGCCCGGGTGGACGAGGAAGTAAAGCGCATCGCGCCGCAGGTGCGGATGCCGGGCTTCCGCCCTGGGAAGGTCCCGCCGAACCTCATCCGCAAGATGCACGGCGAGGCGCTCCAGCGCGATGCCCTGCAGGGCGCTGTCCAGGACGGCGTGCAGCAGCTTCTCGACGAGCAGAAGGTGCGCCCGGCGCTCCAGCCGCAGGTCGAGCTCGACGACCAATATGAGCCCGGCAAGGATGCCGAGGTCTATGTCAGCCTCGAGGCACTTCCCGACGTGCCGCCGGCGCAGGTCGACGGATTGAAGCTCGAGCGTTTGACCGTCGAGCCGGACGAGAGCGTGGTCGACCAGCAGATCGAGCAGCTCGCAAGCCAGAGCAAGCGCTGGGAAGACGCGCCCAAGAAGCATGCGGCAAAGACGGGCGATCTCGTCGTCATGGACTTCGAAGGCGAAGTCGACGGCAAGCCGTTCGAAGGCGGCAAGGGCGAGGACATGTCGGTCGAGCTTGGCTCGGGCCGCCTCATTCCCGGCTTTGAGGACCAGCTGGTCGGCGCCAAGGCGGGCGACACGCGCGAGGTCAAGGTGACCTTCCCGGCCGATTATCCGGCCGAGAGCCTCAAGGGCAAGGACGCGACCTTCGCAGTCAGCGTCAAGGTCGTGAAGACCGCCGGCGAGACGAAGATCGACGACGAATTTGCAAAATCGCTCGGGCTCACCGATCTCGAGCAGCTGAAGGGCCTGATCCGCGGCCAGCTCGAACAGGAGCTCAACGGGCTTACGCGGACCCACATGAAGCGCCAGCTGCTCGACCAGCTCGCCGAGCGCCATGATTTCGCGGTGCCGGAATCGATGGTCGAGGCCGAGTATCAGAACATCATGAACCAGCTTCGCCACGAGGCGAGCCACGAGGCCGATCCCGAGGCGGCGCTCAAGGAGATCGAGACGGACGCCGGCGATTATCGGCACATCGCGGAGCGCCGCGTGCGCCTCGGCCTGCTCCTGTCCGAGATCGGCGCTGCAAATGGCGTCGAGGTCAGCGACCAGGAGATGAACCGCCTCGTCGCGCAGGCGGCGTCGCAGTACCAGGGCCAGGACCGCGAGCGGTTCATCCAGCTCGTCCAGCAGGAGCCGATGTTCGCAGCGCAGCTGCGCGCGCCGCTCTACGAGGACAAGGTCGTCGATTATCTCTTCGGCAAGGCCGAAATTGCCGACAGGAAGGCAACGCGCGAGCAGCTCGAGGCGGATCTCGAGAGCGAAGAAGGCCATGTCCACGGGCCCGGATGCGGGCACGACCATGGCCATGGTGGCGAGAAGCCCAAGGCCAAGAAGGCGGCGGCCAAGAAGTCTGCCGCCAAGGCCGACGATGCCCCGGCCAAGGCTGCTCCCGCCGAGGACGCCGCGACCAAGTCGGGCAAGGCGCCGAAGAAGGCCAAGCCGACCGAGGAAGCCGCAAAAGCCGCGGAAGCGCCGGCTCCCGCCAAGGCGAAGAAGAGCGAGCCTTCGAGCAAGGCCGCTGCCAAGACTGCCGAGAAGGCAGAGGCCAAGCCCGCCGCAAAGCCGGCCGGCAAGTCGAAGAAGGCGGCGAAGAAGGATTGAAGACCCGCGAAATCGTCTGCGAGGAACTGAGCCTCGCGCTGGACGATCTTCGCCGTGACGGCTTTCGGCTGGATGTCATCTATCCAGCCGACGAGCCGCACACGGCTCTGCTCTCGAAGGGCGGGACTCGCATCAGGCTGACGAACCGGCCGGGTGCTCCGCCTGTCACGGGAACCCTTCCCGCATTCGCCCCGCGGTTCACGCTCACCCGCGCCTCGACGTCGGCTGGCGAGGGCCGCGCGGGAATGCTCTACCGCGACCTCGTCCCGGACCGGCTCGGCGGCCGCTATATTGCCTCGCACATCTCGATCCCCGAAGGCGGGCCCGTCGCGGACTGGGTCCACTTCCACAAGATCGCCCTCCAGCTCATCTACGTTCGGCGTGGATGGGTTCGCGTCGTTTACGAGGGGCAGGGCGACCCGTTCGTGATGCATGAAGGCGATCTCGTGCTGCAGCCCCCTGAAATCCGGCACCGAGTGCTCGAAAGCTCGCCTGGTCTTGAAGTGATCGAGATCGGCGCGCCCGCGCTCCACGAGACATTTGCCGATCATGAGCTCGTCCTTCCGAGCGGCCTCGACGCCGAGCGGCTGTTTCGCGGCCAGAAATTCCATCGGCACGTCGCGGCGGCGACGCCCTTTACCCCGTTCGGGTCCGGCGAAGCGCAGGAGACCGGCATCGCCGGGGCGACGGGCGGGCTCGCGGCGGTTCGCAAGATCCGCGCGGGCGCGGCTGGAGCAATCGATTTCGAGCCCCATGATGGCGAACTGGTCCTTGGCGTCGTCCTTTCCGGCTCGGCGATGATCGACTTTGAAGGAACCCATGCCCTTGGCGATGCCGACGCGTTCGTCATCCCGCCGGGAGCCGCGTGGAGCCTCAGGGACGCATCGGCGGACTTCGGCATCCTTCACGTTACAACTGCCCGGCTGGACTAGCCCTTCTTCGCGATTCGCCACTATAGGTCGCAAGCCTTGGAGGAGGGGAAACAAGCGTTGGTCCGTGCCGCGTCGCCGAAAATTGCCGTGCTGCTGCCCTGCTACAATGAGGAAGCTGCGATCGGCGCGACTGTCGCTGGCTTCAGGGCCGTGCTGCCCGAGGCGACGATCTACGTCTACGACAACAACAGCCGCGACCACACGCGCGAGATCGCAAGGGACGCCGGGGCCGTCGTCAGGACCGAGAAGCAGCAAGGGAAGGGGCATGTCGTCCGCCGCATGTTCGCGGACGTCGATGCCGACGTTTACGTGATGGCCGACGGCGATCTCACCTACGATCCGGCCGCAGCTCCAAAGATGGTCGAGATGGTCCTTGGCGAGCAGCTCGACATGGTGGTTGGAACCCGCGTCCACGAAGCCAAGGAGGCCTATCGCGGCGGCCATGTCGTCGGGAACAAGCTTTTCACCGGTCTTCTCGCCGGCCTGTTCGGGCGAAGCTTCAGCGATATTTTCTCGGGCTACCGCGTCTTTTCACGGCGTTTCGTCAAGAGCTTCCCGGTGCTCTCGGCGGGGTTCGAGATCGAGACCGAGATGAGCGTCCATGCGCTCGAGCTGCGGATGCCGGTCGGGGAGGTTGAGACGAGCTATGGCGCGCGCCCCGAAGGCTCGCATTCCAAGCTTTCGACCTTCAGGGACGGCTGGAAGATCCTGAAGACGATCGGCACGCTCTACCGCGTCGAGCGGCCCGTCCTCTTCTACGGCGGCATCGGCGCGGTGCTGCTCCTCGTTGCGATCCTTCTCGCGATCCCGCTCGTCAGGACCTATCTTGCGACCGGCCTCGTGCCTCGCTTTCCGACGGCGATCCTCGTCACCGGCATGGTGATCATCGCCGTTCTCTGCTTTTTTGCGGGCCTCATTCTCGACACCGTGACGCGCGGCCGGCGCGAAATCAGGCGCCTATCTTATCTTTCGTTAGAGGCTCCCGGGGAACTGTAGCAATATTACAGCACCGTCACGAAATTGTGTCGGGCGAGCGACAGTGGACCTTCAAGCTTCGAGCGTCGCCGACTACGGTTGATCCTTGCACAAGGATCCCGACCAAACGGGAAGAGAAAAGGGGAATTGCATGAAGCGGACTGACGCGGCCCTTCGCGCCGGAGTAGCAATCGTTGCGCTTGCCGGAGCAGCTACGGCAGCATCGGCCCAGAGCAACCTGCCGCCACCCAATGTCGCCACGGGCCAGGCGCCGGCGGCAGGACCGGCCGCTGCGGCCCAGGGGCCGGGCGACATCGTCATCACCGGATCGCGCATCCGCCACAACCCGCTCGACCAGAATGCGCCGGTCACCTTCGTCGACAAGAGCGACATCGAGAAGACCGGCCTCAACAGCGTCAGCGAGGTCCTGCAGCGGCTGCCGAGCGTCGGCGGCGGTCTCAATGCCAAGTTCAACACGTCCGGCAACAACGGCAATCCGCCCGACGGCGCGGGCGTTGGCGCGGGTGCGGCCGAAATCGACCTTCGCCACCTTGGCTCCAAGCGCACCCTGGTCCTCGTCGATGGCCTGCGCTTCGTGAACGGCGCCTCGGCGTCGGGCGTTCCGGGTTCGGTCGATCTCAACGCGATCCCGGAAAGCATGATCGAACGCGTCGAGGTCCTCCAGGACGGCGCGTCGGCGATCTACGGTTCGGACGCGATCGCGGGCGTCGTCAACATCATCACCAAGCAGGAGCAGGACGGCTTCCAGGCCAGCGCCCAGCTCGGCGAATATGGCCAAGGTGACGGCTTCTCGCAGAACTACCAGCTGAGCTGGGGCAACGGCATCGGCCGTTCGACCCAGATCGTTGCCGGCGTCAACTTCGTGAAGAACAACTCCGTCTTTGCCCGCGACCGCGCGATCTCGGCTTTCCCTGCACCTTACGGCACGAGCTGCGCCGACGGAGGCTGCTCGTCGGGCACACCGCTCGGCCGGGTGATCATCTTCGGCGATCTGACGCCCGGCGGGGCAGTCGAGAGCATCACGCTAAGAGCGCCGGTCATCGGCCGCGTTCCCGTCTACAATCCTGCCGATCCGACCGATCCCAACAGCGACTACAAGGCGTTCGGGACCTTGGACCGGTTCAACTTCGCGCCGTACAACTACCTCCTGACCCCGCTCAAGCGGTACGGAGGCTTCGTCAACGTCCGTCAGGAGCTTGGCGAGGATACGCACCTCAACATCAAGGCGCTCTACAACCGCCGCGATTCGAAGAACCAGGCGGCTCCGCTGCCGCTCTTCGTCGGTCCGGACGCCGGCAACGGCAACCTGCTCGACACGATCGTGATCGACGCCACCAACCCGTACAACCCGTTCGGCCAGAACCTCGATTCGAGCAATTTCAGCTTCATCGGCCGGCGTCTCGTCGAAGGCGGTCCTCGCCAGTACGAGCAGAAGGTCAAGACCTTCTACGGCACCGCAACGCTCGACGGTAAGTTCGCGATCGGCGGCGGCGACTGGTACTGGGACGTCAACGGCATCGTCGGCAGCAACAAGGCGAACCAGTCGTTCAACGGCGACGTCAATGCCCAGAAGCTTGCCATCGCATTGGGGCCCGTCGCGGCCTGCAACGCGACGCCGGGCTGCGTTCCGTTCAACATCTTCGGCGGCGCCGGGTCGATCACCCCGGCGATGCTTGGCTATGTCGGCTATACCGAGCACGACAGCTCGAGCCAGGATCTGTGGGGCGGCGATGCGAACATTTCCGGCAAGCTGCTGAGCCTGCCGGGCGGCGAGCTTGGCCTTGCCGCGGGCGCCGAATATCGCAAGCTCAAGGGCCGGTTCGATCCGGACCCGATCACCGCCGCCGGCTTCACCTCCGACATTCCCGCGCAGCCGACCAAGGGCGGCTACAACGTCAAGGAAGTGTACGGAGAGCTCGATGCGCCGGTCTTGAGGATCCTCGATCTGACGGCGGCCGCCCGCTATTCCGATTATTCGACATCGGGCGGCAAGGCGACCTGGAAGGTCGGCGCCGACTTCAAGCCGCTGCCGGACCTCAAGTTCCGCGCCACCTACGGCACGGGCTTCCGGGCACCGACGATCGGCGAGCTGTTCGGCAGCAAGACGCGCTTCGATGCGCAGCTGACCGATCCCTGCTCGGCGAGCGCGAACCCGACGGGATCAGTCCTTGCGAACTGCCAGGCGCACGGGGTTCCACCCGGCTATCAGCAGAACAACCCGCAGATTTCCGTCGTCACCGGGGGCAATGAGAACCTCAAGGCAGAGACGTCGAAGGGCTATGTCCTTGGCGTCGTCTGGAGCCCGGCGGCGCTCGAGCACCGCTTCTCCGCCGAGGTCAATTATTACCATATCTCGGTGGACGGCGCGATCCAGCAGGTCGATCCGGCAACCATCCTTGCCAACTGCTACATCAACAATGATGCGCTGGCCTGCGCTGCTGTTCCGCGGACTGCCTCGGGACAGATCACGCAGATCCAGGGCGTGCTCCAGAACATCGGCGGCATCCGCACGAGCGGGCTCGACGTCAATCTGAGCGCTCGCCTGCCGACCGAGATCGGGCAGTTCGTGCTTACCGCCAACCACAGTTTCCTTGGCAAATATGACGAGCTGATCCCGACCGCGACGGGGACGCAGACCATCCATCGCCGCTCGACCGAGATCGGCAGCCCCTACAATGGCTATCCGCATCTCAAGATCGTCGATTCGATCGATTGGACGAAGGGCGAGTGGGGCGCGACTCTGATGGGCCGCTACACTTCCGGTATGAAGGAGAGCGACGGCCACAATATCACGGCGCGCACTTACTTCGACGGCCAGCTGCGCTGGGAGCCCGGGTTCATGCGTGACCTCGGCCTCGCGGTCGGCGTCAACAATATCTTCAAGAAGGATCCGCCGACCTGCACCACCTGCGGCATCCCGAACTACGACCCGAACCTCTACGATATCCCGGGTCGCTATTTCTACGGACGCATCTCGGTCAAAGTTAAGTAAGACAAAGACCTAGTCAGCGCGTTTATGGGGCGGTCCGGTGATCCGGGCCGCCCTTCTATTTTGGCGACCGCCCGCCTTGAACCTTCGCGATTTCACGCCGATGTAGGTGGCACCACAAAAGAGGGCCCATTTCCCGTGATCGACCATCAGGACATCGTTTCGCAGCTCGTTCCCATCGTCATTGAACAGTCAAACCGGGGCGAGCGCAGCTTCGACATCTATTCGCGGCTGCTGCGCGAGCGGATCGTCTTCATCACGGGACCGATCGAGGACCATATGGCTTCGCTCGTCACTGCCCAGCTGCTCTTCCTCGAGTCAGAGAACCCGAAGAAGGACATTTTCATGTACATCAACTCGCCTGGCGGCGTCGTCACGGCCGGCCTCGCGATCCACGACACGATGCAATATATCCGTCCCAAGATCAGCACGGTCTGCATCGGACAGGCGGCATCGATGGGCAGCTTCCTCCTTGCGGCGGGCGAGCCCGGAATGCGCGTTGCGCTCACCAACAGCAGGATCATGATCCACCAGCCCTCGGGCGGCGCCCAGGGCATGGCCGCCGACATCGAAATCCAGGCGCGCGAAATCCTGCGCATGCGCCAGCGGCTGAACGAGCTTTATGCGCAGTACACGGGCCAACCGCTCCCCGAGATCGAGAAGGCGATGGATCGCGACAAGTTCCTCGAAGCCGACGAAGCGAAGGCGTTTGGCCTTATCGACGAAGTTTTCGACAAGCGTCCGGAGCCGGGCGAAGATTCCGGGACTGGCGCTGGAGAAGTGACGCCGGCCTGAGCGCCTTGAGGGGGAGGGGACGATCGGCCGACTGAATTTGCTGGTTGCGGCAATTGCGCTCGCGGCATCTCCTGCCGCGGCGCAATCGCTCGACGTCCATGCCGGCCGGCTGATTGACCCGGCTAACGCCAGGGTCCTTGCCGACCAGCGCATCCGCATCGTCGATGGCAAGATCGCAGCGATTGCTCCGTGGCGCGACGCCGACGGCCCCGCCGGTGTCGACTGGTCTCGTTTCACGGTCCTTCCGGGCCTCATCGATCTTCATACCCATCTCTCGGACGGCTATGGCGACAGCGCCGATCCGGCCGAGCCGCTCAAGCACAGCGAAGCAGCAACCATCCTCAAGGGCGCGGCGGCCGCGCGGACCGAGCTTCGCTCGGGCTTCACGACCGTCCGCGATGTCGGCGTCTATCGCGGCCTCACCGACATCGCGCTTCGCGATGCGATCAATGCCGGCGAAGTTGAAGGGCCGCGGATGTTCGTTGCAGGCGGCTACATTACGACGCCCGGCGGCGGCGGGGAGATCAATGCGCTGGCGGCCGATGTCCCGGTCCCCGAGGCATTCCGGCTCGGCGAAGTGCACAATCCCGCCGAGGCGCGCGACCGCGCGCGCTTCTTCCTCGACCATGGCGCCGATTTCATCAAGCTGATCGCAACCGGGGCCGTGCTTGCAATCGGCAGCGAGCCTGGTGCGCTCGAGCTCAGTCCCGAAGAAATGAAGGCGGCCTGCGACGAGGCGAAGCTTCGCGGCAGCTATTGCATCGCCCATGCCCACGGCGCCGAGGGCATCAAGGCTGCGATCCGCGCCGGCGTGAGGACGATCGAGCACGCAAGCTACCTCGACGCCGAGGGCATCGAGCTCGCCAAGAAATATGGCGTCTGGCTCGACATGGACATCTACAACGGCGACTGGATCAACGAGCAGGGCACGAAGGAAGGCTGGCCCGCCGAATATCTTCGCAAGAACATCGAGACGACCGACGTCCAGCGGCGCGGCTTTGCCGCCGCGGTCAAGGCCGGCGCCAAGATGACCTTCGGCACCGATGCAGGCGTCTATCCCTATGGTCTTGGCGCACGCCAGTTTGCCTACATGGTGCGCTACGGCATGACGCCAATCCAGGCCATTCAGTCCGCGACGACCGAAGCTGCTCGAGCGCTTGGCAAGGATGGGCAGGTCGGCGCCGTCACGCCAGGTGCTTATGGTGACCTGGTCGCCGTGGAAGGCGACCCCCTCACCAATGTCCGCACGCTCGAACACGTCGAGGGCGTCATCAAGGAAGGGCGGCTCGTCCCCTGACGCTCACGAGCCTGACTTAGTCGCGCGCTGCAGCTTAGACGGTGTCTTCGCCGCCAAATTGCTGAAGCAGCCGCGGCACCGATAGGAATTCGGGCTCGGAACAGGCACGCGAGGTTCAGACCAACTTTTCCTCGACGTGCCGTTCAAAGCATCTCAATGCCGCCAAGACAGCCGTCTAGACGAAGGGACCGCGTGCCTGCGGATCAGAACGGTTTATCTAATGATGTTCCACTCTTGTTCTCATGGAACAAAGAAGGTACACGAATGCCTTCGGCAGGCGGTGTCCAACCGCCCGTGATTGGTGCTTGAACGGAGGCAGGGGACATGGCAGCGCAGTTGAAGGTCATCGGAAGCGGAGTGGCAGTGCCAAGCATGGATCGTCAAAA
>DATIQO010000056.1:0-7554 GCA_035470745.1 Sphingomicrobium sp. | reverse complement strand
ATGAGGCTTCAATGGACCCGCTGACCCCGCTCGAGACACTCTGCCGGATCATACTTCGCGCCCGCGAATATGAGGCGCAGACCGTTGATTATGGCGACGACGAAGACGCCGAGGACGTCAATGACGAGCAGGAAGGGATGCTGAGCGTCCTCGAGGACGACATCAACGACAGCGTCGAGGAAGAACTTCGCGCTGTCTTCGAGGACCTCGGCGAGGACCAGCTGGCCGAAGTCATTGCCTTTTGCTGGGTCGGCCAGGGCACCTACGAGGCAGGCGACTGGGACGAGGCGATGGAAGAAGCGCAGGGCATCGTCAACGAAAGCGTCGAAGAGGCGATCGGCGAGCTGATGGAGCAGCCGATGCTCGCGTCCGTCCTCGAATCGGGTCTCGCCGCCTTCGATCTCAGTTGCGATGGGATCGGCGAGGTCACCTAGGACCTGAAGGGGTAGAGCGCGAGGCTCTCCCAGGGGCCGCCAAGATATCGCTGCAATCCAAGACCACTGATCGCAAGTGGGCGAGGCTCGAAGTTCCGCTCAAGCTTATCCTTGAGCGCTCTTGCAAGCTTCGCCGGCACCTTGTTCTGAACCGTGATGTGCGGCCTCCAGCCGCCCAGGTCCTGGTCGCTGAGAAGCCCCTGGAGATCCTCGGCGAGCTCTTGGCGGATGGAATCGAGGTCGGGCGACACGATGCGCAAGGCAACGCCCCCGCCAAGATCCATCAGGCCGGCGATCGTTGCCCTTGGCCGCGGTCGCCTCACCGTTCGCGCAAGCCGTGTCCGAAGTTCCGTCTCTGCCGATGGCGGAAGCGCGTGGAAAATGGTCAAATGGACGGGAACCTGATTTCGCTCGCGCGGATAATTGGCCTGGCGCAATGCCTCCAGCCAGGAGCGGTCCGGCGGTCCGATCTCGGCAGTGACGATCAGCGCGCCGGCCATTCGTCCCTTGGCAGTTCTTCGAGGGCCTTGAACTGATGAGCGGCAAGTTGGGTCACGACCCGGTCGCCATCGACATGCGCATTGCTCCAATCGAGGCGCCTTAGTCGTTCACCGACGCCGGCAACGCCCCCTTCGGAAACGACGATATAGTCGAGCTGCCCGCTCTTGCAGCCGACCATCGCATCGACGCAGTGGCCGACTTCACCGCCGCTGCAATGAACGATTGCCCGGCCGAGAATCGAGACCGGGAAGAGCGCCTCGCCCGGTGTTCGCTCGCTCGCCTGGGAGGCTGAGCGCGCGCCCTCCTCGACAAGCGCTTGCCGCCTTAGCCATCGCCAGACACCGAACAGGTCGAGCACGGTGAGAGCGACATTCGTCCAGGTGAGCGCCGGCTGGTGCGTCATTGTGCCGACTGCAATCCAGCACAGCGCGCCGATCGTGAAGACGGCAAAGCCGAGGCCGGTGACGCGAGTTCCAAGGTTCGAGGCGGTCATGAACGCAGCAACGATTGTCGCGATCGTCGCTGCCCAGGAGATCGTATCAGCCATTTCGCGCCAATGCGCGGAGGCGGCGTAAGTTCAGATCTCGACCTGGCTGCCGAGTTCGACGACACGATTGGTCGGAAGCTTGAAGAATTCCATCGCGCTTTCCGCGTTGCGCAGCATCCAGGCGAAGAGCTTTTCGCGCCAGATCGCCATTCCCGGCCGCGACGAGGGAAGCAGCGTTTGCCGGGCGAGGAAGAAACTCGTGTCCATCATCTTGCACTGCGGACCGATGTCCTTGAGCTGGGCAAGGGCAGCAGGGACATTGATCTCTTCCATGAAGCCGTAGCGCAGCAATACCCTGAAGAAGCCGGCGCTATAGTCCCTTGTCTCGAGCCTCTTCTCGTCCGGCACGTAAGGCACGTCCTCAATGCGGACGGTGAGGAGGACCACCCGCTCGTGCAATACCTTGTTGTGCTTGAGGTTATGCAGCAGCGCATGCGGCACGCCGCTCGACGAGCTGGTCATGAAGACCGCTGTTCCCGGCACGCGGGCAGCGCTCGGCGCGGCCGACTTGATGAAGATTTCCATCGGCAGGCTCGCCTCGTTCATCCGCGCAATCATGAGCTGCCGCCCCTTCGCCCAGGTGGTGAGGAAGGTGAAGGCGATCGCTCCGACCAGCAGCGGGAACCAGCCGCCGGCGGGGATCTTGGTGAGGTTCGAGCTGAAATAGGCAAGGTCGACCGTGAAGAAGAGGACGAGCAGCGCGCCGGCAAGGAGGCGGTTCCATTTCCACATGGTGAGGAGGACAACGGCGATAAGGACGGTGTCGATCAGCATCGCGCCAGTGACTGCGATACCGTAGGCCGCCGCGAGGTTCGACGACGAGCGGAAGGTCAGGACCAGCAGGAGCACCATCATCATCAGCGCCCAGTTGACGAGCGGAATGTAGATCTGCCCGGCGGCGCTCTCGCTCGTATGCGAGATCCTGAGGCGCGGCACGAAGCCGAGCTGGATCGCCTGCTGCGTCACCGAGAAGGCGCCAGAAATGACGGCCTGGCTCGCGATGATCGTGGCTGCGGTCGCAAGCAGAACCAGCGGAAGGCGAAGCTGATCGGACGCGAGGTAGAAGAACGGATCGGCGACCGCTTTCCCCAGTTCCTTCGCGGGCAGCGAGAGGAGCATTGCGCCCTGCCCCATATAGTTGAGGAGGAGCGCTGGAAGCACGAAGAAGAGCCACGACACCTTGATCGGCTGCCGGCCGAAATGGCCCATGTCTGCGTAAAGTGCCTCGGCGCCGGTCAGCGCAAGAACGACCGAGCCCATCGCAAGAAAGGCGCGCAGCGGCTCGTGGTAGAAGAATGTCGCAGCGTTCAGCGGATTGATCATCGCGAGGATGACGGATGGCCGGTCGACGATATGGATGACGCCAAGAACGGCGAGCGCTGCGAAATATATCAGCATCACGGGGCCGAACATCGCGCCGACGCGCGCTGTACCGCGCGCCTGGATCGCAAACAGACCGACAAGGATGCCGATTGCGATCGGCACCACGAACGGCGCCAGCCCCGCATTGACCGTTTCGAGACCCTCGACGGCCGAGAGCACCGAGATTGCCGGAGTGATCATCGAATCGCCGTAGAAGAGAGCGGTTGCGAACACTCCGAGCATGACGATCCCGCTCGTCCATCTCTTCTTGCCGCCGACCGAGCGGTTGATGAGCGCGAGCAGCGCGAGGCTGCCGCCCTCGCCCTTGTTGTCCGCCCGCATGATGATCATCACATATTTGAGCGTGACGACGATCATCATCGACCAGAAGATCATCGATAGGACGGCGTAGATGTGGAACCCGTTGGCGGTGAGCGGGTGGTGACCAGTGAACGTTTCGCGGAACGAATAGATCGGCGACGTGCCGATATCGCCGAAGACGACGCCCACCGCTCCGATTGCGAGTTTCAGCACCGGGCCTTGCGCGTGGCCGTGTGCGACGTCTTGTGGCGCCTCGGCTTCGGCGGCTCCAGTTGCGGTGATGCTCATGTGTTGAGATTCAAACTCGACAGTCTGCGGCTTCGCACCCCTGGGCCGCGAGCGAAATCCTCGATCACGTGCGGGCCCCAGTAGCACCGCCGTTTCTGCCCCGCAATCGCAGGGGACAGGATCGAAAAGCCAGTCTATAGGCCCGCGCAAACATCAGTCGGAGCGAACGAATAAATGCGCATTGGGGTGCCAAAAGAGATCAAGGTTCATGAATATCGCGTGGGATTGACGCCGGCTTCGGTTGCCGAGCTCGTCGCGCACGGACACGAGCTTTTCGTGGAGACCAAGGCCGGCCAGGGCATCGACTGCCCCGATTCAGCCTATGAGAAGGCCGGCGCGAAAATTCTTCCGGACGCGAAATCGGTGTTCGATTCGGTCGACATGATCGTCAAGGTGAAGGAGCCGCAGCCGCCGGAAATCGAGATGCTTCGTCCGGGGCAGATCCTGTTTACCTATCTGCACCTTGCTGCAGACAAGGAACAGGCGCTTGGACTGATGAAGTCGGGCGCGATCTGCATCGCCTACGAAACCGTGACATCGAGGAACGGCTCGCTTCCACTGCTCAAGCCGATGAGCGAGGTCGCGGGACGGATGAGTGTCCAGGTCGGTGCCCACTATCTTGAAAAGGAGCAGGGTGGCCGAGGCGTGCTGCTCGGCGGCGTTCCGGGCGTTGCACCGGCCAAGGTCGCGATCCTCGGCGGCGGCGTCGCCGGCGTGAACGCTGCGCAGATGGCAACCGGCATGCGCGCCGATGTCACCATCTACGACATCAACAACGACCGCCTCGCCGAGCTCGACATGTTCTTCTCGAGCCAGATCAAGACGGCCTACGCCTCGCGCGCCGCGATCGCGAGCGCCGTCAAGGAAGCCGAGCTGGTGATTGGCGCAGTGCTCGTCCCCGGGGCCGCGGCGCCCAAGCTCGTCACGCGCGACATGCTAAAGACGATGAAGCGCGGGAGCGTCCTTGTCGATATCGCCATCGATCAGGGCGGCTGCTTTGAGACGTCGCATGCAACGACCCACGCGGACCCCGTCTACGAGGTCGACGGGATCATCCATTATTGCGTCGCCAACATGCCGGGCGCGGTCGCCCGGACAAGCGCCTTTGCACTCAACAACGCGACGCTGCCGTTCGCGCTCAAGATCGCCAATCTCGGCGCTAATGAAGCGATGCGGCATGACCCGCACCTTGCCAACGGCCTCAATGTTTCCGACGGCAAGATCCGCCACCAGGCGGTCGCAGAGGCTCTCGACCTGGAGTACGAGCCGGTCGCGGCCTAATGTTTCGCAGGGGTCGGCGAGCTAAGCGCCGTCACCCCCTGCTCCACCAACGGCCGCCAGCTGACATTGGGCGGCGCCTTTGCCAATATGTCGTTCCAAAGCTTCAGCGCGCCCTCCCGATCGCCTGATCGGGCAAGCGCCAAGCCATAGAAAAACGGCGCCGCCGGATGTCCTGGAGCCACTTCCTCGGCGCGCCGGTAGGCAAGCTCGGCCGCCGGCGTCATCCCGCGCGCGTGGTCAACGAGCGCATTGCCAAGGCCGATCCAGAGCTGCGCGGAGCCGGGATAGCGCTTCACGGCATTCTGGAGGACGCCGACCGCGTCAGCACTTTGACCGTCGCGCGCCAGCGCTTCGGAGATGCGCAGCCAGCTCTCTTCGGGCGCGAAATCGCCGAAGAATGCGTGCCGCGCCTGCGTCAGGGGGAAAAAGTCGCGCGCTTGCGAACCTTGCGCGGGAGCGGCGGGCACATTCGGACTTCCCTGGAACGCATAGCCAGCGGCGCCGAGCAGCAAGGCTGCAGCGCTCCCCGTCAAGCCGGCGCCCCTTACGCCGAGCAGCCACAGCGCCCCCATGCTGAGGGCCACGAGCATGAAGAGCATAAGCCAGCCCATCAGCGCGATCTCACGCGGATCCGGCGGCGGATCAGGAAAGCGCCGATCAGGACGAGCGCCAGCGGCGCCAGCCAGAGCGGCCACGCCGCCGGCTCGTCGGTCGGCCGGTAGCTGATCCACGTGCCGTAGCGCTGGATCAGCCAGGCGCGGATCGCCTGCGGCTTCTCGCCGGCCGCGATCCGGCGCCGGACGAGATCGCGCATGTCACCGGCGAGCTCGGCGTCCGAATCCGCGATCGACTGGCCCTGGCAGACGAGGCAGCGGAGCTGCTCCATCAACGCCTGTGCCTGCGCTTCCTGCCCCGGATCCGGCAGCTGGCGGTTGGACCAATAAGCGGGAGGCAGATTGCTGTCGGCAAGAAGGGGCTGTGCGAGGACAATCGCAAGCGAGACAAGAAGCCGCTTCATCGCGCCTCCTTGAGCTTCGAAAGGATCATCGGCACGTCCGCCTGTTCGATGGGCCCGATCTTCTGATAGCGAATGACGCCCTTCCCATCGACGATGAAGCTCTCGGGCACCCCCGAGGAGCCAAGCGAAATCTGGACATCGCTTTGCGGGTCGCTGCCGATCCGCTCGTAAGGATCGCCGTTGCGCGCAAGGAAGCCGGCAAGATCCTCGGGGCGATCGCGAATGGCGATGCCCTCGACGTGCGCGCCCTCGTCCTTCAGGACCTTGAGCAGTTTCACCTCGCTGATGCACGGCACGCACCAGCTGGCGAAGAGATTGACGAGGTGCGGCTCGCCGGTGGCGAGATCCGCGGACGATAGCGACGGCTTGCCGGGCAAGATCACGGCAAGGGCGAAGGCAGGCACCTTTCTGCCATCGAGCCTCGAGTGCACGCTGGTGTCCGCAGGCGTTGCGAGGCGCCACACGAGGGCCGCGATGATGAGGAGCAGAAGCGCGAGCGGCGCGAAGCGGAGAGCGCGGCTCATGCATATCGCTCCTTGCGCCAGTCGGCGGCCCGCGATCGCCGCCAGGCGATCCGCCACACCCGTCCAAGGAGCGCCAGTGCGCCGCCGAGCGCAATCAGCGCTCCTCCTGCCCAGATCAGCGTCACGAACGGCTTCCACCACAACCGCAGCTGCCATGCCCCCGATGCATCCTGCTTGCCGATGACGGTATAAAGCTGGCCGTCCCAGAAGGTCCGGATCGCCGATTCGCTGGTCTCGGTCGGCGGATCGGAAAAATAGCGCGTTTGTGGACTGAGCGTGATGATGTCGGATCCGCGAGCCGCGCGAAGCTCGGCTTCGACGGCGGTCCAGTTCTTTCCAGCCGTCGGGGTGACGTCGGCGAGCAAGACCGTCCACGGCCCGACGGTCAGCATGTCGCCGGGCTTGGCGATCGCGAGTTTCTCGGCGGTGAATGCGGCGTTGGAGGCCATTCCAAGGAGCGAGATTGCGATCCCGAGATGGGCCATCACCATCCCCCAGGTCGCGAGCGGCGCGCGCAGCGGGTTGCGCCGGACGAGCGGGATAATGCTTGCAGCGGCGAGATAGGTGGCGATCGCCATCCCGAGCCGAGGCAGCAGACGCATGTCGCTCCAAAGGATGACGGTGATCGCAAGCGCGCTCACGCCAAGAAGCGCCGGGAGGACCAGCTTTTTGGCGAACGGGCGGCGCTCGCGCCGCCAGGCAATCAAGGGACCAACGCCGACGAGCACGGCAAGGAGCAGTGCAAGGGGGCCAGCGACGGTGTTGAAATAAGGAGCCCCGACCGACAGCTTCTCGCCGCTGAGCGCCTCGACGAACAATGGGTAGAGCGTTCCGACGAAAACGACGCCGAGAATGACGCTCAGCAGCAGATTGTTGATGACGAGGCCGGTTTCGCGGCTGATCAGCTCGAACGGCGCTCCTTCCTTGAGGCTCGTGCCGCGAATTGCGAAGAGAACGAATGCAGCGCCGACATAAATGGCGAGCAGGGCGAGCAGGAAAGTGCCGCGCTCGGGATCGATGGCGAAGGCGTGAACCGAGGTGAGGATCCCCGAGCGCACGAGGAAGGTGCCGACCATCGACATTGAAAAAGCGACGACCGCAAGCATCATCGTCCAGGCTTTGAGGGCGCCCCGCGCCGCCAGCACATTGATGGAATGCAAAAGCGCGGTGGCGGCGAGCCACGGCATCAGCGATGCGTTCTCGACCGGGTCCCAGAACCAATAGCCGCCCCAGCCGAGCTCATAATAGGCCCAGTAACTTCCCGCGGTGATGCCAAGA
>DATIQO010000055.1:0-5044 GCA_035470745.1 Sphingomicrobium sp. | reverse complement strand
CCCGGTTATAAAATCTGTCGCGCCCATGTTGGTACACCGCCTCCTCGAGAAAACTGTTGCGAGCTGCGCCATGCGCAGGGCGGCCTTGACCCCAGACGAGCGAGGAATTCAACGTGACCATCCCGACAGGGTATGAGGCGGTCAGCCAAGCCGCGACAAATTGGCTATGCTCAGCGCCTCCAAAGTCTCGCGGCAACAGGGCATCGGCATAGGACGCCCCTATTCTAAGGTGCCGATCAATTTTCTGGTTCACGCGAACAGCATAAGAATCGGAACTGTGCAGGGGTAGCGGCCAGACAATATCCTTGCCGCTGAACGCAGTGGCCTCGAATGAGTTACGAGCAATTTGATATTCAACGCCAAGCACCGTCGAGACGTCATGAAACCCGTCCTGCAGGGCATGGCCGAGCGGTGCATCGGGATTTCCCTCGGCCGACTCGCGGTGCATGAATGGGACCGGACCGATTGCCGCTTCGCCGCGAGGCGCAAACAAGAACGTCAACCGCTCGTTCTTTGCTGCGTCGAGCGTCAGACTGTCCCTCAATTCGAGCGCCATAATGTAGTCGTGAGGATGCATGGCATCGACGTTTTCGGTTTGCAGGAGCTGGGGCGTCCCCCTGTCCCCGACCGTCAAATGCTCGGGAGTCCCCATCATATCGAAGCTGAGATGATCTCGGGACGACAGGTCCTTGTCGTACATAAGCATCCACATGCCTGGCCCGGTCAGGCGCGACTGACCTCGCGGACCCGAGGTGTGCGAATGGACCATGAATTGATTGAGGCGAACCATCGCACCATTGGCTGAGGGGGCGCCGGGCATCTGGCTCGGCATGGGCATGGAACTCGTCTCCCGCTGCATCTGCCCTTGGTCCATCGTCATCGGTGCGGGAGGTGTTGGCGTAGACTGCGGCGGCATCTGCATCTTGTCCTGACCCGTGGGCACGGTCGTTCTTGCTGTCGGCGTGTGGGATGCGGTTGCATGCGCGTCGCCCGCTTGAGCTGCGTTTACCTTCGAACCATGAACGGATGACCGCTTCACTTTCTTCGCTGCCCCGATCCGCGCGGCCTTTTTGGCTGCAGGCTTCTTCTTGGCAGCATGCTTGGACGGCATTGGCCGGGTCATGCCGGGCATGTTCACCTGCACCGCTGCTGGCGCGGAAACGGCGATCAATGCGAGCGTGCCGGCAGCCGCAGTCACTTTGCTCTTCACGAATCCAACTCCGATCAAATGTGCCGACGCGCAGACGCGGCCTGAGACTCAGTCCAGGAGCAACTCTCAGGCGGCTGATCGAGGTGGAGGTGTTGCAAGCTCGGCAAGAAATGATCGATGCGGCGCCGCGAGCATGATCGACGCCGGCTTGATGCGGACGGGGGGCGATTCCGCCAGAGCGTGCACTGCAACTGTCACCCCGACGCACATCGCGGTGCAGCAGCCCATGTCGCCTTGATGATGGCCGGCGTTATGCGAGGCTGGCGAATGACAGTGGCCAGTGTCCATCATCTGCATGTCGTGATTGGAGACAGCCGCAAGCGCCTCTCCGCGGCTAATCGCGGGTGCGAACAGAACCGCGAGGGCGACAAACATTCCGAAGAGCGTTCGGAAGTTCAGACAAGGCGCGAGCGCGCTCATCGGCCAGTTCGCTCAACCTCGCGTCGAGTGGCAGGTTCCAACGGCTGAAGAGTTTGAGCTGGGTCTCGCTCGCTCTTCGGCAACTGGTCGAAGGCCTTGCGTGGACATGTCCGCTGCCTAACCAGGCCTTCAATCTGGGTCCCAGCCAATCCCGACATTACACGACTGCTTCGCGGCGCTGTTCGGTGAGATGCAGGTAAACGCCAAAGCCCATCAGGAGCCCGGCGCAAATGAAGCTGACGGTCATGGGTTCGCTCAAGGTAAGTAGGCCGACGACTGCTCCGATGAACGGAGCCGTGGAAAAATAAGCCCCTGTTCGTGCCGCACCGATCTCCCGAAGGGCCAAGACGAACAGAACAAGGCTTAGACCGTAGCCGAAGAAACCGACGAGAGCCGATGCCGCCAACAAACCGGCCGGAGGGAATGTCGCGCCGGCAACCAGCGCGAGCGACGCATTTGACGCACCAGCGACGACGCCCTTGATTGAAGCCAGCGTGAGCGCGTCCACGTCGGCAATCTTCGACGTGCAGTTATTGTCAATCGCCCAAGACAGGCAGGCACCGGAGACAGCCAATGCGCCGAGGGTTCCTGCACGGCCCGAAGGAGCTGCGAGCGCGAGGAGAACGGCTCCCACGAAGATTGCGGCCATGCCGAGGCCAATTCTTCGGTTGAAGGGCTCGCGGAATACGATCCAGGCAATCAGCGCGGTAAACACGCCTTCCAGGGTAAGAAGTAACGAAGCAGCCGAGCCGGTGATTTGGGTAAGGCCCCACATCAGGAATCCGGGCCCGAGCGCGCCGCCAAAGACGATGGTTGCAAGGAGCCACGGAAGGTCGGCGCGTTTGAGCTTAACGCCGTGCTTTTGCCCGAACAAAATGATGATGCCCAGACCAACACCGGAACCGAGATAGAGAAGCCCGGCCAAGAGAAGTGGTTGCACATTTCCAACGATGGCTTTCGCAGCGGGGGTAGAGAGGCCGAACAGCATAGCCGCCGCAACAGCGAGCAAGCCTCCCCGTCGAATGTTTCCAAGTACGAAAGCGCGGACCATCAAGGTTGGGCTAAATGAACCTTGGCAGGCCGGATAGAACAAAATCACCGGCGATGGTTGGCTTACCCGCACTATCGGCCGTTCAGAACCGCCGACGCGAGGGCGCCGCCAAGGGCGATAATCCCAGCAACTTCCAAATCCGCTTGACCGCGAACTCGTTCGTGCAGCTCCCAGTGACCGGTTTCCATCTGTGGACGCTATTGCTGGACCTTCAAACCATTATGAATTGGGCGATATGATCGGATGGCTTACCTCTGACGGAACCAACGGATAATGACCCATCCGAGCCCATCCAAACCGAATAGCGCATGCTGCTCGCTGCGCTCCATTTAGCCCTGGCTCAGGTGCAGGCGCATTCATCAGCGGCGCCTGCCGTCGGAGCACTCGTCCAACACTCGCACCTCTTTAGCCTGCCTGATGACGCGGTTGGCTATGTTCCCGCGAGCGCGAGCCCGCACCCGCCGCTGCTCGTGCTGCTCCACGGCGCGGGTCACGGACAGGCGCAGATGGTCCAGCGGTTCGAGGCCGAGGCCGACGAGCGCGGGATCATCCTCCTTGCACCGAGTTCGCGCGGCATCACCTGGGACACAGTACTCAGCGCAGAAGCCCCTCTCTCCGTGGACTCGCCGCTGGCGAACCAGCAGTCGCACAGCTTCGGTCGTACGCGAGATTCGCAGCGGGTCGAGAAGGCGATCTCCGACCTGGCGAAAATCGTTGCCGTAGACCGCGCGCACACTGTTCTTGCGGGTTTCTCCGACGGCGCCACCTTCGCGATCGCGATGGGAATGGCGAAAGACCATGATTTTTCGGCGGTGATCGCCTGGTCGCCGGGTATCGCGATCCGAACCGAGCGTCCGGCACGTGGACGCCGCGTGTTCGTCAGCCACGGCCGCCAGGATCCGGTGCTCAAATTCTCAGTCACCTGCTCCGATATCGTGCCGCTGGTCCAGAGCGAGGGCGGAGACGTCACCTTCCTGCCATTCAACGGTGGTCACGAAGTGCCGGACGCGGTGAAGGACGCGATCCTCGACGCGGCGTTCGGGGCGCCCCCGGGTCAGCCTATCCGTCACCTACCTCCCGGGCAGCCCGCTTGCGGCGCCATCAGTGCGATCCCGGAAATGTAGCGATCCTAAGGAGCGTTTTCCGCCCATTGCGGACAGCACAGCAGATGTTACCCTTCGCTTGGTTGCCGGGGGCCGGCCGCATGGATGTACGTCTGCCCAAACCGATACACGGTTGGCGCGACGCGAGGAAAGGGCGGATATGGCGCGCTGGCGGTTGGCGGCTCAGTTGCAACGGCAGGATTGGGCGGCAGTCGCTATCGACTTGCTGATCGTCATCATCGGCGTGTTCCTTGGCATCCAAGCGAGCAACTGGAACGACACGCGCAAGGACCGGCAGCTTGCAGGCGAATATCTTGGGAGAATCGCAGGTGACCTCCGTTACGACATTGATCAGCTGCGGCAGCGCGAAGAGTTTTGGCGTGCATCATCAGAGGCAGGTGACCGCGCGCTCCACTTCGCGGAGGACGGCCGCGTCGACGGCAACGATTGGAACACATTGCTAGATTTTTACGAGGCCGGGCAGATCTGGAACTATGAAATCAATGATGGAACCTATCGTGAGATGCTGAGCGCGGGGCGTCTCGATCTATTGAGAGATAATCGGCTGAAGGCGGACCTTAGCGATTATTACGTGGGACAGCGGACCCAAGCCCACGACCTTTTCGACACTCTGCCACGTTACCGCGAGGATATTCGCGGAGCGATCCCTTACCGCTTCCAGCGTTACATCCTCGACCATTGCAGCGGCGATGTTACGAATGGATATCGCGGGCATCGCTGTCCACCTCCTTCCGATATGACAGGCCTTTCTGCGCTCGATGATGCACTCGCGGCCGACGGAACCCTCATGCGGGAACTGCGGAGCTGGATGACAACCCTGCGTTACACACGCGGGGTCGGACAGGACAACCAGCGCCTGGCCAAACGGCTTATCGCCCAGATCGCCGCCGATCAGCGATAGGGCTCGCCAAAATCAAATCCGCCGCAGCGCGGCATGACTTGACCCCAAGGTGTCCGCGGGCGATCACCTTCCCGCTCGGGAAAAAGGGGAGTTCCGTGGCGGGTAGAAAGTGGAAGATCGCCGCAGCTGCGGCGGCTCTGATTGTCATCGCATCCTCTAACCTCTGGTACTTCGAATCCCCTGCCTGGACGCTCAAAGGCATGAAGGACGCGGCGCAGTCGCGCGATGCCGATGCGCTGAACGCTTACATCGACTACCCCGCCCTTCGGCAAAGTCTAAAGGCCGAACTTATGGCTCGGATGATGGCCGAGGCTCAGAAGGACAAGTCCGGTTTGGGC
>DATIQO010000054.1:0-6227 GCA_035470745.1 Sphingomicrobium sp. | reverse complement strand
TTCGGCCAGTGCGAGTGCCGCCTTGCGCTGCGACTGCGTCTCCGCCTCGATGAGATCGGCAAGGCCCTCCGCCTCGGTAAGATCGATCCGACCATTCTCAAATGCGCGCCGCGTGAACTCACCTGGCTGCGCAGGGCGCAGTCCATCAAGTGCCGTCAAGGCGTCAATCACCGCGTCCACGATTGCCCGTCCGCCATGACATTGAAATTCCACGACATTCTCGCCCGTGGAACTGGCCGGCGAATCAAATCTCAGAACCAGTGCCTGATCGAGAAGCTCGTTGGAACGCGGATCGTGGAGGGTGCGTACCACCGCCGATCGCGGCCCTGGAAGCCGGCCGGCCAGGCATCTGCCGGCTTCGTGAGCAGCCGGACCGCTGATGCGGATTACTGCAATCGCCGCAGGCGGTCGCCCGCTCGAGACAGCGAAGATCGTATCCTTTTCCACGGATCGTCAGGCGAACAGGGGCGCGACGACGGGGGCAACATGGCCCGCACCCTCGTAGATCATCTTGAGAGCGACCCAGAGGATGACGATCAATCCCCCCCACGCAATCCATCTGTAGCGGTCAATGTAGCGCGCGATGAGGTTCGCGGCGGCTCCCATGAGGAGGACGGAAAGGAACAGGCCGAAGACGAGCACGTAAGGGTGCTCGCGGGCCGCTCCGCCCACAGCGAGAACATTGTCGAGGCTCATGCCGACATCGGCGAGCGCGACGCCCCAGGCCGCGCTCGCAAAGCTTTTCGCGGGCCTCAAGCCGGAATGTTCGTCGCCGATGATTTCTTCGGAACCTGCGCTTTCATCCTTGTGCCGAATTTCCCGGTACATCTTCCAGGCGACCCACAGGAGCAGAATGCCGCCAGCAAGAATCAAGCCGACGATCTCGAGCAATTGGGTAACGAGCAGCGCAAAGGCGATGCGCAGCACCAGCGCCGCAAGCACGCCGACCAGGATCACCTTCTTGCGCTGCGCAGCAGGAAGCCCCGCCGCGAGTGCGCCGACGACGATCGCGTTGTCGCCGGCGAGCACTACATCGATGAACAAGATTTCAAGGAATGCGGTGATCGCCGATGTGGTGATGAGGCTCGCCTCCATGGGAGCAAGCTAGCCGAGAGCGAGCGTGTTCCTCAAGCCAACTATGTGCTCGCCTCCAATCCATCCCTCGTAAATCATCTTCAGGGCGACATAGAGGATCATCAAGAGACCCGCCCAGGCAAGCGTCGGGAACCGATGGATGAGCCGGGCGACAAGATTCGCGGCAAAGCCCATGAAGGTAACGGACAGCGTAAGTCCGATGAATAGCACCGCTGGATGTTCTCGTGCTGCAGCTGCAACCGCGAGAACATTGTCGAGGCTCATGCTGAGGTCGGCAAGCATGACCTGCAGTGCAGCCTGGAAGAAGGTCTTGGTCGCCGGCGGTCCCTCGATCGCCGGGGTCAACGGATCATCGGCCGTTTCCAGCTTGGCCGGCTTAAGCTCGCGATACATGTTGTAGGCCACCCACAGCAGGAGCAGGCCGCCGGCAACGAGAAGCCCGGTAATCTTGAGCAACTGGGTTGCGAGCACCGCAAAGGCGATCAGGAAGACGACCGCCATGCTGACGCCGAGCATGATCACCTTGCGCCGCTCGCGCGCAGGCAGGCCCGACGTCAGCGTCCCGATAATCACGATATTGTCGCCGGCCATGGTGAGGTCGATGAGGATCACCTGGCCAAGAACGAGAAGCCCGACGGGAGTGAAGATCTCCGCGAAATTGAACAGCCCGCCGGGCATTGGTGGCTTTTAGCCGCGGTTACTGGTTCATCGAAGCGAAGAAATCCTCGTTCGACTTGGCATCCTTCATCTTGTCGAGAAGGAACTGCATCGCGTCGACGGTTCCCATCTGCATGAGGATCCGGCGCAATACCCACATCTTGGTGAGCGTTCCTTGCTCGACCAGCAGTTCTTCCTTGCGGGTGCCGGACTTTCCAACATCGAGCGACGGGAAGATGCGCTTGTCGGCGACCTTGCGGTCGAGCACGATTTCGCTGTTGCCGGTGCCCTTGAACTCTTCGAAGATGACTTCGTCCATCTTCGAACCAGTGTCGATCAGCGCGGTGGCGATGATCGAAAGGGACCCTCCTTCCTCGATGTTGCGCGCCGCGCCGAAGAAGCGCTTGGGGCGCTGCAGCGCGTTGGCGTCGACACCGCCGGTAAGGACCTTGCCCGAGCTCGGAACAACCGTGTTGTAGGCGCGGCCGAGGCGGGTGATGGAATCGAGCAGGATCACCACGTCCTTCTTGTGCTCGACCAGACGCTTGGCCTTCTCGATCACCATCTCGGCGACCTGGACGTGACGGCTTGCGGGCTCGTCGAAGGTTGAAGAAATAACCTCGCCGTTCACGGATCGCTGCATGTCCGTGACCTCTTCCGGCCGCTCGTCGATGAGCAGCACGATGAGGATGACTTCGGGATTATTGTCGGTGATCGCGCGCGCGATATTCTGCAGCAGCACCGTCTTGCCCGTGCGCGGCGGCGCAACGATCAGTGCGCGTTGGCCCTTTCCGAGCGGCGAGACGATGTCGATGACGCGTGCTGACTTGTCCTTGATCGTCGGGTCGAGCGTATCGAGCTTCAGTTTCTCGTCGGGATAAAGCGGCGTCAGATTGTCGAAATTGACGCGATGGCGCACGGTCTCGGGATCGTCGAAGTTGATCGTGGTCACACGGGTCAGAGCAAAATAGCGCTCGCCCTCCTTTGGACCGCGAATCTCGCCTTCGACGGTATCTCCGGTGCGAAGCCCGAAGCGGCGGACGATCGAGGGCGCCACATAAATGTCGTCGGGTCCGGCGAGATAATTTGCCTCGGGCGACCGCAGGAAGCCGAAGCCGTCGTTCAGCACCTCGATGGTGCCGGAACCCATGATCTCGACTCCATTCTCGGCCTGGATCTTGAGGATCGAGAACATGAGGTCTTGCTTGCGCATCGTCGATGCGCCTTCGACACCCATCTCCTCGGACATTGCGACAAGGTCAGCGGGCGTTTTCTTTTTCAGATCTTTCAGATGCATAGGACGGTCTTTTCTTGGGGAGTTGTGCTCGAGCTCGTCAAAAATTCTTGGTCAAAGCCGAGGGCGGCAGGACGCCGCGGATGGGAACGCGCGCCGGCAATTTAAGGAAACTGGCCGGAGCCGTCGAGATTCGAGGTATGTCTCGGCGCCGCCGCTGTCAATCAGCAGCGGAGAACTTGAGCGGCGAATCGTTCAGAATGGACGGACGATCACCAGGACAACAATGATCGCGGTAGCCACACCCGGGATCTCGTTGATGATCCTTACTGCCTTGCTCGAAAGCGGCCTTTCGCCTCTCGCAAGCTTCTTGCCGTAAACGCCGAGCCAGCCTTGGTAAGCGCTCAGCAGGATGACGAGAGCGAGCTTGGCGTGGAACCAGCCTTGGGTCCACGCATCAACATTGAAGGCGAGCATGAGGCCGAGGATCCAAACGAGGATCATTGCCGGCGTCAGGATGATTGAGCGCACGCGCGACTCGCGTTCGATCCACGCCCTGTCCTCGGGCGAGCCGGGAGGAGTTTCCTGATGGTAGACGTAGAATCGCGGCAACAGGAAGAGACCTGCGAGCCAGAAGATCACGAAGGTGACGTGGGCCGCCTTCACCCACAGATATGCGGGGCCAAGGAATCCCGAAAGACTGCTCACCGTCCCCCCTTCACCAGCGCGATCAGCTCCCCGACATGCTCGATGCGCGTGTCCTGAAGGATGCCGTGCCCGAGGTTGAAGATGTGAGGCCGGTCGGCGAAGGCGTCAAGGATGCGCCGGACGGCACTGCGCAGCGCCTCCCCTCCCGCGACGAGCGCCAGCGGGTCGAGATTTCCCTGCACGGGTAGATTCGCGGGGAGTTCTTTCGCGGCCCAGGCGGGATCGACGGTTTCGTCCAGCCCGACCGCGGTGACGCCCGTTTCCCGAACATAAGCCAAGAGCTTGCCTCCTGCGCCCTTTGGAAAGCCGATGATCGGAACCTCAGGATGTCGCTCACCAAGTGCAGCGACGATCCGCGCCGTAGGTCCAATGACCCATTGTTCGAATTGCGCCGGTGAGAGGCTCCCCGCCCAGCTGTCGAACAGCTGGACCACCTCCGCCCCGGCCTCGATCTGGCCCGAGAGATAGTCGATCGTGACCTCCTCGATCCGGCCGATGATCGCATTGAACTTACCGGGGTCGCCGTAGGCAAGCCGCCTCGCCTCAGCCTGTTCGCGGCTCCCCTGGCCGGCGACCATGTAAGTCGCGACCGTCCACGGGCTCCCGGCAAATCCGATCAGCGCCTTGTCCGCGGCTAAACGCGATTTCACGTTCTTCACGGTGTCGTAGATCGGATCGAGACGCGCCGGATAGGGCGTCAGCTGATCGAGCGACGCGTCGATGAGCGGAGGAGTGAGGCGGGGACCTTCGCCCGTGACGAAGGTCAGGTTCTGCCCGATGGCAAATGGAACGATGAGGATGTCGGAAAAGAGGATAGCCGCGTCGAGCTCCGGAAAGCGCTCGAGCGGCTGCAGCGTGATCGATGCCGCCGCCTCAGCATCGTAGACCAGTTCGAGGAAAGCGCCCTTGTCCTGGCGGAGCTTGCGGTACTCGGGAAGATAGCGCCCGGCCTGGCGCATCATCCACATCGGTACCGGATGGCATCGCTCTCCCTTGAGCACGCGGAGCAACGGCTTTTCTGCAGGCGAGTTCGGCAGTTCGGTCGGCATCGAAGCCACCCTTCTTCTCTCCTTTATATATTTAAAGAAGAATATTGATGTAGTGATTGGGCGTGGGAGACCGGGGTTTAGGCGAGGCTCCCGAAATTGCCAACAACCAAGACCCTTGCGGCTACGCTCTACCAAACCCCGAGTCGGACCCGATTCGCGCCCATGATTCACAAGCTGGGGATGGATTTAGTCCCCGTGGATCAATCCTCGAAACAAATGCCCGACGAAGCTCATAAATGACCGGTTGAGACCGTCCCCAGCGCCGGGCTACCGTTCCTTCGCGGCTTTTCCACAAGGTTGTCCTTTTGCCACTCATCCTCGCCTCGACCAGTTCAATTCGCCGGCACATGCTCGACGCGGCGGGAGTTCAATATGATGCAGTCAAACCGCAGGTCGACGAAGAGGAGCTGAAGCTCGGCTTGTCCGACGCGCATGAGATTGCGCTTCGGCTGGCAGTTGCGAAGGCGATAAGCGTGCCAGGCGAATGGGTGATCGGCAGCGACAGCACGGTCACCTGCAACGGGCGACTCTTCAACAAGCCGCGCGATCGCGACGAGGCCGCTGACCACCTGCAATTCTTTTCGGGCAACGCGATTCACCTCACGAGCTCGGTTGCACTTGCCCGAGGGGGGGTGCTCGACTGGTCGCATGTCGAGACAGCCAGGCTCGAGGTGCGGCTTCTATCTCGATCGTTCATCAGCGACTATCTCGATGCCGAATGGCCCGAGGTCGGCTACACTGTCGGCGTATTCCGGCTGGAGGCGCGCGGCGTGCAGCTGTTCGATCGCATTGACGGTGACCATTTCACCATCCTTGGAATGCCGCTCATTCCGCTGTTCGGCGCGCTTCGCGAACGAGGGTTGCTTGCCCGATGATCAAGATTGCACTCACCGGGTCGATCGGCATGGGCAAGTCGACGGTCGCAGGAATGTTCGAGGCGGCAGGCATTCCCGTCTTCGACGCTGATGCGGTCGTTCGCAAATTGCAGGGTCCAGGCGGCGCGCTCATCGAGAGGATCGGCGAGCTGTTCCCGGGCTGCGTCCGATCAGGGACGCTCGACCGCGACTGCCTTGCGCAGATTGTGCTCGCCGACCGCTCCAAGCTCGCTCTCTTGGAAGAGATTGTCCATCCGGCCGTTCGCGACTGGCGACAGGCGTTCATCGACAAGCACCGCGACGCGCCGGCGCTCATCTTCGAAATCCCGCTTCTCTTCGAAATCGGCGCAGAGAAGGATTTCGACAAGGTGATCGTCGTCTCCGCGCCCTTTGCAGTTCAGCGCGTTCGTGTCCTCCAGCGCCAGGGCATGACGCCAGAAAAGCTCGAATCTATCCTGGCGCGCCAGATGCCGGATGAAGAGAAGAGGCGCCGCGCCGACTTCGTCATCGACACCGGTACAGATCTTTCCACAACTGAGGCCCAGGTACGTGACATTCTCGATTGCCTCGGCCTCTCGTCGGGCGGATAAAAACCCCATGCGGGAAATC
>DATIQO010000053.1:0-2643 GCA_035470745.1 Sphingomicrobium sp. | reverse complement strand
TTGCGTCCTCGACCGCGCTTGCAAGGTCGCGGCCCTCGACCGAGAATTGGACGCCGATGAAGCGGCTGTTGTTCTCGCGGTAGATGAACGAGGCGCCGTTGCTGACCGAGATTTGCGCAAGTTCCTTGAGCGGAATGTGCTGCCCGCCGGGCGTCGCTACGAGGATATTGCCGATCGCCACGGGGTCATTGCGATATTGCCCTTGAAGGCGGACCAGCAGGTCGAACTCCTTTTCCTGCTGGACGACCTGGGTCGCGACATCGCCGCCAACGGCGGTCTGGATGAGCCCGTTGATATCGTCGACGTTGATCCCGTACCGCGCGATCTTGGCGCGATCGATGGTAATGGCGAGGCTCGGCTGGCCGAGCTCCTGGACGAGCGTGACGTCGCGAATGCCGCGAACCTGCTCGAGGGCGGCCTTGATCGCCTTGCCCTTCTGCTCGAGCACGTTGAGATCGGGCCCGAAGACCTTGACTGCAAGCGCGCTTTTGAGCCCCGTTTCAGCCTCGTCGACGGCGTCCTCGGCCGGCTGGGTGTAGTTGAAGGTGATGCCCGGGAAATTCTCGAGCCTGGCGTTGATCGCGTTGATCAGCTGCGCCTTGTTGCGGATTGCCCCATGCCATTCGCCATAGGGCTTGAGGCCGACATAGAATTCGGCGTTGAAGAAGCCGGTCGCATCGGTGCCGTCGTCAGGGCGCCCGTGCTCGGAAGCGACGGTCGTCACTTCGGGGAAGGATGCGATGATCGAGCGGATTTGCGGCACGATCTTCGCCGATTCATCGAACGAGATCGTATAGGGCATGGTCGCTCGAACCCACAGCGACCCCTCGTCGAGATGCGGCATGAACTCGGCGCCGATGTCGGCGAACAAGAGAACCAGCGATGCAAGCAGGAGGATGGCCGACAGCGCGATCGTCCCTCGTGGGCGCGCAAGGCTGCGGTCGAGGCCGCGGGTGTAGCCTTGCCGGATGCGCTCGAAGATGGCGTTGCGCCTTTCGCGAACGCCGCTGTGCATCAGCCACGAGCAGAGGACCGGAAGCAGCGTCAGCGTGACGATGAGCGAACCGATGAGCGCGAAGATCATCGTGTCGGCCATCGGCTTGAAGAGGACTCCCGAGGGACCTGAAAGGACATAGATCGGAAGGAAGCTGACGACGATCACGACGACCGAATAGAAGAGCGGACGGTCGACTTCGGCCGCGGCGTCGCGGATGGTCTGGAATATGTTGTCCGGCGCATCGTCGCGTTCGGCGAGCCGCCGATAGATGTTTTCGACCATGATGACGGCGGCATCGACAAGGATGCCAAAGTCGATTGCCCCGATCGACAGCAGGTTGGCCGACGCCCCCTGGAGGTTGAGACAGGCAAAAGCGAAGAGGAGCGAGAGCGGGATCGTGACTGCGACGATCAGCCCCGAGCGAACGTCGTAGAGGAAGAAGATGAGGATCACGACGACGAGCAGCATCCCGCGCAGGAGGTTGTGCTCGACGGTAAGGACCGTCTGGTGGACGAGGTCGGAGCGGTCGTAGAAGGGTACGACCTTCACGTCCTTGGGAAGCAGGCTCGTATTGAGCTCGCGGGTCTTGGCTTCGACGCTTCGCAGCACGTCCTGCGTCTTCTCGCCCGTGCGAAGCATGATGACGCCCTCGACCGCGTCATTTTGCTTGCCGATCCCGAACTGGCCGAGCCGCGGGGCGATGCCGAGCGTCACATCCCCGACATCCTTGACCAGCGTCGGGATGCCGTTGTGCACGGCGACGACGACATTGCCGATGTCGTCCAGCGTCGCCACGCGCCCGAGACCACGGACATAATAGAACTGGCCGCCTTCCGAGTAGAACCCGCCGCCGGCATTGCCATTGTTCGCCGCCAGCGCGCTTTCGACCTGCTGCGGCGAGACACCCGCGCCCGCCAGTCGGTACTGATCGAGGAGCACCTGATATTGCATCGTCCCGCCGCCGAAGCCTGAATCGTCGGCGACGCCAGGGACCGAACGGTATTGGGGCTCGACGACCCAGTCTTCCAGCGTCTTGAGCTCGGTTGGGGAGCGATCGGGGCTTTGCAGCGAATAACGGTAGATGAGCCCCGACGGCGACGTCAGCGGCGCGACGTCGGGAGTGACCCCGCTCGGCAAGCCGAGGTTGGCCAGCCGGTTGAACACCTGCTGCCGCGCGAAATTGCGGTCGGTTCCATGATCGAACGTCAGGTCGATCGACGACAAGGCGTAGAGCGACACCGAGCGGAGGTTGTTCTCCTTTGGAATGCCGTTCATTTCCCGCTCGATCGGGACGGTGATCAACCGCTCGACCTCTTCCGCCGAGTGGCCGGGCCATTGGGCCGTGATCGAGACCATCGGCGGCGACAGGTCGGGATAGGCATCGACCGGCAGGCGGCTCCACGCATGGATCCCGGCGCCGACCAGGAGGATCGTCAGGAATAGGACGAGGATCCGCTGTTCGAGGGCGACGGCGACGATGCGGTTGATGAATGACGAGCCGGTCCGCGGCGGCTCAGCCGGCCCCTCGCTCATTGGCTCTGCATGAACTGCAGGAAGATGGCGCCATCGGCGACGATCCTGTCGCCGCTCGCGAGCCCGCTGGTGACGGCGTAATTCTGGCTGTCGCGATAGCCAAGCGTGACATG
>DATIQO010000052.1:0-4515 GCA_035470745.1 Sphingomicrobium sp. | reverse complement strand
GCAACGACCGGGACCTTCTTGATCCGCTTGCCGATCTGCATCGCGGTCAGAAGTACGTCGGGCGCGGTCTTGGCGCCGCGCACGACCTCGAGCAGCTTCATGATGTTCGCCGGCGAAAAGAAGTGCATGCCAACGACGTCGCCGGGACGCGAGATGCTTCCCGCAATCTCGTCGATATTGAGATAGGACGTATTGGAGGCGAGGATCGCGCCGGCCTTCGCGATCTTGTCGATCCTTGCGAAGACTTCCTTCTTCACGTCCATATTTTCATAGACCGCCTCGATGACGAGGTCGCAGTCGGCAAGCGCTGCAAAATCGAGCGTCGGCTGGAGATATCCCATCGCCTGCTCGACCTGCTGCGGCGTAAGCTTCCCCTTGGCGGCGCTCGCTTCGTAATTCTTGCGCATGACGCCGGTGCCGCGCTCGAGGGCCTCCCCGCTCATTTCGACGATGGTCACCGGGATGCCGGCGGAAAGGAAGTTCATCGAGATGCCGCCGCCCATCGTGCCGGCGCCGATCACGCCCACCTTGCGGATCGGCCGCGGCTCGGTGTTCTCCGGAAGGCCTTCGATCTTGGCGGCCTTCCTTTCGGCAAAGAAGAAGTAGCGCTGGGCAGCGGATTGTTCGCCGCTCATCAGCTCCATGAAGAGCTTGCGCTCCTCGATCACGCCTTCGCCATAGGGCTTTTCAGTCGCGATCCTGACCGCCTCGATATTCTTCATAGGCGCCTCGAAACCGCGGAAGCGCTTGGCATTCTCCTTCGCGAATTCATCGAAGACCTTGGGCTCGACCGTTGCGATGCGGTCGTGCCGTTCCGACGACTTGGGAAGCGGGCGCACTTGGCGGACTTCCTCGGCAAAGGCGACGGCGTGCGGAATGAGATCGCCTTCGATCAGGCGGTCGACGAGGCCGCAGTCAAACGCCTGTTTGGCGCCGATGGGATTGCCGGTCGCGGTCATTTCGAGCGCCTTGCGGACGCCGGCGACGCGCGGCAGCCGCTGCGTCCCCCCGGCGCCGGGGAGAAGGCCAAGCTTCACCTCGGGCGTGCCGAGCTTTGCCGACTTGTCGGCGACACGGTAGTGGCAGCCAAGGGCAACTTCGAGCCCGCCGCCGAGCGCGGTACCGTGGATCGCCGCGATCACCGGCTTGGAGCAATTCTCGATCGTATCGACCACTTCCGGAAGCCAGGGGTTCTGCGGCGGCTTGCCGAACTCGGTGATGTCGGCGCCCGCAAAGAATGTCTGGCCCTCGCAGGCGATCACGACCGCATGGACGCTCTCGTCCGCCTCCGCCTCGGCGATCGCATCGACGAGGCCCTTCCTGACCGGCGTCGACAGCGCGTTCACCGGCGGGTTGTTCGAAAGAACGATCAGCACGTCCCCGTGCCTGCGCGTCGAGATTGGGCTGGTCGTCGACTTGTCCATCAGGTCTTCCATGTCGGTTCTCCGCCATAAGCCGCTAGGGCTGAGCTGACATGGTTGCAAGTCAGGGGGAACCACCCAGCCGGTCGTGCGTCGCGTCAGCCGTGCCCGACGCAACCGAGCCCAAGACCCACGACCTCAAGCGGCAGACCGCGGAGCTCAAGCGCAGCGTGTCGGCTGTCGAGAAGAGCACCGGCGTGCTCGTCGACGATTCCGATCGGCGGACAATCCTTGCCAGCGACCGGACCCTGCTTGCCGCTGAACGAACCTACGCGGCCTGGGTGAGGACGGCGCTCGCGGCGCTCGCGAGCGGTGTCGGCGCAAGAGCGCTGATGAAGGGCGTATTGCCGGGATGGGTCGGCAAGCTCAGCGGTTCGGCGCTCGTCATTTTCGCCGGCTTCTGCCTCGTTGCTGCCGTGTGGCGCGAGTTCAATGTCTTCCCGGTCCCGCCTCGACCCGACGTGCGCCGGCTCCCGATTTGGCTGCTGATCCCGATGAACGGCTTCCTGCTGCTCGTGGCGGTTGCCGCCCTTGTCGGGATCTGGGCCTCCTAGCGCGCAGTGCTCGAATCCGACTTCGTCTTGTAGCCGCTGATGATGCCAAGGATGAACGCGGTCGCTAGCGCAAGCTGGATTTTCCCGTCCGGGTCTTCCCAGCCAAAATAGCGGGCTCCCCAGCCGAACAATGCAATGAACATGGCGATGGCGAGACCAACCATCTCAATCTCCCGAGCACCGGTGAAGAACTGACCGGCTGTCGCACATTGTCCGCTTCCAAGGTAAACAGAGGGTAAAGCTTGCCCCGCTGGTGCACCGCAGCCATAGGGGCGAGACGCTCAAGAACTTGGCAGGCGATCACATGAAGGCGCGCGTTTTCATCACCCTTAAATCCGGGGTTCTCGACCCACAGGGCAAGGCCATCCATCATGCACTCGAGGGCCTGGGCTTCTCGGGCGTGAACGACGTCCGCGCAGGCAAGCTGATCGAGCTCGATCTTGCCGACGGCACGAGCGACGCGGCAATCGAGGACATGTGCCGCAAGCTCCTTGCGAACACGGTGATCGAGAATTTCCGCATCGAAAGGCTCGAAAACGCATGAAGAGCGCGGTCATCGTTTTCCCCGGCTCCAACTGCGACCGCGACCTTGCCGTCGCGCTCGAGCAGGTGACTGGACGCAAGCCCGCCATGGTCTGGCACAAGGAAACCGAGCTTCCGCAAGGGACCGACTTCGTCGGCGTGCCGGGGGGATTTTCCTACGGCGATTATCTGCGATCGGGCGCCATGGCGGCGCGCTCGACGGTGATGGCCGCAGTGAGGGATGCAGCAAGCCGCGGCGTACCCGTCATTGGCATCTGCAACGGTTTCCAGGTGCTGACCGAAGCGGGCCTGCTCCCGGGCGCACTGATGCGCAATGCCGGGCTCAGCTTCGTTTGCCGCAACGTCAGGCTAAGGGTTGAAAACAGCCAGAGCCTCTTCACCTGCGGATATGACGCGCGAGAGGAGATCGTCTTTCCCGTCGCTCATCACGACGGCAACTACCAGGCAGACGAAGCGACCCTCGACCGCCTCGAGGGCGAGGGCCGGGTCGCCTTGCGCTACCTTGAAGACTGCAACGGCTCGGCACGGGCGATTGCCGGCATCCTCAACGATACGGGCAATGTGCTCGGACTGATGCCGCATCCCGAGCGCGTGGTTGAGCCGGCGCACGGCGGGACCGACGGACGGCGGATGTTCGAAGGCCTTCTGGAAACAGTGAACGCCTAGGCGTCACTCGTTGATCGTGAAGGGCGTAAAGTCGGTCCCGACGTCGTAGACGTCGACGCCTTCCTTCCCCTTCAGCCATCCGACGACGGCATAAGTGACAGGCGTCAGGAGCGTCTCCCAGCTCACCTTCAGGATGAACTGGCTCAGCATCACTTCGAGCATGATCGATGCTGGCCAGTCTTTCATCCCGTAAAATGCCAACGGGTAGAAGATGAGGCTGTCCGCGCCCTCGCCGATGATCGTGCTACCGATCGTCCGGGTCCAAAGATGCTTGCCCTTGGTCCAGATCTTCATTTTCGCAAGAACGACGGAATTGAGGAAATCGCCGGCGAAGAACGCGCACATCGAGGCGGCGATGATCCGCCAGCCCGAGCCGAATACGCGCTCGTAGGCATCCTGACCCGTCCAGCCGGGCGCGACTGGGAGATGAACGACGGTCCATTCCATTACCGCCATGAAGGCGAGCGCCCCGAAGCCCGCCCAGATCGCGCGGCGGGCACGGGCGTAGCCGTACACTTCGGTGAGGACGTCATCGATGACGTAGGAAATGGGAAAGAAGAGGATGCCCGCTCCAAAGGGCCACGCGCCGATCCGTGGAAGGGTGACGAAGGAGCGCTTCTCCGCACCGATCACGTTCGAAAGGACAAGGACGACAACGAACGCGACCATGACGAAGTCGAAATAGCGAAAACGTGCGCCGTGCAGCGCGCGCGCCTCGACGTGGCGTAGCCCCTCCCCTTCGGCTTTCATGAGGCGAAGCTAGCGCTGTTCCGCTCTGCGTCAATTGCGGCTAGTCATTTCCCAACGCGCGCCCGTAGCTCAGCTGGACAGAGCACGAGCCTTCTAAGCTTGGGGTCGCAGGTTCGAGTCCTGCCGGGCGCGCCAATGTTGCGCTGTACGTTCTCGACACATGGGCAACAGAACGTTCCGACTAAATAGGTGACTACGTCGGACATTGAACTCGGCCACTCGCGCGCACCATGAAGGACGCGCAGCAACTTCACTTCGTCGGGCATGGAAATATAGGCGGCGATGATCGGGCAACCGTATCAAGTGCCGCACGCCGTTCTTCTAGTGTCGAATCCTCAAGATAGGCATCCAAGTGCGCAGCGATGGCCTTGGCACTATTGAGATAGTCAGAAGACGACAGACAGTCGGTCAAACTCTGAGCTAGCAACATCCCGGCGATTGCAGCCATTCGCTTCGCTGTTAATCTCGCATCCACTGCTGGGAGCACATTGCATGCACGTCCATCTGCCAAAGCCGCTGCACGGCTGGCGCGCTTTCATTGGTGAAGTCGGCATCATCGTGCTCGGAGTTCTCATTGCTCT
>DATIQO010000051.1:0-13290 GCA_035470745.1 Sphingomicrobium sp. | reverse complement strand
GCGCTCCTTGGCATCTGCGACAAGATCGTCCCCGGCCTGCTCATCGGGGCGCTGCGCTTTGGCCACCTGCCGGTGATGCTCGTGCCCGGCGGCCCGATGCCCTCGGGGCTTCCCAACAAGGAGAAGCAGCGCATTCGCCAGCTCTACGCCGAGGGCAAGGTCGGCAAGGAAGAGCTCCTCAAGGCGGAAAGCCGGTCCTACCACGCACCCGGCACCTGCACTTTCTATGGGACCGCCAATTCCAACCAGATGATGATGGAGCTGATGGGCCTTCACGTGCCCAACGCCGCCTTCGTCAATCCCGGAACGCCGCTTCGCCAGGCGCTGACGCGGGCCGCGGTGCACCGGCTCGCCGACCTTGCCCGCAGCGGCGAGCGCCCGCTCAGCCAGGTCATCGACGAGAAGGCGATCATCAACGCGATGATCGGGCTCCTCGCGACAGGGGGCTCGACCAACCATTTCATCCATCTTCCGGCGATCGCCCGGGCCGCCGGGATCCGCATCGACTGGCAGGATTTCGCGGAGCTCTCGAAGGTCGTGCCGCTGGTCGCGCGCATCTATCCCAATGGCCAGAAGGACGTGAACGACTTCCAGGACGCAGGCGGCATGGCCTTTACGACCTATACGCTGAGCCGCGAGGGCCTGCTCCACACCGACACGCTGACCGCGGGCGCGGATTCGATGAGCAACTGGATCGGCAATCCCGAGCTCCACGGCGACGAGCTCGTCTGGAAGAGCGCCGAGGAAAGCGCCGATATCGACATGCTAAGGCCGGCCTCCGACCCCTTCCAGGCCGATGGCGGGCTGCGGCTGGTGCAGGGAAATATCGGGCGCGCCGTCTTCAAGACGAGCGCGGTCGACGAGGAGCGCTGGGTCGTCGAGGCGCCGGCACGCTGCTTCTTCGACCAGGACCAGGTCCTCGAGGCCTTCAAGGCCGGCGAGCTCGACCGCGACTGCGCGGTCGTCGTCCGCTTCCAGGGGCCGCGCGCCAATGGCATGCCCGAGCTTCACAAGCTGACCCCCGCGCTTGGCGTGCTGCAGGACCGCGGCCACCGTGTCGCGCTCATCACCGACGGGCGCATGTCCGGCGCGAGCGGGAAGGTGCCGGCCGCGATCCACGTGTCGCCCGAGGCGCTCCCCGACGGACCGCTCGCCCGCGTTCGCGACGGCGACATCGTCCGGCTCGATGCCCGCTCCGGGACCCTTGAGGCCGTCGGCGTCGACCTTGCAACGAGAGCGCCTGCAAATTCGCCGCCGCCGCCGGTCGGAACGGGACGCGAGCTGTTCGCGCTGATGCGGATGCACTGCAACGAGGCCGAAGCGGGCGCCTCGGCAATGCTCGCCGCCATGGAAGCGGAGCAGGCGTGACCCGCCAGATCGCCGTCGCCGACGTCGGTGGCACCCACGCTCGCTTCACGCTCGCCGAGATCGACGGCGGACGCGTCGTTGGGCTTGGCGAACCCGTCACGCTCCAGACCTCCGAGCATGGAAGCTTCCAGCTCGCCTGGCAGGAGTTCGGTCGCCGCCCCGGGATAAAGCTTCCCAACGAGCTTGCGATCGCTTTTGCAGGTCCGGTCGGCGGCGAGGTCCTGAAGCTCACCAACAATCCGTGGGTGATCCGGCCGGCGCTCATCAAGGAGCGGCTCGGCGTCGACCGCTATACGATCGTCAATGATTTTGGCGCGGTCGCTTATGCGGTCGCAACGCTTGGCGAGGACAATTTCCGGCACCTGTTCGGACCGGATCGGCCGCTTGGCGAGGAAGGCGTCGTCAGCATCATCGGGCCCGGCACCGGGCTTGGCGTTGCCGCGCTCCTCAAGAAGACCGACCACTATGAGGTCATCGAGACGGAAGGGGGGCATGTCGATTTCGCGCCGCTCGACGTCCTTGAAGATCGCATCCTCATCGAGCTGCGCCGGAGCTTCCGGCGCGTTTCGGTCGAACGGATCGCCTCGGGCCGCGGGCTCTGGAACGTCTATGAAGCGCTTGGCGCCATCGAGGGGCACAGCCTCAAGTTCCACGATGAAAAGGAATTGTGGGCGGCGGCGCTCGCGGGCAGCGACAGCCTTGCCAATGCAGCGCTCGACCGCGTCTGCCTGACGCTCGGCGCGGTCGCCGGCGACATCGCGCTTGCGCAAGGGGCGGCCTCGGTCGTCATTGCCGGCGGGGTTGGCCTGAGGCTTGCCGACTATCTTCCGCGCTCCGGCTTTCGCGATCGCTTCATCGCCAAGGGCCGCTTCGAGCGGCGGATGGACGAAATGCCGGTCAAGCTGATTACCCATCCGCAGCCCGGTCTCGTCGGCGCCGCGGCAGCTTTTGCGAAGGAGCACGGATGACGATCGACGAGATGATGCGCCTGGCGCCCGTCATTCCGGTCCTCGTGCTCGACGGCGACGAAGATTGGGCAAGGCTTGCAGAGACCTTCGTCGAGGCCGGCTTGCCGGTGCTCGAAGTGACGCTCCGGACGGCCTCGGCGCTCGATGCAATCAGGAAGATGAGCAAGGTTGCCGGCGCGATCGTCGGGGCAGGGACCGTCCTGAACGAGCGGCAGCTTGGCGAGGCGGTCGATGCCGGCGCGACGTTCATCGTGTCGCCGGGGCTGACCGAGCCGCTGACGAGAGCGGCGGCGCGCGCCGATATCGCCTTTCTCCCGGGCGTTGCGAGCGCGGGCGACATCATGCGCGGCCTCGATCTTGGCCTCGACCGGTTCAAGTTCTTCCCCGCCGAGGCATCGGGCGGGATCGCGGCGCTCAAGGCGCTCTCGGGACCGTTCGCGAACATCCGCTTCTGCCCGACGGGCGGGATCCGGCCCGACAATGCCGCCGAGTGGCTCGCGCTAAAGACCGTCCTTTGCGTCGGCGGGAGCTGGCTCTACCGGCCGGGCGATGCGATGGAGGTGGTTGCCGAGCGTGCCCGGGCCGCTGCGGCGCTCCGCTGCTAAATTTCCTGTTAACCACGCCAGCATGATATATATCATTGCGGCTCAATGGCTTGGCGGATGGCATCACGAGTGGGGAAAAGAGGGGCACTGGTCGGCTTAGCCTTGTGCGCGCTCGCGGCGGGCGCGCTTCTCCTCCTTTTCGCGCCCCGCAGCGGCGCTGCTGCCCAGTCGAGCCTGACGGTTGCCGTTCCTGCACCTGCAACGGACCGGATCTATGCCGCGCCAGAGGCCCGCGGGCGGCCGATCGTCGTCATCGATGCCGGCCACGGCGGCCGCGATCCCGGCGCCACCAGCATTTCTGGCGAGGTCAGCGAAAAAGACCTGACGCTGGCGCTCGCCCGCGAGCTTCGCGACGATCTGGTCCAACGCGGCCGGGTTCGCGTCGCAATGACGAGGGACGATGATCGCTATCTCGAGCTCGACCAGCGCGCGGCACTCGCGCGCCGGCTCGATGCCGCGATGTTCGTCTCGCTCCACATGGACAGCGCGCCAAACCCGCTTGCGCGCGGCGCGACGGTCTATTCATTGTCGGACGTCGCCTCCGACGCCGAAGCGGCACGCCTTGCCGCAAGGGAAAATCGGGGCGCGCAGGCGGACCGCTCGAGCGGATCGGTCGCGGCCATGCTCTCCGACCTTGCAATGGAGGAGGAGATGGGCGCATCGGCCGATCTTGCGACCCGGCTCGTCAACAAGTCCGCCGGCCGGTTCGAGCTCCGCCCGAACCCCCATCGCTTCGCCTCGTTCCTCGTCCTTCGCCGCGCCGGCGCTCCCGCGGTGCTGTTCGAAGCGGGCTATATCAGCAACGCCGACGACGAGATGCTGCTGCGCTCGAAGGAGCAGCGCTCCAAGATCGCGCTCGCGCTTGCCCAGGCGATCGAAACCGACGTCGCGGCGCGCGCGGCGCGTTAAAACGATTAACTGGCTTTCCGCACCGGCTCGGACGAGCTAGACGCAGGCTCGGATGAAATTCGAGCGTCTGACACCTCCCGGTTGGCAGCTTCCCGACCTCGTGGCCTTCAATCAAAGGGTCCACGAGTGGGTTGATCCGTGGTGGCGGCACCGCTGGGTCCGCCTTGCCGCCTGGGCCGGCGCGGCGCTGTTCGCGCTTTTCGCGGCGATGTGGATCTATTTCGCAGCGGGCCTCCCGTCGTCGCAGTCGTTGCTCGCCTATCAGCCGCCGCTCCCCACCAACGTGCGCGGCTATGATGGCGACCCGGTGCAGACCTTCGCCCGCGAACGGCGGGTCGATCTTTCCTATGACGAGTTCCCGCCGCTTCTCATCCATGCGTTCATTTCCGCCGAGGACAAGGAGTTCTTCCACCACCACGGCATCGACTATACGGGCTTCCTCAAAGCCGTCTTCAATTACACGACCCATCTTGGCAGGGGCCGCGTAGCGGGCGGCTCGACGATCACGCAGCAGGTCGCAAAATATCTGCTGCGCGACAGCAGCTACAATGTCGGCCGCAAGGCACGCGAGGCGATCCTCGCCTTTCGCCTCGAGGATACGCTCAGCAAGCAGCAGATCCTCGAGCTCTACTTCAACTCGATCTTCCTTGGCCGCAACGCTTATGGGGTCCAGGCCGCGTCGCGGGCCTATTTCGACAAGGACGTCGATGAGCTGACCCTCCCCGAGGCCGCCTATCTCGCGATCCTTCCCAAGGCGCCGTCCAATTACGATCCGGTGCGCGCGACCCAAAAAGCGCTCGATCGCCGCAACTATGTGCTGCGCGAAATGTATCGCAACGGCTACATCACCGAGGACCAGTGGCACACCGCCGCATCGAGCCCGCTCGGGACCATCCGATACGGCAGCAACGACAAGTTCCGGCAGCAGGGCGGCTTCTTCATGGAGGAGGTTCGCCGCGAGCTCATCAAGCAGTTCGGCGAGGACGCCAAGGACGGTGCGAACAGTCTCTATAGCGGCGGCCTCTGGGTCCGCTCGTCGATGGATCCCAAGATGCAGGATCCAGCCGCGCAGGCGCTTCGCAACGGGCTCGTGAAGTTCGGCGGCGCTTCCGGCTGGAAGGACCTTGGCATGAGCATCGACCTGTCCAAGGACTGGGCGGGCGAGCTTGACCGCGCAGCCGTGGGGACGGGCTTTCCCGACTGGCTGAAGGCGGTCGTCATTTCAAAGGATGCCGGCGCTGCAACGATCGGCTTCACCAACGGATCGACGGCGAGCCTTCCAGCGTCCGGCGCATCGATGCCGGTGCGGGGCCAAGCCGGAGCCGCCTTCGATGCCTTGAAGCCCGGCATGGTCATCATCGTCAAACAAGTCTCTCCAGGCTCCTTCGAGCTGAAGTCGGTGCCGGCGATTTCGGGCGGAATGCTGGTCGAGGAGGTCCATACCGGACGCGTCCTTGCGATGCAGGGCGGGTTCGATGTCGTCGGCTCAAGCTACAACCGCGCGATCCAGGCGCTCCGCCAGCCGGGCTCGGCGTTCAAGCCGATCGTCTATGTGACGGCGCTGCAGAACGGCTTCACGCCGGCGACGATCGAGCTCGATGCTCCTTATTGCATCGACCAGGGCCCTGGCATCGGCCAGAAGTGCTTCGTCAACTTCGACCACCGTTCGGCAGGCCCGCACACGCTGCGCTGGGGCCTTGAACAGTCGCGCAACCTCATGACGGTTCGCGCCGCGGCCAACATCGGCATGCCAAAGATCACCGACACTGCCCGCAAGCTCGGCGTCGGCGACTATCCCAACTATCTCTCGATCGCGCTCGGGGCGGGCGACACGACCGTGCTCCGCCTGGTCAATGCCTATGCGATCCTTGCCAACCAGGGCCGCTCGGTGAAGCCGACGACGATCGACTTCGTCCAGGACCGCAACGGCAAGGTCATCTACCGGACCGACAACCGCTGCGCGCTCATGGGCAATTGCAATGCAACCGACTGGAACGGCGGGCCGATGCCGCGTCCGCCGAGCCGGACGCGCCAGCTCGTCGACCCGATGGCCGCCTTCCAGATGGTCCACGTGATGGAAGGCGTCATCATCCGCGGCACCGCGACCGTCCTTCGCGACCTCAATCGCCCGCTGTTCGGAAAGACCGGAACGACCAACGGCCCGACCAACGTCTGGTTCGTCGGCGGCACGCCCGACATCGTCGCGGGTGTCTATCTTGGCTATGACAATCCCAAGCCGATGGGCAGCTGGGCTCAGGGCGGCCGGATCTCGGCGCCGATCTGGAAGGACTGGGCGCAGACCGCGCTCAAGGATCAGCCCAAGGTGCCGTTCGTCGCTCCGCCCGGAATTCGCTGGGTCCGCATCGACCGCGCCAGCGGCAAGCCGGTCTTCGGATCCTTCCCGACGACCGAGGACCCCAAGTCCGACGTCATCTGGGAAGCCTTCCAGCCGCAGACCGAAGCCGTCCACACCGGGCGCAGCACGTTCGGCGATCCCTATAGCCCGCAATATCTGCAGCTGTGGGAGCAGGCGGGCGCGCAGGCGCAGCAGGGACAGCAGCAACCCGGGCCCGGCGCCCCGCCGGCCTCGGCCCCGGTCGCCACGCTTCCCGAGGCGCGGCCAAGCGGCTTGCCAACTACGAACGCGCTCTAGTAGCGCTCCTCACGAGAGGTTCGAACGATGCGCGCTGAAGCGCAGGCTCATATCGATCAGATCAATGCCGCGACCGCGCTGCTGCGCCGCTTCCTTGACTGGGACCGGGCATTGAAGCGGCTCGAGGAACTCAATGCCAAGGTCGAGGACCCGGCGCTGTGGGACGACCCCAAGGCGGCGCAGGACGTCATGCGCGAGCGCCGGCGGCTCGAGGAGGCGATCGGCGCGACGCGCACGCTCGAACGCGAGCTTGCCGACACCTCCGAGCTGATCGAGCTCGCCGAGAGCGAAGGCGACACCGCGCTCGTCGACGACGCCGTCCGCAGCCTTGCCGAGCTTGCCGAGCGAGCGGACCGCGACAAGGTCGCAGCGCTCCTCGCCGGCGAAGCCGACGCCAACAATGCCTATGTCGAGATCAATGCCGGCGCCGGCGGGACCGAGAGCCAGGACTGGGCGGAGATGCTCCTTCGCATGTACAGTCGCTGGGGCGAACGGCACCGCTTCAAGGTCGAGATGATCGACCACCATTCAGGCGAGCAGGCCGGCATCAAGTCGGCAACGATCCTCATCAAGGGCGAGAATGCCTATGGCAATCTCAAGGTCGAAAGCGGCGTCCACCGCCTGGTGCGCATCAGTCCCTATGACGCGAACGCAAGGCGCCACACCAGTTTCTCGAGCGTCTGGGTCTATCCCGAGGTCGATGACGACATCGATATCCAGATCGAGGAAAAGGACCTCAGGATCGACACCTACCGCTCGTCGGGCGCGGGCGGGCAGCACGTCAACACCACCGACAGCGCGGTTCGCATCACCCATATTCCAACGGGCATCGTGGTTGCGTGCCAGAACGAGCGCTCGCAGCACAAGAACCGCGCGTCGGCAATGAAGCAACTAAAGGCGAGGCTGTACGAAGCTGAACTTCAGAAGCGGGAAGCCGAGACCAGTGCCGCCAACGCCGCCAAGACCGATATCGGGTGGGGACACCAGATCCGCTCCTACGTTCTCCAGCCCTACCAGCTGGTCAAAGACCTGCGTACCGGAGTCACCTCGACGTCCCCCGGCGACGTGCTCGACGGCGACCTCGACCGGTTCATGGCGGCCGCCTTGTCGCAGCGGGTCACCGGCGAGACGGTCGAGGTCGAGGATGTGGAATAGGGGAGCAGCGCTCGCGGCACTCTTGTTGCTGTCGTGCCGAGCCCAGCCGCAGCAGCCGCAATTTCCAAGGGCGAACCGCGACGTCGCGCCGATCGTCAGCGACGCCTTCTCGACCGAGGACGCGCGCGATCGTCTGGGCGAAGCCGAGGACGTCATGCAGCTCGCGGGCGTGAAAAAGGGCATGTGGGTCGCCGATGTCGGCGCCGGGCAGGGCTATTACAGCGTTCGCCTCGCGCGGGTCGTCGGCGCCGACGGCAGGGTGCTTGCCGAAGACATCGTGCCCGACGTCACCGACCAGCTCGGCGAGCGCGTCCAGCGCGAGCGTCTCGACAATGTCGCGGTGCGGCTCGGGACGCCCGACGATCCAAAGCTTCCGTCGCGAACCTTCGACCGGATCTTCCTCGTCCACATGTACCACGAGGTCACCTCGCCTTATGCCTTCCTTTGGCACATGCGCGACGGGCTGAAGCCGGGCGCCCTCGTCATCGTCGTCGATGCCGATCGCTCGGTGAAGCGGCATGGAATGCCGCCCGAGCAGCTGAAGTGCGAATTTGCGGCCCTCAATCTCGCCCCGGTGAAGTTCGCGATGCTGGCGGGCGGGGACACTTATTTGATGGCGTTCCGAATTGCCGGGCCGCGCCCGCTGCCGGAAGCGATCAGGCCCTGCAAATCCTGAGGAATTGGGGTCGATCCAGCACTTATCGGCGGGCGCCGCGGCCTCTTGCGAGAAATTCGCAAGATTCCCCTTCACAAGCGCGGAAATAGCATTATATCGGCCTCATCCAAGAAATAGACGGCTCCGCCGCACGGTGACGTGCGCCTGGAGCTTTTCCCGTCCTCTCCGGGACAGGGTCCGAACAGGCGCACGGACCGAACGCATTGGAGAGGGTAGCGGGGCAGCGCTCCACATCATTGCCGGCGACGAGCCGGCGAAATCAGGCGGGGCGCGGGGATACCTGCGCATCCGCACAGCGCAGGGAAGCACATGGCCACCAAAGCGATCGACGCACCCCGTAATTCGATGAGCGGGGCGAGGACCAAGCAGCGGCGAATCCGCAAGATCTTCGGCAACATCCACGAAATCTCCGAGATGCCGAACCTCATCGAGGTTCAGCGCGAGAGCTATGAGCAGTTCCTCCGCTCCGACAAGAAGACGGGCTATGTCTCGGGGCTCGAGAAGACGCTCCGCTCGGTCTTCCCGATCGTCGATTTCGCCGGCACGGCCCATCTCGACTTCGACCATTACGAGCTCGAAGATCCCAAGTACGACACCGACGAGTGCCGCCAGCGCGGCCTCACCTATGCCGCGCCGATGCGCGTCACGCTGCGCCTGACGACCTTCGAAATCGATCCCGAGACCGAGGCCAAGTCGGTCATCGATATCAAGGAGCAGGACGTCTACATGGGCGACATGCCGCTCATGACGATGAACGGCACCTTCATCATCAACGGCACCGAGCGCGTCATCGTCAGCCAGATGCACCGTTCGCCCGGCGTCCTCTTCGATCACGACCGCGGCAAGACCCACGCCAGCGGCAAGTATCTCTTCGCCGCGCGCGTCATTCCCTACCGCGGCAGCTGGCTCGACTTCGAGTTCGACGCCAAGGACATCGTCAACGTCCGTATCGACCGCAAGCGCAAGCTTCCGGTGACCGCGCTCCTCCATGCGCTCGGCATGTCGAGCGAGGAGATCCTCAACACCTTCTACAACCGCGTCTCCTACATCCGCGGCAAGAACGGCTGGCAGATCCCCTATGTCGCCGACGCATGGCGCGGCCAGAAGCCGACCCACGAGGTCGTCGACGCCGACACCGGCGAAAACGTCTTCAAGGCGAATGAGAAGATCACGCCGCGGCGCGCCAACCAGGCCGCCAAGGACGGCATCAAGAACCTCATCATCCCGACCGAGGAAATCTTCGGTCGCTACTCTGCCTATGACCTCATCAACGAGAAGACCGGCGAGATCTACATCGAGGCCGGCGACGAGGTTACTCCCGAGAATCTCGAGAAGCTCGACAATGCCGGCGTCGAGACGCTCGAGCTGCTCGACATCGACTTCGTCAACACCGGTCCCTGGATCCGCAATACGCTCAAGGCCGACAAGAGCGAGGATGGCGACAGCGCGCTTTCCGACATCTACCGCGTCATGCGCCCCGGCGAGCCGCCGACGCGCGAGACCGCCGATGCGCTTTTCTACGGCCTCTTCTTCGATCCCGAGCGCTACGACCTCTCCGCGGTCGGCCGCGTCAAGCTCAACATGCGCCTTGGCCTCGATGTCGAGGACACGGTGACGACGCTTCGCAAGGACGACATCCTCGCGGTCGTCCAGGAGCTCGTGAACCTCAAGGACGGCAAGGGCGAGATCGACGATATCGACAATCTCGCCAACCGCCGCGTCCGCTCGGTCGGCGAGCTGCTCGAGAACCAGTATCGCGTCGGCCTGCTGCGCATGGAACGCGCGGTGAAGGAGCGCATGAGCAGCGTCGACGTCTCGACGGTGATGCCGAACGATCTCATCAACGCGAAGCCGGCGGTTGCCGCGGTCCGCGAGTTCTTCGGCAGCTCCCAGCTCTCGCAGTTCATGGACCAGACCAATCCTTTGTCGGAAGTCACCCACAAGCGCCGCGTCTCGGCGCTCGGGCCGGGCGGCCTCACCCGCGAGCGCGCGGGCTTCGAGGTCCGCGACGTCCACCCGACGCACTATGGCCGGATCTGCCCGATCGAGACGCCGGAAGGCCCGAACATCGGCCTCATCAACTCGCTCGCGAGCTTCAGCCGGGTGAACAAGTACGGCTTCATCGAGACGCCCTATCGCAAGGTCGTCGACGGCAAGGTCACCAACGACGTCATCTACCTCTCCGCCATGGAAGAGGCGAAGCACACGATCGCGCAGGCGAACGCCGAGCTCAACAAGGACGGCACCTTCGCCGAGGAGATCATCTCGGCACGCCGCAACGGCGAATTCCTGATCGCGCCGCGCGAACAGATCACGCTGATGGACGTTTCGCCAAAGCAGCTGGTGTCGGTTGCAGCCTCGCTCATTCCGTTCCTCGAGAATGACGACGCCAACCGCGCGCTCATGGGCTCGAACATGCAGCGCCAGGCAGTGCCGCTGATCCGCGCCGAGGCGCCGCTCGTCGGGACCGGCATGGAAGAGACGGTTGCGCGCGATTCCGGCGCAGCCATCGCCGCCCGCCGCCAGGGCGTGGTCGACCAGGTCGACGCGACGCGTATCGTCGTTCGCGTCACCGGCGAGCTCAAGCCCGGCGAATCCGGCGTCGACATCTATACGCTGATGAAGTTCCAGCGCTCGAACCAGAACACCTGCATCAACCAGCGCCCGCTGGTGAAGGTCGGTGACACGGTCGAGGCCGGCGAGATCATCGCCGACGGGCCCTCGACCGAATATGGCGAGCTCGCGCTCGGCCGGAACGTGCTCGTCGCGTTCATGCCGTGGAACGGCTACAACTACGAGGACTCGATCCTCATCTCCGAGCGCATCGTCAAGGACGACGTCTTCACCTCGATCCACATCGAGGAGTTCGAGGTCATGGCCCGCGACACCAAGCTCGGGCCGGAAGACATCACCCGCGACATCCCGAACGTCGGCGAGGAAGCGCTTCGCAACCTCGACGAGGCCGGGATCGTCTATATCGGAGCCGAGGTCGAGCCGGGCGACATTCTGGTCGGCAAGATCACGCCCAAGGGCGAAAGCCCGATGACTCCGGAAGAGAAGCTGCTCCGCGCCATCTTCGGCGAAAAGGCCTCGGACGTGCGCGACACGTCGCTTCGCCTGCCGCCGGGCGTTTCGGGCACGATCGTTGAAGTCCGCGTCTTCAACCGCCACGGCATCGACGTCGATGACCGTACGCGGGCCATCCAGACCGAGGAAAAGGAGCGGCTGAAGAAGGACGCCGACGACGAGCGAGGGATCCTCAACCGCGCCACTTTCTCGCGTCTCAAGGAGATGCTGCTCGGACAGGTCGCGACCGCCGCGCCCAAGGGCATCAAGAAAGGCTCGACGCTCGACGAGGAGACCCTCGAGGGTGCCGAGCGCCACGATTGGTGGAAGATCGCCGTCAAGGACGACAAGCGCCAGGCTGACCTCGAGGCCCTCAAGGGCCAGTATGACGAGGCGACCAATGCCATCCAGCACCGCTTCCAGGACCGCGTCCAGAAGCTCGAGGCAGGCGATGAGCTGCCGCCGGGCGTCCTTAAGATGGTCAAGGTCTTCGTCGCCGTGAAGCGCAAGCTCCAGACCGGCGACAAGATGGCCGGTCGCCACGGCAACAAGGGCATCATCAGCCGCGTGCTTCCGATCGAGGACATGCCGTTCCTCGAGGACGGCACCCATGCCGACATGGTCCTGAACCCGCTAGGCGTTCCTTCGCGAATGAACGTCGGGCAGATCTTCGAGACCCACCTTGGCTGGGCCGCCCGCGGCCTTGGCAGCCAGATCCAGGAGATGCTGGACGGCATCCACGAGCGCGGCAAGGATGTCGCCGGCAAGGACGTGAAGGCGATCCGTGCCAAGCTCAAGGACATCTACGGCGATGCCTATGCCAAGGACATCGACGCCCGCGACGACGACGGCGTCATGGAGCTGGCATCCAATCTCACCGCCGGCATCCCGATGGGAACGCCGGTGTTCGACGGCGCCCGCGAGCCCGACGTCAGCGCGATGCTGGAGAAGGCGGGCCTCAATACCTCGGGGCAGGTGACGCTCTACGACGGGCGCACCGGCGAACCGTTCGATCGCAAGGTGACGGTGGGCTACATGTACATGCTCAAGCTCCATCACCTCGTGGACGACAAGATCCACGCGCGCTCGATCGGCCCCTACAGCCTCGTCACCCAGCAGCCGCTGGGCGGCAAGGCGCAGTTCGGCGGACAGCGCTTCGGCGAGATGGAGGTGTGGGCGCTCCAGGCTTATGGCGCTGCCTATACCCTCCAGGAAATGCTGACGGTGAAGTCCGACGACGTGATCGGGCGCACCAAGGTCTACGAGGCGATCGTCAAGGGCGACGACACGTTCGAGGCCGGCATTCCGGAGAGCTTCAACGTGCTCGTCAAGGAGATGCGCTCGCTCGGCCTCAACGTCGAGCTCGATAGTGTCGCCGACGAGGACCAGGGCCCGACCGCGCTAGCCGCCGAGTAATTTCAAGGGATCAACCCAGCCCCTCCCGTCCGCGGGAGGGGTCAGGAGCACGATATGAACGAACTGACCAATTTCGCGAACCCGATCGCCAAGCCGGAAACTTTCGACGAGATCCGCATCGGCATCGCCTCGCCCGACAAGATCCGCAGCTGGTCCTTCGGCGAAATCAAGAAGCCGGAGACGATCAACTACCGCACGTTCAAGCCCGAGCGCGACGGCCTGTTCTGCGCGCGCATCTTCGGTCCGATCAAGGATTACGAATGCTTGTGCGGCAAGTACAAGCGCATGAAATACAAGGGAATCGTCTGCGAGAAGTGCGGCGTCGAAGTCACTGTCTCGAAGGTTCGCCGCGAGCGCATGGGCCATATCGAGCTTGCAGCTCCGGTCGCGCACATCTGGTTCCTGAAGTCGCTTCCGAGCCGCATCGGCCTTCTTCTCGACATGCAGCTCAAGCAGCTCGAGCGCATTCTCTAT
>DATIQO010000050.1:0-3508 GCA_035470745.1 Sphingomicrobium sp. | reverse complement strand
CCAGCGCCTTTCGGGCGAGCCGATCTAGGAGCTCTTGGTGCGCGCCTTGCGCGCGATTGCGAGCAGCTCCTCGCCGAGCGCCTCGCGCGTCGGCACATTGCTGAACATGAGGTCGCGTTCCAGCGTTCCGGCACGTTCGGCAAGCGTCGCCAGGTCCGCCGCCGTCCACTTGCGCAGCATCGCCTGGACCGGTTCCTTATCCTTCCAGAACAATGACTTGCCCATTGACGCCATGACGGCATCGACACGTTCGCCGCGCTCGACGCGCGCGCGTGCGGGAGCAAGCATCAAGATCCGGCGCTGCAGCGATCTGATCGTTGGAATCGCTTCAGAGCCCGCGGCGGACAAGCGGGCGAGCGTCTCGGCAAGCTCCGCTATCTTCCCCAGAAGCGCCATGTCAGCGAGGCGCAGGAAATCGCTCTCGCTGTTCTCGGCCCCAATCGCGTCCACCGCGTCGTCGTCGAGCTCCTTTGGCGCGTGCGGCGATGCACCGACGTAGAGGGAGAACTTCTCCAGTTCCTGCGCCATGACGGCCTGGTCGTTGCCGCAGGCCTGCCCGAGCCTTGCAGCAAGGGCGAGGTTGACCTTCAATCCAACGCGCCGGCCGAGATCGACGATCAGGCGTGCCGCGTCCTCGCCTTCCGGCGCATAAGCGGTGAAGGCAATGGCGTGAGGGGATGCTTCGGCCAGTTTGAGTAGCGGCGATGCCTTCGTCAGCACGCCCGCGATAGCTACCACCGGGCTTTCGACGGATTCGGCGGCAAGGAGCGCTTCTACGGCTTCGGTGATGTCGTTGCCCGCCGGCTCGATCCAGATCAGGCGGCGTTCGCCAAACAGGCTTAGTGCAGCCGCCTCATCGACGAGCAGCGCAGGGCTCGATTTGACCGCGCCCGACGAGAGGGGAGATTTCACCGCCCCCAATGCCTGGAGTAGCCGCGCAGCAAGGGCGCGCGACTGGGCTTCGTCCTGTCCGAGCAGAAGATAAAAGCGGATCTTCGCGTCCGGCTGGTCGAGGGCGCGACCGATCGACGCCTTGGACGCTTTCACTTCCCGTGCGTCGTCCGCGCCGCATAGATGGCGAGGCGGGCAATGATCTGGTCGGCGACGATTCCGGAGAGATTCTCCAGCGCGGTCTGCTCAGCCGCAACGGTTGCATATTCGCTGCTGACGACGTCGATGCTGGCATCGGAACCCGCTGTCTCGTCGAGCACGACCATGCCGTTCGCCAGGTCCACCAATTGATAGCGGGCCCGGAGCGTGCGCCGCTCCTGCGTCGCGGCCCGGTCTGCGCGAAGACCGTAGGAGGTGATGTTGTCGTCGAGCGTGACGTCGAGCCGGTAAAGCGCCGTTGCACTGCCCATCTCGCCGATCCGATCGACGAGCTTGGTGCGAAGCAGGTACCCCGGCTGTCCCGCGATCGGGCCCACCTGGATGGTTCGAAGGAGCCCGGCAACCTCGCCACCTGAGCCGTGCCCATAGAGCGGGTGCAGCCCGCAGGCAGCAAGCAGCAGGAGCATGGGTAGGAGGGCGAGCCGTCGCATCATGCGACGATATTCACCAGCCGGTCCGGAACCACAATGATCTTGCGCGGACTTGCGCCCGCGAGCTGGCGCTGAACATTGTCGGACGCCATGGCGAGTGCCTCGACCGCGGCCCGATCGAGCCCGCGCGGAGCAGTAACCGTATCGCGTAGCTTGCCGTTGACCTGGACCGCGAGCGTCACCTCCTCGTCGACGAGCAATGCGGGGTCGAACGTTGGCCAGGGAGCTTGGGCGACCATTCCCTCTTGCCCGATCAGCGTCCAGCATTCCTCGGCAAGGTGCGGTGCCATGGGCGCAACCAGCTGAACCAAAGTCGTCACCGCTTCCACCCGGGTTGCCGAGGGCTTTGCCTTCTCAATCGCCGTTGCGAGCTCGTAGAGCTGCGCTACCGCCTTGTTGAACTGTAGGTTTTCAATTGCCTCGCCGACGGCCGCGATAGCCCGGTGCAGCTTGCGTTTTAGCGTTTCGTCCTCGCCCTCTCCGCTCCCGACACTGGCCGCGAGCTTCCAGACCCGCTGGACGAAGCGGGATGCTCCCTCGATGCCTGCCTCGGACCATTCGAGATCGCGCTCTGGCGGGCTGTCGGACAGCATGAACCAGCGCACTGCATCAGCCCCATATTTGTCGAGAATCGGCTCCGGATCGACTGTGTTGCGCTTCGACTTCGACATCTTCTCGACGCGCCCGGGGGTCACAGGTTCGCCGCTTTCGATATGCACCCAATCGTCGCCGTCGCGCCGTACTTCGTCGGGGCTGAGCCAACTTCCGTCGCCGGCGCTGTAGGTTTCGTGGGTTACCATCCCCTGCGTGAACAGGCCCTTGAAGGGCTCCTTGATGCCGATTTGGCCAAGGCGCTGGAGGGCGCGAGTCCAGAAGCGGGCATAGAGCAGGTGAAGGATCGCGTGTTCGACGCCGCCGATATATTGCGCCACCGGAAGCCACTTCTCAGCCTCGGTCCGATCGAACGGTCGGTCCGTCGGCTGGCTGGCGAAACGGATGAAGTACCAGCTCGAATCGACAAAGGTATCGAGCGTGTCGGTTTCGCGGCTCGCCTCCGCTCCGCAGTTGGGACAGCGGACATGCTTGAACGTTGGATGGCGATCGAGGGGATTGCCGGGCGTGCCGAAATCGACGTCGTCGGGAAGAGTGACCGGCAGTTCATCGCGGGGAACCGGAACCGCGCCGCAGGAAGGGCAATGGATGATCGGGATCGGGGTGCCCCAGTAGCGCTGGCGCGAAACGCCCCAGTCACGCAGCCGATATTGCACCGTGCCCTTGCCCCACCCCGCGTCTTCGGCGCGGCGGATGACTTGGGCCGCCGCCTGTTCAGTGGGGAGCCCATCGAGGAAGCGAGAATTGACCGCGACGCCAGGCGCGCTCTCCGCCTCATCGCCGATAGGCTCCGACGCGCCGGCGGTGCTTGGGGCGACAACCCGCCGGATGGGAAGCTGATATTGCTTCGCAAACTCGAAATCGCGTTGGTCGTGGCCAGGCACACCGAAAATTGCTCCGGTGCCATAGTCCATCAGCACGAAGTTCGCGATGTAGATGGGCAAGCGCCACTCAGGGTCGAGCGGGTGAACGACCTCGAGACCCGTATCAAAGCCCTTCTTTTCGGCCGTTTCGATCTCGGCAGCACTGGTGCCGCCACCCTTGCATTCGGCGACGAACTGAGCCGCCTTGTTGTCGGTGCGAGCGAGCGCCTGGGCGATCGGGTGGTCGGCAGCAACCGCGACGAAGCTTGAGCCGAAAATCGTATCCGGCCGCGTGGTAAAGACTTCGACTTCCGCGATATCGCCAATGGGTTTGGCCATGCGGAAGCGGAATTGCAGGCCGCGGCTCTTGCCGATCCAGTTCTCCTGCATGACCCGCACTTTCTCGGGCCAGTCGTCAAGCGTCCCCAGACCTTCGAGGAGCTCGTCGGCGAACTCGGTGATCTTGAGAAACCATTGGGCAAGCTTGCGGCG
>DATIQO010000049.1:0-27278 GCA_035470745.1 Sphingomicrobium sp. | reverse complement strand
GGGATTTCGGTTTCGATCCGAAGGGCCATTCGGGCAAGGCTCTTCGTCATTCCGTCGCGTCGCTGCCGCGCGATCTCGTCATCGCCATCGACTATGAATCGCTTCGCGAGCTGGTGATGATTGCAATGTCGCTTGCGGATCGGCCCCGTCCCGCGCTTCTGCAGGTTCGGAGCATCCTCAAGGGGCAGCTGTTCACCTTCGTCTGGCTGCCCCGCGAAGAACTGAGCACGACCCGCAGGCATGCGATCGCGCGCCTGCTTGAAAACGAGGTTGGACGCGAGATCACCAGCTGGTCGGTCGAACTGGGCGATGCCGATCTCGCATTGATCCGCTACACCCAATATATCGACGAGGAAGCCCCGCCGCCTGACTCGGCGGCACTCGACGCGGCAGTCGTGGAGATGGTGCGCGGCTGGGCGCCGGCTGTCGAGGCGGAGCTCATCGCGAGGGCCGGTGCTCCCCGCGCCACCCGTCTTGCGCTGACCTATATCGGCGCATTTCCTGACACCTATCGGACCCGGAGTGCTCCAGAAGAGAGCGCTGCCGACATCCTGCGCCTTTGCGCGCTTGAGAACGATGCGGACCGCGACGTGCGGATCTCCCACTTCGTCGGCGACGGCGAACGGCAGCTTCGGCTCAAGATGTACCGCAAGAGCGGGCTCATTCCGCTTTCCGAAGCCGTTCCAGTCCTCGAGAATTTCGGCTTCCGGGTGCTCGAGGAGCTTCCGACCGAACTCGCCGGAGGCATTGGCTACATCCACGACTTCCACGTCGAGGTCGGCCCGGAGGCGGAACTCAAGTCGATCCTCGCCCGCGCCGGCGACATCGAGCGAGCGATCGCCAATGTCCTCTGCGGCGCGGCTGAAGATGATGAATTCAACCAGCTGGTACTTTACGCGGGGCTCGACACGCAGGCCGTGGTGTGGCTGCGCGCCTGGTTCCGCTACCTGCGCCAGACGGGCAGCAGCTTCGGCCTCATCACCGTCGTCGATGCGCTGCGCCGGGCCCCCAATGCCACTCGGGCACTCGTTGGCCTGTTCGTCGCCGCTCATGATCCCGCCGCGAAGAACCGGCAGGAACGGATCGACGATTGCCGCGAACAGCTCGATCGTTCGCTCGCAAAGATAAGGTCGATCGATGATGACCGGATCCTGAGGCGCCTGCGCGCGCTCGTCCTTGCGATCCTGCGCACCAACGCCTTTGCTCCGGCGGCCGAGGAGGCGCTCGCCTTCAAGATCAATTCCTCGCAGGTGCCCGGCCTTCCGGCGCCCGTGCCGTGGCGTGAAATCTGGATCTACAGTCCTCGCGTCGAGGGAATTCACCTGCGCGGTGGCCCGATCGCCCGCGGCGGGATCCGCTGGTCGGATCGGCGCGACGATTTCCGCACCGAAATCCTTGGCCTGATGAAGGCGCAGCTGGTCAAGAATGCAGTCATCGTCCCGACCGGCGCCAAGGGCGGTTTTTACCCCAAGCAGCTGCCGCCCATGTCGAACCGCGACGCGTGGCTCGCCGAAGGCACCGAGAGCTACAGGATCTTCATTCGATCGCTGCTCTCGATCACCGACAATCTTGTCAACGACAAGGTCGTTCACCCCGATGCCGTGGTGATTCACGACGGAGATGATCCTTATTTCGTCGTCGCCGCCGACAAGGGCACCGCGACCTTTTCCGACATCGCCAACTCGATCGCCCTCGACCGCAACTTCTGGCTTGGCGACGCCTTCGCGAGCGGCGGTTCGAATGGCTATGATCACAAGGCGATGGGGATTACGGCGCGGGGCGCCTGGATCTCCGTTCAGCGCCACTTCCTCGAGATGGGCGTCGACGTCCAAACCGACGATGTAACGGTTGCTGGATGCGGCGACATGTCGGGCGATGTCTTTGGCAACGGCATGCTGTTGTCGAAATCACTGAAGCTGATCGCAGCGTTCGACCATCGCCACATCTTCATCGATCCCAACCCGGATCCGGCGACGAGCTGGACCGAGCGCAAGCGACTGTTCGATCTCCCCCGTTCGAGCTGGGACGATTACGACCGCAAGCTGATCTCGAAGGGCGGCGGCGTGTTTCCGCGTACGGAAAAATCGATCTCCCTCAGCGCCGAGGCGCGTGCCGCGCTTGGCCTCGATGCAAAGGACGTTGAGCCCGCCTTACTGATCAATGCGATCCTTCGCGCGCCTGTCGACCTGCTCTGGTTCGGCGGCATCGGAACCTACATCAAGGGGTCGGGCCAGAGCCAATCGGACGTCGGCGACCCCTCCAACGATGCGCTCCGCGCCGACGCGGCCGAGCTGCGCGCGAAGGTCATCGGCGAAGGCGCGAACCTCGCAATCACGCAGGCCGGTCGTATCGAGTTTGCCGAGCGCGGCGGGCGTATCAACACCGACTTCATCGACAATAGCGCGGGCGTCGACTGCTCCGACAACGAGGTCAACATCAAGATCCCGCTCAATCGCGAAATGCGGGACGGCGCGCTGACCTTCGACAAGCGCAACAGCCTGCTTGCCAAGATGACGGACGAGGTCGCGGAGATCGTTCTGGAGGACAATCGCCTCCAGACGCTCGCCTTGTCGATTGCCGAGGCGGGCGGCGCCACGGCCCTTCCGGCGCATGTGCGGACGATCGAGCTTTTGGAATTGTCCGGGCGGCTCGACCGGAAGGTGGAAGGACTTGCATCGACCGAGGAGCTGCTTCGTCGGGCGCAGGAAAATCGCGGACTGACCCGGCCTGAGCTGTCCGTCCTTCTTTCGATCTCCAAGCTCGTGCTGCAGGACGCGGCGGAGGACCTTCATCTCTCCGACGATCCGCTCGTGGAGCCAGAGCTGTTCGATGCCTTCCCCAAGCCGATGCGCAAGTCCCATGCCGACGCGATCCGGGCGCACCGCCTGCGCAACGAGATCATTGCGACCAAGGTCGCAAACCGGCTTGTGAACCGCCTCGGTCCGGGCATCGCTTACGACCTCACCGAAGAGGAAGGAGCTTCGCTCCAACAGGTCGTCTCGGCTTTCCTGGTCGCGGAACGACTGCTCGACCTCGACAAGCTCTGGAAGGAGATCGAGGAGGCGCAGCTTCCTGAGACCGTGCGCATCGAGCTATTTTCGATTGCCGCGGCGAGCATCCGTTCACACCTTTCCGATGTCCTTCGCGCGGCCGGTGGGTCGATAAGGATCTCGAAGCTGTGCGAGACGCTCGAGCCCGGCGTTCGTAAAATCTCGGCTGCTGCAGCCAAGCTCATTCGCTCGGAAGTGCGCAACGAAGCCGCGGCGCGGCGCGATCGGCTTCTCGCGCTCGGTGCGAGCGAGGAGATCGTCCGCGGGCTCGTGCGGCTCTACGAGCTCGACGGCGTCTTTGGCATTGCAGCGCTCGCCGCCCACCAGCAGCTCGACGAACTTGCAGTGACACGTGCCTATACGCGTCTCGGCGAGGCGCTGGGCCTCGATTGGGCGCAGCAGCAGGTCGCCCGTTTCGTGCCGGCGGACCAGTGGGAGCGGCTCCTGACGGCAGGTCTCGCGCGCGATTTCGAGCAGCTGAGGATCGAATTCCTGTCGCGCTGCCGCGGCAAGGATCTCGATGAATGCGTCGATGGGTGGATCGATCGCCACGGCGCACGCATCGACCAGTTCCGCGAACTCGTCGCACGTGCGCGGAGCGAGGGACATGTCAGTGCACCGATGCTGGCGCAGATCTCCGGCCAGGCCCGGATCCTCCTGGGTCGCTGATGCGCATCGCAGTCCTTGTGCCGGACCCGGGCTATCCGGAGCCGTGGGCGTGGACATATGATGTGGAGGCAGCAGCGCTGGCGAGCGCAGGAGCGAGCGTCGAACCGGTCGCCTGGACCGAAGCCGACGACTTGGCTCGTTTCGATCTCGTCCTTCCACTCGTCGCCTGGGGCTATCATCTCGACTACCCTCGTTGGCTCGATTTTCTTGAGCGCGCCGAACGCGCGAAGGTGCCGCTGATCAACCCGCCGGCACTTTTGCGGTGGAATAGCGACAAGGGATATCTCGCCGAGCTCGCCGACAGGGGAGTTGCAACGGTTCCAACGCTCGCGGTCGAATCCTGCTGCGACGCCGACCTCGAAGAGGCGCGGCGCCGCTTTGGTAGCGACTGGCTCGTGATCAAGCCGCCGGTTTCCGCGAGCGCAACCGGCACGCATCGCCTCGGTCCCGGTGACGACGTGCCCGCCGACAGCCTCAGGAAGCCGATGATCGTGCAGCCCCTGATCGAGGAGATCGCCCGCTCCGGCGAGTTCTCGCTGATGCTGTTCGACGGCGAGTTCAGCCATTCGGTGGTGAAGCGGCCAAAGGCGGGTGATTTCCGCGTGCAGCCGCACCTTGGCGGTGTGACGCTGCCGTCGATGCCGCCGGCTGGCGGTATAGAGCTTGCAAAGGAGGCCCTTGCCGCTGCTCCGGCGAGGGCAACCTACGCTCGTGTCGATCTGGTGCCGGATGACGAGGGAACGCTTCGCATCATGGAGCTGGAGCTAATCGAGCCGGCACTATTCCTCGACCATTCGGACGATGGCGGCGCCTTGTTCGTCAGGTCGATCCTTCACGCCGCGCAAAGAGCCACTGCCTGATCGCGGAGGTAAGATTCGGCGGACTAGGCGCATCGAGACGTGCCGCATCGATCTCGGCGACGAGCGCATTGAGCGGGCAGCCGCGATTGCGCGCTGCGGCGTCAAGCGCCCTCCAGAACATCGGCTCGAGGCTGATCGACGTCTGGTGACCGGCGATGAGGACCGAGCGCTTTCTAGGCGGAGCGTAATCCGGCTCCATCAATACATGTGCTGGCCGCCGTTGATCGACAGCGTCGAGCCCGTGATGAAGCCGGCATTCTCGTCGCACAGGAACGCAACGCCGCGCGCGATCTCCTCGGCATGCCCGAGACGACCCACGGGAATGCGCGCGACGATCTTGGCGAGCACGTCTTCGGGAACCGCAGCCACCATGTCGGTGTCGATATAACCCGGAGCGACCGCGTTCACCGTCACCCCGAAGCGCGCGCCTTCCTGCGCAAGCGCCTTGGTGAAGCCATGGATTCCCGACTTTGCCGCGGCATAGTTGACCTGGCCGTATTGGCCGGCCTGACCGTTGATCGAGCCGATATTGACGATGCGGCCATATTTCCGGCCGCTCATTCCATCGAATACCGCCTTGGCCATGTTGAAACAGCCGCCAAGGTTGACGTCCAACACCTCCTGCCACTTGGCATGGTCCATCTTGCGCATCGTTGCATCGCGCGTGATTCCGGCATTGTTGACCAGCACGTCGACTGGGCCAAGATCGGCCTCGACCTGGCGAACGCCTTCCTGGCAGGCGTCGAAGTCCGCGACATCCCACTTGTAGGACTTGATGCCGGTGCGCTCCGAAAACGCGCGCGCGCGCTCCTCATTGCCCGCGTAATTGGCAGCAACCTGCATGCCCTTGTCTTTCAGCGCGATGCTAATGGCTTCACCAATGCCGCGCGTGCCGCCCGTGACAATCGCAACTCTCGCCATTCGGAGTTCCTCTCCTGTTGTTGACCCGCGCGCCTATTCCTCGCCGAGCCAGCCTGCAAGTTCGCGCTCGATCAGCCGTTCCAGCATGGCGATGCTCTCGGAAGAATCGTTGAGGCAATCGAGCAGCGCAAAATTCTCGCCGCCTGCATCGAGGAAGGTCTTGCGGCCGCGGATGCCGAGTTCTTCCAGCGTCTCGATGCAATCCGCCGAAAATCCGGGAGCTGCGACGGCGAGGCGTGTGACGCCCTGCTTCGGATATGCCGCAAGCTTCGCGTCTGTCGCAGGTTCGAGCCACTTCGCGCGACCGAATTTCGACTGGAATGAAATGTCGATCGGGCGGCCGATGGCATCGCCTAGGAGCCGCGCCGATTTCTGGCAGTGGCAGTGATAGGGATCGCCGAGCTCGAGCGTTCTCACCGGCATCCCATGGAAGCTCAGCAGCAGCCGGTCGGGCGCGAAGTCGAGCGCTTCGATCTGCCGCAGGAGATTCGCGTGGAGGGCCTCGATGTAGAGAGGGTCGTCGTAATAAGGCGGCAGCGTTCGCACCGCAGGTTGCCAGCGCATGCGCGCAAGCACGCCGAAAACCGCGTCGTTCGCAGTCGCCGTCGTCGCGGCGCAATATTGTGGATAGAGGGGAGCCGCGAGGATCCTGGTGCAGCCTTCGTCGGCCATCCGCTCGATTGCCGCAGCGATTCCGGGGTGGCCGTAGCGCATCGCATAATGAATGCTGACATGGGGCATTCGCGCCCGCAATGCTTCGGCCTGGCGGTGGGCGATCACGCGCAGCGGCGAACCTTCATTGGTCCAGATCTGATTATAGGCCTCGGCCGATTTCTTCGGCCGCGTGCGAAGCACGATGCCGTGGAGGATCGGCTTCCACGCAAGCTTGGGGATCTCAATTACGCGCGGGTCGCTCAGGAACTCGGCGAGGTAGCGGCGGACCGCGCGGGCCTCCGGCGCATCCGGCGTGCCGAGATTGATGAGGAGCACGCCGACCTTCGATGACGGAATGGCTGGATGATCGGCGGGCTTCGTCACGCAATGCCCATAGGATCGAACGGCAGCGAGCGCATCCTCTTGCCGGTTGCAGCAAAGACCGCATTCGCGATCGCAGGGGCGAGCGCAGTCGTGCCGAGCCCGCTGATGCCGCCTGGCGCCTCGCTGCTCGGGATGATCTCGACGAGGATCTGCGGCGTATCGCCGAGGCGCGGCAAGCCGATGCCTCCGATCGGCCGCGCCTGCGGCATCCCTGCGACCCACGTCGGCGAAGGAACAGTGGCCTGTCCGAGCGCCCAGACGAGCGCGGCCTCGATCTGCTGCTCGACGAGTGCGCTGTTGACGACGAGCCCGCAGTCGACGGCGGCGACGATGCGATCGACCTTCACCCGCTGGTCGCTCCCGATGCCTGCATTGGCAACAATGCCGATATGCGATCCAAAAGCGGAACAGCCGGCAATGCCCATCGTGCTTCCAGCGCCGCCGCCATCCCATTGCGCAAGCCGCGCCGCGCCCTGGAGGCAGCGGGCGAGGCGGCCATTTCCGCCGAGGATCGACATCCTGAAGGAGAGCGGCTCGATCCCCGCCGCGTGCGCCAGCTCGTCGATGAAACTCTCGGTGAAGAATGCGAGCTCGCGCTGCGGAGACCCACGCATGTAGCCAGGTGCGAACGGAAGAGGTGCATCGACGGCCTCGATCTTGAGGTTGGGCACGGAATAGGGCGGGACCGATCCGTCCAGCGCTCCTTTCCCAAGCTTCTCTGGCGGCTTGGCATTGCCGAGCCGGGCCAGTGCCGATCCGAGGCCATCGGCAGTTGCGACCCGCATTGCCCAGGCGGCCGTGATCCCTCCCTCGCCGGGCAGCGCCGTCATTCGGGCAATCGCCCCGGAAGAGACGCGGTCGTGGTTCTGGCTCGACGATTGCGAAACGACGAGCTGCACGGGCCGGCCGATCGTCCGCGCGAGCTCGACGGCAATTGGCACCACGTCCGGTTCGACGGCCCGTCCCGCCGGCTCGCCCGGGGGCATCGGAAAGGCCATTCGATCAGCAGCGCCGAGAAAGCCCGGCGCCTGGCTTGCCGCCCAAACCTCGACCGCGGAGCCGTTTACGCGCGCTGTCGCGCTCAAGGGCTCGAAGCCAAGATGTTGCGACGGAGCTGCATAGTAGGTCGCCGACAATGGGCGCGAACCGCTGACGATCCGGTCATAATCGCCGCGGCTGAACCACGTTTCCGCCTTGCCCGAGGCAAGCGCCTGTTCGAACGCATTGCGAACGTTCGGCGCGGTCTGGTTTCCATCGAATTTCGGGTCGGCCGCCCTGATTGCCCGTTCAGCCGCCCACCAACTCTCGCCTACGACGGCGAGCCAGCCATCCCTCGCGGCGACATGGCCGATGCTCCCGGCGGCTTCGATCGCATGACGATCAAAGCTTGTCAGCTTCCCTCCCGGAGGCGCGATCCGGGCGGCTGCGAACAGCATTTCCGGCAGCCGCACGTCGGCGGCGAAGCGCCAGCTCCCGCTCGCCTTGGCCGGGCCGTCGAGGCGCGGCAGGGGCTCGCCGATCAGCCGCCCCTTCGTCGTGCTCTTCAGCAAGGCCCTGGCCGGCGCCGAACGATCGGCCGCCTCTTCGGCCAGCTCGCCGAAAGTGAACGTCCGGCCGCGACTGATCACGAAACCGTCTGCAGTCTCGCAGGTCGAAGGGCTGACGTTCCACCGGTCGGCAGCGGCGCCAACGATCATCGTTCGCGCGACGGCAGCCGCGCGGCGAAGAACCGGCTCGAACGCGCGCACCGACGTCGATCCCGCCGTCAGCCGGCATTGTTCCGGCCAGCCTTCCTCCCTCGCAAGGGGATTGGCGTAAGCACGCACCAGCGGTGCCGGCTCGACCGCGATCGTGTCCCATGCCGCGCCAAGCTCATCTGCGACAATTTGGGCAAGCCCGGTCCAGATGCCCTGGCCGGTCTCGACCTGCGGTATCGCAACCGTGACTCGTCCGTCCCTTGCAATCTTGATGAAGTTGCCGAAGGCCTGCTCGTTCTTCCCAGTCGCAAGCTCGCTTTTCAAATGATGCGGCCAAAGCGCGAAGGCGACGATCAGGCCGATACCCGCGCCTCCACCGATCAGCACTGTGCGGCGATCGACGTTCAACGTGAAAACTGCGCCTTGAGTGCGCGGCGATCGATCTTGCCGGTCCCGAGGCGCGGCAGCGGGGCGTCGGCGAAAATGATGCGCTCAGGCATTTTGAACCTCGCAAGCCTTCCGTCGAGGAAAGCGCGAAGCTTGTCCTCGTCCAGCTCCTCGCCCTCCTTGGCAAGGACGATCGCGATCGGGATTTCGCCAAGCCGCTCGTCGGGGGCGCCGAAAACGGCGGCCTCGGCAACGGAATGGCAGGCGTAGAGCTCGGCCTCGACTTCTGCAGCCGAAATATTCTCGCCGCCGCGGATGATGATCTCCTTCTTCCGGTCAACGATGAACAGGTAGCCGTCTTCATCGATATAGCCGACGTCGCCGGTGCGTGCGTAGTGGCTTGCGGTGAACAGGTCTGCGGTTGCCTGCGGGTTGTTCCAATAACCCTTGATGTTTGCCGCCGAGCGGATCGCGATCTCCCCGACGTCGCCAGGGGAGAGATGGCGGTCACCATCGCCGAGGATCGCAAGCTCGACGAAGGGCTTGGCGGCACGCCCGGTAGAACCCGGCTTTGCCGCGTAATTGCTCCAGAAATTCGAGCATCCGACCGCGTTGGTTTCGGTCAGACCGTAACCGAGCGCCGGCTGTGCATCCGGAAATTCCTGCCGAAGGCGCGAAACATGGCTGACCGGCCGCGGCGCGCCGCCGGCGGTTATGTCCTTGAGCGACGAGAGGTCGTACTTGTGCCTTTCGGGACAGTTCATGAGCTCGAGGCTCATGGTCGGCACGCCGACGAAATAAGTGATCCGTTCCTTCTCGATCAACCGCAGCGCCTCGGCAGGGTCCCACTTTGGCATCAGAACCATGCAGCGGCCGATGACGAAGCTGTTGAGCATCACCGGGACTTCACCGGTGACATGGAACAGCGGCACGCTCAGCAAGGTGCGCGGCGGGGAGGTCGGCGCGCGACCTTCCTCCGCCAATAGTCCGAGCAGAACGATCAGGTTCGTCGCATAGGCATAAGTCGCGGTCACGACCGCTCGATGGGTCGAAAGCGCACCCTTGGATTCGCCGGTCGATCCCGACGTGAAAAGGATCGTTGCATCGTCGCCGGCATCGACCTCGGGGAGTTCGGCAGCCGCGGGCGAAAGGAGGTCGGCGAGCGCTTGCTCGGCTGGCTGGTCGATCGCGAGGCCGATAATGTCCTGATTGGAGCAGCGCTCGGCGATGCGGCGGGCGCGAGGCGCATCGGCAATGATCAGCCGGGGCTCGCAGAGGCGGATCGCATGCTCCATCTCATGCGCTTCCCACCAGCCATTGAGGAGGGTTGCGACCGCGCCTACCTTGGCAATGCCCATGTAAATGAGGATCCAGGAGGGGCAGTTGCGCATGGCGATGGCGACCCGGTCCCCCTTGCGGACGCCGCGCGCCGCAAGCCCGCTTGCGACCTTCTCGGAAAGACTGTCGAGGTCGGCGAAAGTGAAACGCTCATGGCCGGAAACCAGCGCTTCGTTGCCGGCGTTCAATGCACAAAAGGCGCGGAAGAATGACCCCAGCGTTGCAGGAAAATTCTCGACGATCGCCCGGCCAAGTTCGTCCCTGCCGATGACGAGCCTTCCGCCCGGGCCGATCACCCTTGCCAATTCCTCGTCGAAGCGGCGGTCAAGTTCGCTCGGCATTTTCCTCCCGGGCTTTCTTTGCCTTTCTCTGGTGGCACCTTATGAGGCGCTGAACAGTCAGGGGGAAGTCCTTGCAAGTCGTGCCTGATCAATCGCAATATATTGAATTCCCCAACCTTGGTCTTTCGCCGGTGGCACTGCACATCGGCTTCTTCGATCTTCGTTGGTACAGTCTTGCCTATCTCGCCGGCATCTTCATCGGCTTCTGGTATCTCCTGAGGCTTCTGAAGCAGCCGGGCGCGCCGATGGCGCGGCGCCATGCAGACGATCTGGTCTTTTACGCTGCCCTTGGGATCATCCTCGGCGGCCGCATCGGCTATGTCCTATTCTACAATCTCGCGCAGTACCTCAGGCACCCGATCGAAATTGCAAAGCTGTGGGACGGCGGCATGTCCTTCCACGGGGGCGTGATCGGCACCTCGCTCGGCATCATCTACTTCGCGCGCAAGGAGAAGCTGTCCTGGCTGAGAATCCATGATTATGTCGCTTGCTGCGTGCCCTTCGGCCTCTTCTTCGGCCGGCTTGCAAACTTCGTGAACCAGGAACTGTGGGGTGCGCCAACGACGGTGGCCTGGGCAGTCCGCTTCGTCGAGATGACACCATACGGACCGATCCTCGGCCCGCCTCGCCATCCGAGCCAGCTCTACGAGGCGTTCCTCGAGGGGATCGTGCTCTTCTCCATTCTCGCCTGGATGTTCTGGAAGACGAAGGCGCGCTACGAGCCGGGCAAGCTCGTCGGAACCTTCCTGTTCTTCTACGGGCTCTTCCGCTTCGGCGTCGAGTTTATCCGCGAGCCTGACAGCCAGCTCGTCAGGTTCGCGCAGGCGACCGGGCTCCACATGGGGCAATGGCTCTCGCTGCCGATGATCGTCGGCGGCCTGTGGCTGGTGCTGACGGCGAAGAAGCGGCGCGAGCGGGTCGAACCAACCGCAGGGACAGCTTCGGTCGCGTGACCCCCCTCGAGCGCGCGCTTCATGACCGCATCCGGGCCGAAGGGTCGATCAGCGTCGAAGCGTTCATGGAAGCCTGCAATCATTTCTATTATTCGACCCGCGATCCACTTGGTGTTCGCGGAGACTTCACGACTGCGCCGGAGATCAGCCAGATGTTCGGCGAGATGGTCGGCGCGGTCCTTGCGGACGTTTGGAAGCGCGCCGGCGCCAGTGGCGATGCGATCTATGCCGAGCTTGGGCCTGGCCGAGGCACGCTTGCAAGCGATGCCCTGAGGTTGCTTCGCGCTGCCGGTTTCGCTGGAGAAGTTCATCTCGTCGAGACCAGCCCGGTGCTTCGCCAAGCGCAGAAAAAAGCGGTTCCCGATGCATATTTTCATGACGCGATCGAAGACCTTCCGAAAAAGCCGCTGCTGCTTGTCGCCAACGAGTTTCTCGATGCACTTCCGATCCGCCAATTTGTCGGCGGCATTGAGCGGCGCATCGTCGTCGCAGCAGGCGGGCTCGCCTTCGACCGCGATGGCGAGGTCGTGGAGGATTCGCCGGCGCGGGCAGACGTTGTCGGCAGCATTGCGAGACGGCTGGTGGAGAACGGCGGTGCGGCGCTCATGATCGATTATGGCCATTCGAAAAGCGCGGCCGGCGACACGCTCCAGGCTGTTCGAAGCCACCGTTTTGCGCCCGTGCTCGTTAGGCCGGGGGAACAGGACCTTACGGCGCACGTCGACTTCGAAGCCGTCGAACGCGCGGTGCGCGACGCCGCCGCTGCAGTTACGCCGGTGACTACCCAGGGCGAGTGGTTGATCCGGCTTGGAATTGAAGCGCGGGCGCAGTCGCTTTCGCGCGCCAATCCGGAACGCGCATCGGAGATCCAAGCCGCGCTTCATCGTCTTACAGACGGCAAGGAGATGGGGCGCTTGTTCAAGGTCATTGCAGTCCACTCGCCGCAATGGCCCTCGCCGGCGGGCTTTACTTGATCACCTATCGTCATGCTGTGGCCGCGGATGCCGCGACGCTCGATCGGCTCTTCGACGCGAGCTTTTGCGATACATTCGCCCATCTCTACCGGGCGGAAGATCTTGAAGCCTTCCTCGCGAGCTTCGGGATTGCCGACTGGGAAGCCGAGCTCAACGATCCCGCTTTCGCCTTCCGCCTCGCCGAGGCCGACAATATCGCGGCTGGCTATGTCAAGCTTGGGCCAATGAAACTGCCCGCCCAGACCTCGCGGCGCGCACTTGTCCTCGACCAGCTATACGTACTCAAGGCGCATCACGGCACCGGGATCGCGAAAGCGCTGATGGACTGGGCGATCGAGGAAGCGCGTCGCCGCGACGCCGAAGAGCTCTATCTTACCGTCTACGTCGATAATCACCGCGCGCGGCGGTTCTACGACCGCTACGGCTTCGCGGCGGTTGGACGTTACGACTTCATGGTCGGCAACCATGTCGACGAGGACATCATCATGCGGAAGGTGCTGTGAGCGAAGTCGAGGTGATACGCGCGGTCTCGCTCGGTGCCCTGCCGCATGGATTTCTGGGGCGCCGGGGAGGCGTTTCGGGCGGCGAACTTGCAGGTCTCAACACTGGTTACGGCAGCAACGACGATCGTGCAGCGATCGACGAGAACCGCAGGCGTGCGATTGCAGCCCTGCTTCCGGGCGCGGCGCTCGCGACTGTCCACCAGGTCCATTCGGCCGATGTCGTCTATGTCGAACGGCCCTGGCCGCAAGGGGAACGACCGCAGGCGGACGCAATGGTCACGGATCGACCAGGCGTCCTTCTTGGGATCCTCACCGCGGATTGCGCACCGGTTCTTTTTGCCGATGGCGAAGCGGGGGTCGTCGGCGCCGCACATGCAGGCTGGCGCGGGGCTTTTGCCGGAGTGACGGATCAAACGATTGCCGCAATGGAGCGCCTCGGTGCGAGGCGCGATGATATCCATGCCGCGGTAGGCCCTTGCATCGGGCTCAAATCCTATGAGGTCGACGAGGCCTTTCGCGAACATTTCCTCACCCAGGACAAGGAAAATGCGCGCTTCTTCGCCGCAGGCGCGGGTTCAAAGCCCCATTTCGACCTTGAGGCCTATGTCGTCCATCGGCTGCTCGTCGCCGGGATCGGCGAGGTGGAAGCGCTTCATCTCGATACCTACGTCGATCCTGAGCGCTTCTACAGCTTCCGCCGGGCAACCCATCGCGGCGAAGCCGACTATGGCCGTCAGCTTAGCGCCGTCGCGCTCGGCTGATCGGGTCCACAAGTATAGCTTATCGGCAGGCGGTGCCATCTTGTTTGGAGCAATGGCCGCAAGGCGCTAATGCGCCCGCCAACCAGGAGAGAAATATTGCCCGAGGAATTCGACCCCATGCCGTCAAGCCGCCGGCCTCCCAAGCAGACCCCGACGACGATCGGCAATCACAAGCTCAGCCCAGCGACGCTGATGATGGGCTATGGCTATGACCCGGCCCTCTCGGAAGGGTCGCTCAAGGCGCCGATCTTCCTCACCTCGACCTTCGTTTTCGAAAAGGCCGAGGACGGCAAGCGCTTCTTCGAGGGCATTACGGGCAAGCGCCCGGGCGGCGGCACGGCGGAAGGGCTCGTTTATTCGCGCTTCAACGGGCCCAACCAGGAAATTCTCGAGGACCGCCTCCAGATCTGGGAAGATGCGGAAGACGCGCTGACGTTTTCGAGCGGGATGACGGCAATTGCGATCCTGCTCCTCTCGCACGTTCGCCCCGGCGATGTCGTGATCCATTCGGGGCCGCTCTATGCGGCGAGCGAAACGGTCATCAACAAGATCCTCCCGCAATTCGGCGTGAAGTACATCGACTTTCCGGCCGGAGCGTCGCGCGATGAACTCGACGCAATAATGGCGAAGGCCAAGTCGCTGGGCCGAGTGGCGCTGATCTATCTTGAAAGCCCGGCCAACCCGACGAACGTCCTTGTCGACGTCGAGGCGGTCGCGCAGGCCCGCGCCGCGGCCTTTGCCGGGGAATCGGAGCTTCCCCCGATCGCCATCGACAATACGTTCCTTGGACCTCTCTGGGCAAAGCCGCTCGCGCAGGGCGCCGACGTCAGCGTTTATAGCCTCACCAAATATGCCGGCGGCCACAGCGACCTCGTCGCCGGCGCACTCGTTGGCAAGCGCTCGGTGATCGACAAGGCGCGGATGATGCGCAACGTCATGGGCGGCATTTGCGACCCGAACACCGCCTGGATGCTCCTGCGAAGCCTCGAGACGCTCGAACTGAGGATGGAGAAGGCGGGGCAGAATGCCGCCAAGGTGTGCGAATTCCTGCGCGATCATCCAAAGATCGAGAAGGTCGGCTATCTCGGATTCCTCGAGGAAGGCTCGCGGCAGGCCGACATCTTCAGGCGCCACTGCACCGGGGCGGGCTCGACCTTCTCGCTCTACCTCAAGGGCGGCGAGAAGGAGGCGTTCGCTTTCCTCGATGCGCTGCAGATCGCCCATCTCGCGGTAAGCCTTGGCGGCACCGAGACGCTGGCCAGTGCACCGGCAGCAATGACGCACCTCTCGGTGCCCGAGGAGCGTAAGGCGCAGCTCGACATCACGCCCAACCTGGTGCGGATCTCGATCGGCGTCGAGGATGCCGACGATCTCATCGCCGACTTCGCGAACGCGCTCGAGGCCGTCTAGCCCCAGTCCTCGATCGCCCATCCGCGCTGGCGGGCGAGGCGGCGCAGCTTGCCGTGCGGGTTCACGGCAACGGGCTCATCCGACCATTCGAATGCCGGCTGGTCGGAGACATGGTCCGAATAGAAGCGGACGTGGCCGTGAATGCCCTTGAGGCCTGACTTGTCGACCCAGTCGGCAATCATCCTCATCTTCGCCGGACCGTAGCAATTTTCGCCGGCGATCCGGGCGTGGACGCGATCGTCAAGGCCGATAACCGAGCCGGTTCCGATAACATCGTCGAAGCCAAGCCGCTTCGCAACGGCGTCGGCATAGAGGCGGTAGGAGGCGGTTGCGAGCACGATGCGCCTTCCCTCGGCCTTGTCGCGCAAGATCGCCTGGCGGGCGCCGGGCCGAATGTTGCTTGCGACCTGCCGATCGGCGAAGCTCTCGACGAGCGGTGCGAGCTCGCGCGGGTGAACGCGCGTGCCGAGGAGCAAATGATGATTGATCTCCTTCAGCCGCCCGCGATCGATCAGCCGCGCGAGATAAGCGATCATGGACAAGAGCACGAACGGCAGGAGCAACAATCGCCATGGCGCGCGTCGCAGCGCGCAGTGGAGGAGGAAGGGCGTATAGGTCGGCCGCTTGGTGACCGTGCGGTCCATGTCATAGACGGCAAGGTCGCTCATGCGCGGCGCTCCAGGATCGCTTCGACAAGCTCATGGTCGTCCGCCTTGTCAACGTCGACGCCGGCGATTGGATTGCTGAGCCTCACGGCCTTTATTGCAAGCCCAAGCTTCCCGCCCAATTGCGCAAGGACCGCGTCGATGCTGACGAGCCGACAGGCGACCGCGAGAAGGACGTGCGGGCCGAGCACCGACACGATCCGCCAGGCCTTCTTGCGGTCCTGCTCCACCGAGCGCCAGAGCTCGATTGCCGGCGATACTGCCGGTGAGCGAAGCGCAAACAGATTGGCTCCGGTGTAAGCGCCGCCGCGGAATTTCAACCAGGTCCGCTTCGTTGCAGGCAAGCGTTGCATGAGCTTCTCTTGCTCGACGACGCCGATCGCAATGTCGGCGGCTGCTGCGCCGCTGCAGAATTCCTCGATAGTGGCAGTATCGAGGAGCGCATGGTCGGCAGTCGTGACCAGTAGGGGCCATTCGACGCTCTTGTCGGCAATGAGGGCAAGGATCGTCTCGGCAATCGTTCCCTTCGAACCTTTGACCTCGATCCGCCGGTCGCTTGGCAAAACCCCTGCAATTCGATCGGGTGATTGGCCAAGGACAAGGATCTTTCCAATCGTTCCGGCCTGCAGGAGCGCGCCTACGGGTCGCCTGACCATCGGTTCGCCGGCGATCGGGATGAGCGCCTTGAGGTCCACTCCGAATTCGGCTGCCAGAGGATCGCCGCCGGGCCGCGACCCGGCGAGCACGACGGCCGTCCAGCTCATGCCTCGAGCCAGGACGCGAGTGGTTCGCCGCGGGCCAGGCGCTCGTTCGCCTGCGCCAGCCGGACCGCGTGGAAGATGAGGCTCGCGAGAGTCCAACAGGCGACAAGCTCGAGTCCCGTATCGGGGCGCCGGAACAGGAGCGCAGCGACGAGCAAGATCATGTTCGGATTACGCCTCGCGGTGATAAGCCGGAACTTGCTGTCAATCGGCCGCCAGACGTGGATCTCCATCTTCATCCGCTTGATGAAGATGCCCTCGATGATCCGCTGCGCGACATAGCCGCCGAAGATGATGGACAAGATCATGGTGACGAAGACCGGCTCGAGCGGGAGGCCGTAGGCCGCGAGCCCGTGCTCCCAAGCCCAATACCAGAATGGCGGGTGGACGAGGTCGATGCCATGATCGAACACCTCGCCCCATTTCGACGACGCCCCGGTGACCCGCGCAAGCTTGCCGTCGACCGTATCGAGCACCATGAAGGCGAAGCCCGAGAGCACGCCAAGCCAATAGTCGCCTCGCCAGAACAGGAAGAAGGCAAGCAGGCAAAGGATTGCGCCGGCGAGCGTCACCATGTTGGGCGCAAGGCCGGCGCGGGCGGCCCAGCGCGTCAGATAGAAAGCCGGCCGGCGCCAAAGATAGAGGGTCAGAAGGTCGGTAACGCCCTTGTAAGCCGCATCATAAGCGGCGCGCTCGACCGGTTCTGGATCGGCCGGGTCGAGCGGCAATACGAAGGGCCGCTCGCGTTTGCGCAGTTCCTCGTAGCTGAGCTCGGCCGTTTCGGATGCGAGCAGCGAATAGCCCTCGACGATCCGATGGTCCTCGAGCCCCGCAGCCGCTGCGGCCGCATTGCCATCGGCCGGGACGTGGATCATGACCGGCTTGTCACCCGAGGTAAGGATGGTTCCCGGGCGGCTCCGCATCGCCTTCAGCCAGGCTGGGTCCCATGCATAGTCGAGGCTTGCAAGCAGGACGGCGCGGCCGGGCTCGGCGGCGTTTGCGCATTCGAATCCGGCATTGGCTGCGAGCCTCGACGCACGCTCGCCAGCTTCCATGCCGAAGGGACGCGCAACATTGTTCCCGACAGCAACAAAGATGAGGGGCCCTTCGCTCGCCATGGGCAGGGCATAGAGATGGGAAAAAGGGCAGGGAAGGGGTCGGTTCACAGCCGACTTGCCCCTGTCACGTTAATCGCGCATCAGTCGGCATGAATGGCGGATCTTGACGCGCAAGAGGGGGAACATCCGCGCGGGTCGGTGTACCGGGTCGCCGGCGCGCTGACGATCACGCGCGCCGCGACGACGGAACGCGAGATCGCCGCGCTTCCTGATCCGCTGACGATCGATCTCTCCGATATCAGCCGGATGGACACGGTCGGTGCGTGGCTCGTCTACCGCGCCGTTCGCGACCGCGGCGCCAAGGTTATCGGTGCGAGCCGCGACGAGGCGAGCCTGCTCGAGCAGGTGGGGGAATTCGATCACCCGGCGCGGGTCGTTCCCGAGGAAGCGGGCGGCGTCAATCACGCGCTCCGCGAACTTGGCGAATGGATCGTGGAAACCGGAGTCACGCTCGTCGGCCTGCTCGGTTTCTTCGGCTCGACCCTGATCGGCTTCGCCAATGTGATTCGCCGCCCGAGGCGCTTTCGGGCCAATGCCGTCATCCAACGCTTCGACGTGGTGGGCGTGCGCGCGCTCGGCATCATCGGACTGATGAGCTTCCTCATCGGCATCGTCATCGCCCAGCAGGGCTCGGTCCAGCTCGCCCAGTTCGGTGCGCAGGTCTACACGATCAACCTCATCGGGCGGATTACTGCGCGCGAGCTTGGAACGCTGATGACCGCAATCATGGTCGCGGGCCGCTCCGGCTCGGCCTTTGCAGCGCAGATCGGCACGATGAAGATCACCGAGGAGATCGATGCCATGCGCACGATCGGCGTCTCGCCGGTCGAGGCACTCGTCCTTCCGCGCATCATGGCGGCAGTCGTCATGATGCCCCTTTTGTCCTTCTGGGCAATGCTGATGGCGTTGATCGGCGGCGGCGTGTTCGTCTGGCTTTCGCTCGAGATTCCACCGATCACCTATATCCAGCGGCTGCAGGAGGTTACCCCGCTCACCGACCTGTGGGTCGGACTGATCAAGGCGCCCGTCTTCGGCTTCATCATCGCCCTTGCCGGCTGCTTCCAGGGGATGCTGGTCGAGGGCAATAGCGAGGAGGTCGGAACCCGCACGACGACCGCGGTCGTCCAGTCGATCTTCCTCGTCATCGTTCTCGATGCCGTCTTTGCTGTCTTCTTCTCGAACATCGGGTGGATATGAGCCTTCCCAAGCAGCTCGACCCGAGGACGGTCCCGGAAGGCTGCAAGCCGGTCATCGAGGTTCGCGGACTGCGCAACAGCTTCGGCGAGCAGGTCATTCACGAAGATCTCGATCTCACCGTCTGTCGGGGCGAGATCATCGGCGTCGTCGGCGGCTCGGGCACCGGCAAGTCGGTGCTGCTGCGCTCGATCATCGGCCTTCAGACTCCCGACCGTGGCGAAATCCAGGTCTTGGGCGAGAACATGATCGGCCGCGACGAGGACGAGGCGAAGAATATTCGCCGCCGCTGGGGGATATTGTTCCAGAACGGCGCTCTCTTCTCGACGTTGACCGTCGCCGAGAATGTCGAGGTGCCGATCCGCGAATATTTTCCTTACATCAAGCCGCCGCTGCTCGATGAGATCGCCTCCTACAAGATCGCGATGGGCGGCCTTCCTGCGGATGCGGGACCCAAATATCCGTCCGAGCTCTCGGGTGGCATGGTCAAGCGCGCGGGTCTTGCGCGTGCGCTTGCGCTCGATCCCGAGCTTTTGTTCCTCGACGAGCCGACCGCCGGCCTCGATCCGATTGCCGCAGCAGCCTTCGACGAGCTCATCAAGTCGCTCCAGCAGCGGCTCGACCTCACCGTTTTCCTGATCACGCATGATCTCGATACCCTTCATGCGATCTGCGACCGCATCGCGGTGCTTGCCGACAAAAGGGTCGTTGCTGTTGGAACGATCCCCGAACTATTGGCTTTGGATCATCCTTGGATACAAGAGTATTTCAATGGACCGCGGGGGCGAGCTGCGGCCGCAAGCTATGAGCACGAGGTTACGGCCTAATGGAAACACGGTCCAATTACGTGATGGTGGGCGCCGTAACCGTAGCGCTGCTTATCGGCACGCTGCTGTTCATCGTCTGGCTTGCCGGTCTCTCGAGCAAGTCGACGAAATGCTACGACATCTACTTTCCCGCAGTTGGCGGCATCGCCAAGGGCTCCAACGTCAGTTTCTCCGGCGTCCCGGTAGGACAGGTGAGCAAGATCTCGCTGCTCCCCAATCGTCCCGAGTTCGTGTGGGTGAGAATTGAAGTCGACCAGCAGACGCCGGTTCTTGAAGGAACCACTGCCGAGATCCACAGCGTCAGTCTTGCCGGTGCCAACGAGATCCAGCTGAATGGCGCCGAGCGCGGGCGGCCGGCGATCGCGCAGCTCGGGCCGCAGGGCTGCCCGGTCATTCCCGCAAGCTCGAGCGGACTGAGCGCCCTGCTCAACAGCGCGCCGGAGCTTCTCGCGCGAATTCAGCGCCTGACCGAGCGCCTGACCGAGCTGCTCACCGACAAGAACCAGAACGCGATCGCCGATATTCTCGACAATATCGACGCGACGACAGCAGTGCTCCGGCAGCGCGCGCCCGAGATGGCGGACGCCATCGGGGATGTTCGGGTTGCGGCGCACAATGCCGGCATCGCAGCGAACAATATTGCCGAGCTTTCGGCAAACACGAACAAGCTCGTGACGGACCAGGGGCGGCCCGCGGTCGAGAATCTCAACCAGGCCATCATCTCCGCGCGGCAGGCAGCCGACAATCTCAACTCGATGGTCAGCGATGCGCGACCTGGCGTGCAGACGTTCAGCAAGTCGACACTGCCTGAAGCGAACCGGTTGGTTCACGACCTTCGCGACCTTTCGCAATCGCTCCAGCAGGTTTCCGACCGCGTCAATCGCCAGGGCATCGGCGGTGCGCTCGGGCCGGAAAAGCTGCCCGATTACAAGCCTGGGAAACGCCAATGAAGCTGCTGCGTAATCTCGCTCCCCTTCTTGCCGCGGCCGCGCTTTGCGGCTGTTCACTAAGCGGCCTCATGGGAGGCGGAGGCAAGCCGCCAACGACCCTCCAGACGCTGACCTCCGAGGCGGCCGATCCTGGAAACACTGCCCGCACCGCCGCCGCGGGACAGGCGGTGACGATCGCAACCCCCCTCATCGACAACGAGCTCAGAACGGTGCGTGTCCCTGTCCAGGTGTCGCCGACGGACATCCAGTATGTGACCAACCTGCAATGGGTCGACACCCCCGACAAGCTATTCCAGAATCTGCTCGAGGTAACGGTCCGGCGGACGACAAACCGCGTTGTCCTCGACCCGAACCAGAGCGGGGTCGATCCCGGGATGACGCTCCAGGGCGAGCTCGAGCGCTTTGGCTACGACGCGCGAACTGGCCAGGTTGTCGTCGCTTATAATGGCACTTTGGCAGGACCTGGAGGAGCGGTGCAGACGCGCCGTTTCGAAGCAAGCGTTCCTGCCGATGGAACCGGTGCAAGCGTCGGTCCGGCGCTCAACCGGGCGGCGAACCAGGTCGCGCAGCAAGTCGCGCAATGGATCGGCGGATAGCGGTCGCTTGCTAGCGCCGGCACGCGAACGCGTGCCCGCCTCATGCCGGTCATGACCATCATTGGCGACGCTTAGGTCGTCGCGGCAGAGGTTCGGCCCGCGCGATCAGGCGAGCGACTTGCTCACCTGCTCGTAGACATCCTTTGACAGTCCCGGCGTCGGCGCGATCCGCTCCAGCGCCGCTTTCATCAGCGCCGCGCGCTTCGGCTCGAAGCGACGCCAGCGGCCGAGCGGCGGTACCAGCCTTGCCGCAACCTGCGGATTTAGCCTGTCTGCGGCGATGATCATGTCGGCGAGGAAGGCATAGCCACGGCCATCGGGCGAATGAAACGCCCAGTGATTGGCCGCGAACGTGCCTGCAAGAGAGCGCAGTCGATTGGGGTTGGTGATGAGGAAGTCCGGGTGCTTCGACAGCTTGAGCACCTGGTCGAGCGTGTCGGTGCGCTGCGCTGCGGCCTGCAGCGCGAACCATTTGTCGAGAACGAGCGGATCATCGTGAAACCGATCATAGAAGGCATCGAGCGCCTCAAGACGCTCTGTCGACTGGGTCGAGACGAGCACGCCAAGCGCGCCCTGACGGTCGGTCATGTTGTCAGCGCGATCAAACTGCGCCTTTGCAAGGCCTGCAGCTTCCGCCTCGTCAGCGGCGGCGAGCAGGCCAAGCGCGACGGTGCGGAGCCTGCGAATACCCTTGGCGAGGGGACTCAGATCATCGCCCGGGGCGCCGTCGCTGGCATGGGCGGCCCGTAGCTCGCTGCGCAGCGCAGCGCCGATCGCCGCGCGAAGTTTCTCCCGTGCGCCGTGAATGGCATCGGGATCGACGACATCCATCCGGTCCGCGATCAGGCTCTCGCTCGGGAGCAGGATTGCTTCGGCCTTGAACGCAGCGTCGAGCGAATTCGACTTCAGCGTCGCCCCGATCGCGCGGATCACCGGCTCTGGATCGAGGGCCTCGCCGCGCGCGCCGGCAATTAGCGCGCGCATCATCAGCTCCTGGATGGCTTCGTAGCGGGCAAACGGGTCGGTATCGGTCTGGGCGAGACGTTCGAGATCCGCGGGACCGCGCTCAGCATCGACAATCACCGGGGCGGAGAAGTTCCGATTGATGGAAAGTAGCGGGGGTTCGCTGACGTTTGCGAAGGTGATGCTCTGCCGCGGCTGGTCGAAGACGATCAGCTTCTCGGGACAGATCTCGTGCCCGGATTCGCTGCCGATGAGTGCGGTCTTCAAGGGGATCGCCATCGGCTGCTTGACCGGCTGGCCGGGGGTCGGGTCGACGTGCTGCTCCAGATGCAGGGTCGCTGTCTTCTGGCTTGCGTCATGTTCGAGGCGGGCGCGAACCCTTGGCGTGCCGGCCTGCGAATACCAGATCTTGAAGGGATCGAGATCGGTGCCGCTTCCCTCTTCGAGCGCTGCTACGAAGTCGTCGCAGGTCGCTGCCTTGCCGTCGTTGCGATCGAAATAGAGATCCGTGCCGGCCCGGAATTTCTCCTGCCCGAGCACCGTGTGGAACATGCGGATGACCTCGGCGCCCTTGTTGTAGACGGTCGCCGTGTAGAAGTTCGAAATCTCGATATAGCTGTCCGGCCGCACGGGATGCGCAAGCGGCCCCTGGTCTTCGGGAAATTGGACTGCACGGAGCACGCGCACGTCTTCGATGCGCTTGACTGCCGAGCTTCCGACGTCGGCACCGAAACTCTGATCGCGAAAGACGGTGAAGCCTTCCTTGAGGCTCAGCTGGAACCAGTCTCGGCAGGTGACCCGATCGCCCGACCAGTTGTGGAAATATTCGTGCGCGACGACGCGCGCGATATTGTCGAAATCGGCGTCAGTCGCAGTCTCTTGATCGGCGAGCACGTAGGCCGAGTTGAAGATGTTGAGGCTCTTGTTCTCCATCGCGCCCATGTTGAAGTCGCTGACGGCAACGATGTTGAACTGGTCGAGATCATATTCGCGGCCATAGACTTTCTCGTCCCAAGCCATGGCGAGCTTGAGGCTGTTCATGGCATGCTGCGTTTTCGGAAGATCCGCTTTGCGCACCCAGATGGCGAGATCGACCACCCTGCCGCTCATCGTCGTGAAGCTGTCGCGGTTCGCTTCGAGGTTGCCGGCAACCAGCGCGAAGAGATAGCAGGGCTTCGGGAAAGGGTCCTCCCATTCCGCCCAATGCCGGTCATTGCCGCAGTCGCCTCGAGCGACGCGGTTGCCGTTCGACAAAAGGACCGGGAATTGCGTGCGGTCGCCTTCCATCCGCACGCGATATTTCGAAAGAACGTCGGGCCGATCGGGAAAGAATGTGATCCGGCGGAACCCTTCGGCTTCGCATTGCGTGCAGAGCATCCCGCCGGAAGCATAGAGGCCCATCAGCTTCGTATTCGCAGCAGGCCGGATCGCTACCGCCGTCTCGACCGTCGCGCGGTCGCCGTCGAGCGCCACGACGAGCTGCTTGCCTTCCATCCGATATTCGGCCGGCTGCCCGTCGACACTGACGGAGATGAGTTCGAGCTCATCGCCGTCGAGGAGCAGCGGCCGATCATGATTTCCATTGCGAATGACGCTTAGCGTCGCACGGACCTTCGTCCGCTCGGGATCAAGGTCGAAATCGAGCTGCAGATCGGGAACGAGCCAGTCGGGCGCCCGATAATCCTCCCGTCTGACGGCAACATGGGCCGGCGAGGGCGGGGCTTCCGCGATTGCGTTTGCGTCGGGAGGTGTCGTGGTGCGAACGTCTGCCATGACCGCGACTTAAGGCGATGCTGGCGGCCTAACAACCCGGCCCTGCCGATGACTCGTGCCTCAAACAGGCGTAGTTGGGCTGAGCGGCGTGCATCCCATTGCGCCAGCAGTGCGTTGGGACAGCGAGCAGAAGGAGGCCAGACCCCATGAGCGGCTTTGAAGATATTCGCGAGCATATGGAAGTGATCGGCGCCGACGGCGTGCACCTCGGCACCGTCGACCGCGTCGAAGGCAATCGCATCAAGCTCATTCGTGCCGATAGCGGCGTCGCGCATCAGAACGAGCACCATTATATTCCGCGCGGGCTTGTCGCCGAAGTGGAAGGCGACAAGGTGCGCCTGACCGCGCGGGGCGACGTTGTCGCCGACCTGTTCGAACAGGAACAGAGCGGCGATCCAATCGGCTGAGCCGACGACTTGATCCCTGCGCTCCCTTCCGCTCCAATGGGAACGGACGGGGAGGAAGCATGCGCAAGTCCATCATTATAGCCCTGGCTACCGCGGGTCTTGCCGCGTGCGGCCAGTCATCGGACGAATCGTCGACGAATGCCGCGGTGAAGGCGGCCGCGCCCGAGAAGCCCAGGCCGGCTTATTGTTTCTTCAAGAAGACCGAGACGAAGGCATGGGCCGCAAAGGTCGACAAGAGCGGTAACGTCATTGTTTCGGGGAAAGCCTATCGCGAGGATTCACGCTACAAGGCATTGCTGTCGCCCGCGACGGTGAGCGGCACGACTGCCGAAGTCGCGCCGACGATAACAGTGAATGACACCGGCTATGCGGCACCTGACAATTGGTGGAGCGTCAGCGAGACGATCCCCAGCAGCAACACCGTGACCGAGGTGACCGTCAGGTGCGGCGAGGAGACCCTCGCCACACTTACGGTGCCGCGCAAGAAATAAGCGCCCGGTTGCGGCCCGAGCTTATTGAGAAGACAGGCAAAAGCGCTCAACTTGCGCTTATGAAGCGTCAGGGCGTGACGGAGTCGCCGGCGGGCAGATGGACCCGTCCCGAGGATTATCTCGACGCAATGGCGCGCAAGCGCAGCTTCCGGCGAGGCCGGCGCGCCAAGGACCGAACGGAACCGGAAGCACCTCGGCTCCTCCTCTCGACCGTGCCGTTCCTGCTGCTCATGTCACTGCTTGGCGTGCTCGCCGTTGCGATCATGATTCTCGCATTCCCCGGTACGCAGCCGGTTCAGAAGCCCGCCCTGGCCGCCCCAAAGGAGATTGGCGTTGCACCGCGAGGCTGGTTCCAGGAGGCGCAGCGCGAGTTTCGCCACTGACGCTGCGCCCCGATCGAGTTGTCAGGCTCGCGCAACGCTGCTGCGCTGTACTCCCATCATCAATAGCCCCAGCACCACGGCAACGAGCAGGAGTGCCGGGACGTCGCCTGTAAGATGCCCTCCCATCGCTGGGTTGCGCATCGATTCCCAGGCCATGACCAAGGCATGGACGATGCTCGAATAGATCGTGAACCAGATCAGCGAGGCATTGGCCGCCGGATCGCGGGCGGCAAGGATCAGGAAGATGCCAAGCGTCGCATAAACTCCGACGATCATCATGAAATAATCATTCGCTGCCGGCGGGCCCTGGTGCCATGCCCAGCCGGACGGCCAGACCATTGCAAGCGGATAGATCAGGCAAAACACCGCACCAAATATGATCAGCGCAAGCGACAGCAGCTTGTGGTTCGACGACATCAGGAGTTCCCCCTCTTGAGTGGCGGACAGGAACGCATCCGTCGGGGCAAAGATTAGCACGATCGGTCGTCCAAGTCCTTCGCGTGCTGGACCCGGTTCATGCTAAGGCAAGCTCCTTGGGAGAAGGATCAGCCGATGCTCCCCGTCCTTTTTGTTGCGCTGGTGGGACTTGCCGATGCTCCGGCGCAGGGCGCCCAGCAGCCGCCGACGGCGCCCGCCCAGCCCTCGACGTCAACGCGCGCGGCGACCTCGGCCGATCGTTGCCCGGCGCCGAACGCCGACAGCCGAACCATCATCATCTGCACGCAGAGGCCGGAAGGCTATCGGCTCAATCCCGATGTGCTCGAAGCCAAGCGCGAAACCCGCAGCCCCGGCCGTCCCGTCCGACCTGGCGGAACGAACATCGCCGATTGCGAGCACGTCGGGCCTGCTCCTTGCATGGTCGCCGGTATCGACCTGATCGGGGCTGCGCTGACCGCAGTCGAAATGGCCCAGCGTGCAGCCAAGGGGCAGGAAATCGGCAGCATGTTCGTCACCGACCCGCAGCCAAGCGAATATCAGCGCTATCAGATGGCCAAGGCGAGGCGCGAGGCAGAGAAGGCTGCGAAGGCGGCGCAGAAGGCCAAGGCGGCCGCGCAGGCTGCCGAGCAGGGAACGGTCGATCAGGCCTCGTCACCCCAGTCGTCAACACATTAAGCCAGTGTCCTGAGCGCAACGTCGCTCAGCAGTGCCAGCCGCTCCCTGACCACCACATCCGATCGGGCTCGCAGCTGCCGCGCATGCGTTGCTCCTGGACCCACCGCGGATAGGCGCGGTCGGGGCGATCGTGCCACCAGTCGTTGTAACTGCTCGAATCCCAGCTGCGATTGTTGGCAATCGCCCATGATCCGTCGGCATATGCCCATCCATCGCCGTTGCAGCGGGAAAAGCCGCCATGTCCGCCCTGGCGATTGCCGCAACTGCCAAGGTCGGGAGAAGTTGGCGCGCCGACGTAATGGGAGGTCTTCGCATCGGGGATTCCGATGCCGATACCGTGCTCAGCCATGGCGGGCGTGGCTGATAGCGTGAGTGCGCAGCTAAGCGCCGCAGCGATGACCAACTTACGATCCATTTGCCGCTCCTTCGCGAATGTCCCCGTGCGGACATCTGGTAAACGCGGGACGAGATCGGGCGTTCAACACGCGCCGGGAAGCAACCGCCATAGGGGTATTCCCGGACCTGCATGCAACTGTGCCAGAATGGGACAGGATGCCCCCTTGCCAAATCCAGCCGTCGGCGACCCAAAAAGTCGCCGGGGCTGGGGGCGGTGCACTTACCGCTGGCGCTCTTGAAAAGGTTTAGGCCGGGAACCTTGGGTTTGGTTCCCGGCCTGCTCATGCCACCGTGAAAGGGGAAGCCGGCGGCACGTTGAAGCTTTCGCAGCAGATCCGGCGCGCCGGTATAAGGGATTACCCTGAAGAAAGGGCATGACGAACAAGGACCCTGACAAGTCATCGGCCGCACTGCGAGGGGTCCGGCTTGCCGCCGAGCTTGCTGCGGATGGGACGATTGGCGCGATGCGCTGCGCACCCATCCCGCCGAATATCGAGTCCATGAAGCTGCGAAGGAAGAGAAGCGCGGCGTCCGCATCGATTCGGCGTCAACAACCGGTAGCCCTTGCAATCCACAGGAATTTTTTGCCGGCCGTAACGCCTTGGTGAGGCGTGATCGGCTATTGCGGTCGTGATGAGCGGCTCGACTATCAGAAAATATGTGACCCCGTGGAAGTTCCGGCGCGAACAGGCGCAGCGGCGCATTGCCGCGCTTCGCGAGCGCGATGGAGACATCTGTC